>JANPIO010000109.1:0-11707 GCA_031425055.1 Phormidium sp. VAR_61_metabat_6
GACCTGGGCACTGGCCATCTCAACGCCTACCGCGCCTATCAGCAGCTAGTCCCTGGGGCCACTGGCCCCGACCAGGCCATCCCCGCCATTGGCTGGAACTTTGCCGAGCTGGAGGCCAAGCCCGCCACGGTGCAAGACTACGAATTTGCCAATGCCCTGGCAGCGGGCAGCTTTTTGTCAGCTACGCTGGCATGGGAGCGGGTTGTGGAGCTGGTCGATGCCAACAGCAACGGCCTCTACGATCTGGGCGAAGGCTTTAACGACAAGGGCCTCAACAACCTCGATATCTACCTCATGCCCGCCGACGAAGACGACATCACCAAGAGTGTGTGGTCTTCGGTGAGCGAGGTCGACAGCGTTGAACACATTTTTTATCAAATTCCGGAAACGGGTCGGTACAAACTGAGAGTTATTTATCAGCAGCAGGCTCACAGCGAACCCATCCAGCCCTATGCCCTCGCTTGGTGGTCGGTGCCTGCACCCTAGGCAGTACAGCAGGAGTTTCAGCCACTCCTCTGAGATATTTTAAGGAAACCCAAGCCCTTATTGGAGGAATACCGAATGGTCGATTACGCCGTTGCTCTTAAATGTGCTCGCCTGTGCCAGGAGGTCTACCGCGACTTTAGCGGCCTGCGGTTTTCGGGCTATCCCGACATTGAGCCAGTGTTTGTAGAAAGCCAGGACAATGGCTTTACCGACACCCAGGTGTCGATTTTGAATGAGATGACCAGCGATCGCCTCTTTATTGTCTTTCGCGGCTCTGACAAATCCATCGACTGGATGAACAACGTTCAGTTTCGCCAGCAGGTCTACCCCTACGGGGACGGCAATACCGAGGTGAAGTTTCACCAGGGATTTATGTCGGCCTACTTTGCCGTGCGTCAGCAGCTTCTCGATGCGATGGCTAAGTTTGTGGGCCAGCACGTGATCGTCACCGGCCACAGTCTAGGTGGGGCGCTGGCCACCATCGCCGCCCTCGACATTCAGTACAACTTGGGAACCAAGCGCGACCTCAGCTTTGAGGTGTACACCTTTGGCGCTCCTCGGGTAGGCAACGACGCCATGGTCGAGTCATACAACGGTCGCATTCCCAACAGCTATCGCTTTGTCTACGGCTGGGATATTGTTACCCGTATTCCCCGCACCTGGCAGGGCTATGACCATGTGGAAAAAGCCATCCAGCTAGGCTCTCGCTGGACTTGGCAGGTGCTCAGCCGCCGCTTTAGCGACCACTCGATCGACGGCTACATTGCTGGGCTAGAAGCTGAAGTCGAAGCTGCCTAGGAAATACGGGAGAGAATTGAAGGCGAGCGCGCCATGTACGCTGCCTGTAGGCTCTGCCGTCTGATCGCTTTAAACTCAGCGATCGCCCGGACAGTGTCAGCTAGAAGGAGAGGCATGGCATCTTTGCTTGATGGGCTCGCACTAATCAGCAATTCTCAATCTAGCAATTCAGCTAGTATTGGGCGAATGCCATAGAGCCTCTGGCTCGGCTACGCCCCTACAGTTTGGCCTTTTGGGAAGCAGGGCTATGGGACTCGGATTTGGTATCAGTCTCTACGTCCGCCAGGTTTACCTATCCAGGAGAGACCCATTGCGCCTCTAGACTCGACATCATCCAGTCCTTTGTCGCAACCTGAAGATCTCCCCTGCCCACTAGAAGCGGACGGGGGAGATCTTCAGGTGAATCAAGCCAGAGCAAGGCGCTTTTCAACCGCTCTTTAGTAGGCATAGAACGAATCACGAAACGTAACGCTCGTCTACCTAATACTGGTATTGAGCCTCTGAGCGGGTATAGTCCCGGAGAGGAACAGCGTGGTTAAGCGCCATAGTTTTAGCAAACTTAAACAGACTGTCGTAGTTGCGCTGCCTACAAACTAGTCGCCCATCCCCAGAGTATTGATTGCCATCATCTCGAAGCTCAATAGCGAAGTCCGACACGTACACAGAAAAAACTCGGGTTGCAGCGTTCATGATGGTGAATGATCTTTTGCAAGAATTATGGGTGAAATAACGATTTCCTCACACATTTACTCAAACCAAAGGCAAAGCCAGATCCATCTAGCATCAACTCTACCTAAGGTCAGAGTTCAGGTTGAACTTAGACCCAATCGAACTAACAAAAGGCTTTGATATTGGCAGGATCTACGTAGTAGCAAGCAGAGCTATCTAAACAGATGCGCGCCCAGCCTGCTGCACTGACATCGACTAGTTCGTAGGTTGTATCTTGAATAAAAAAGCCCCGATGATCACGAGTTCCAGGAAGTACGGAAAAGCAGTAGCCTTTGTCGCTCAGGGTGTTCATGGTGGTTTCTTATAAGAGGATTGAAATTTGCGCAGGAACCTTTTCCCACCTTTTCATCCTATATGAAGGAACTGTGAGGCAAGTCTTTTTCTTGCGAATTAATTTTAATCTTTACCCTGGATTGCGCGATTGTTACCTCGGCTACGTTTAGGGCAGCTTCTTCAGCAATAAACGTAACGATCGCAGCTTGAAGCGCTAGGCTACAGCGCCACAACGCGCTCGGCCACCCGCAGCTTAGCCGAGCGGGCCCGAGGGTTTTGGCTCACTTCGGTCTCAGTGGCAATCACGGGTTTTTTAGTAATTACCTTGAGGTCAGGAGAGTCTTTTAGGGTGTGCTTAACCAGGCGATCTTCCAGACTGTGGAAACTGATCATCACCAGACGTCCACCAGGGGCTAGCCAGGTAGGCGCGACCTTCAGCAGGGTTTCTAAAACTTTCAACTCCTGGTTGACCGCAATTCGCAACGCCTGAAAGGTGCGAGTGGCCGGATGAATCCGACCGTAGCGATAGCTGCGCGGCACGCAGTAGGAAATAGCCTCAGCCAAATCGGTGGTGGTCTGCCAGGGGCGCTGGTCAACAATTTTGCGGGCAATCCGGCGAGAGAGGCGCTCTTCACCGTAGGTATAGATCAAATTGGCTAGCTCGGTTTCGTCCCAGTGGTTGACGATGTCGGCGGCGGTGAGGTCTTGACGCGGATCCATACGCATGTCAAGGGGGGCAGTTTGGCGAAAGCTAAAGCCGCGATCGCCCACATCGAGCTGCACCGAGCTTACCCCGAGGTCAGCCAAAACGCCGTCAAACAGATTTCCCGAGGGGTTAAAGTCGGCAAAGTTGCCGTGCCACAGCGAAACTCTGTCGCCAAACTTGGCCAGGTTGGCCTGGGTAGCCGCGATCGCCGCCGCATCCTGATCCACCGCCACCACCCTCACGGTGGGATCAGCTTCAAGCATCAGTCGACTGTGGCCGCCGCCACCGGCAGTCGCGTCTAGATACCGCCCACCGGGCTGAATATTAAGCCCTTCGAGTACTGCCTCAGGCAATACCGGCACATGATAAAACTCTGGCTCTGCCATCAGCAATCTCAATCCCTGCTTCGTATGCCAACTGAGGCGATACCCATTAAGATACTCAAAGATACAGCAGAACTAGATTTTGACGATTGGGTAGCCCCTATGTCGATTATTGAAACTAAGACCGAACCCATGGTGCTCAACATGGGGCCCCACCATCCCTCCATGCACGGGGTGCTGCGGTTAATTGTCACCCTCGACGGCGAAGACGTGCTCGACTGCGAGCCGGTGATTGGCTACCTGCACCGAGGCATGGAGAAAATCGCTGAAAACCGCACCAACCTTATGTTTGTGCCCTACGTGAGCCGGTGGGACTACGCGGCGGGCATGTTCAACGAAGCCATCACCGTCAACGCCCCCGAAAAGCTGGCCAACATCGAAGTGCCCAAGCGGGCCAGCTATATTCGCGTCATCATGCTGGAGCTCAACCGCATTGCCAACCACCTGCTGTGGCTTGGCCCCTTTCTGGCCGACGTGGGCGCTCAGACACCCTTCTTCTATATCTTCCGTGAGCGGGAGATGATTTATGACCTGTGGGAAGCCGCCACCGGCTACCGCATGGTCAACAACAACTACTTCCGCATTGGCGGCGTGGCTGCTGACCTCCCCTACGGCTGGCTCGACAAGTGCCTCGACTTTTGCGATTATTTTTTGCCCAAAGTCGACGAGTACGAAAAGCTAATCACCAACAACCCCATCTTTCGCCGCCGCATTGAGGGCATTGGCACCATTACCCGCGACGAAGCGATCTCCTGGGGGCTCTCAGGCCCCATGCTGCGCGGCTCTGGCGTCAAGTGGGATCTGCGCAAGGTCGATCACTACGAATGCTACGACGACTTTGATTGGGATATCCAGTACGAAACCGCTGGCGACTGCATGGCCCGCTACCAAGTCCGCATTCGCGAGATGAGAGAGTCCGTCAAAATTCTGCGGCAGGCCTGTGCCCAGATTCCGGGTGGCCCCTTTGAGAACCTTGAGGCCAAGCGCATGGCCGAAGGTCCTAAATCAGAGTGGAACAGCTTTGAGTATCAGTTCATTGGCAAAAAGATTGCCCCTACCTTCAAAATTCCCGCTGGGGAGCACTATGTGCGCCTAGAGAGCGGCAAGGGAGAACTAGGTGTTTTCATTATGGGCAACGACAATATCTTCCCCTGGCGCTTTAAGGTGCGGGCCGCTGACTTTAACAACCTACAAATTTTGCCCCACCTGTTGAAGGGAGTAAAGGTGGCCGATATTATGGCCATTCTGGGCAGCATCGACATCATTATGGGGTCGGTAGATCGTTAGGGGCCGCACCCCAGCTCAGGTTTCTGGGCCGATAAGCTACCATGACGATGGTCTAGATTTTGCACCTGAGGCAGGGACAGTGAAGGTCACTTGCCCTGCTGGTGCATCTAGTTCCCTGTTCCTGAATCATGCCGCTGCCTGTGACCTCACTCCCCTCTAGCCCCTCTCCCATCCTTGCCCGGCAGCGCCGCATTCAGAAGGCGAAGCAGCGGCGAGCGGTGTTTATGGCCCTGCTGCTGCTCGGTGCAGGGGTGGGGGGGGTGCGATCGCTACCCCATGCTTCGCTGCGACAAATTCAAGAGACCGTATGGGTCAGCCATCCTGAGCCGCTGGCCATGTCCGGGGGTGACCCCTACATTCGCGCCCTGATGCGCACGATTTCTGCCGCCGAGTCAAACACCAGTCAGCCCTACAACGTGCTTTACGGCGGCGACGTGGTGCAGCAACTCAACCGCCACCCCAATATCTGTACTGAAATTGTGACCGGGCCTAACCAAGGCCAGTGCACCACTGCTGCCGGACGCTACCAGTTTTTAACCGATACCTGGCAAGAAAAAGCCCGCCAATACCATCCCAAGTCCTCTAGCTGGTTCAGTTCCTGGGGCGACTACAGCTTTGACCCCGAATCGCAAGATCTGGTGGTCTACCACTGGCTCAGAGACACCTCCGTCTGGGACTTAGATATTCCCAGTGCTCTGCGCGACGGTCGCCTAGATGAGGTGCTGCGCCGCCTCTCTGGCACCTGGACCAGCCTGGGCTACGGTATCGAGTCAAACAGCATGACCGCCCGCCTGCCCCGTATTTACGACAACCTGCTCAAAGAAGAACTGGAGCGATCGCCCTCAGGACAACTACCTTAAGGCTCGACGGCGAGGCCTGCCCACCATGCAGAACCAGCAGAATCTCCTTGGGAAAACCCGCCCTCCGGTATGGATGTACCGGGAGCGGGTGACTCAACTTTAACTTTGCCAAAGATAACTACAGGGCGAAGACAGGCTATTCCGCACAGAGAGAGCGGATTTTGCCTAGCACTAAACTGTGAACTTGACACTGGCCTGACTGGGTTGTCGGAACCATCATTTTTGGGCCAATTAGCGTTAAGTACGCCTTTGCTCTAGTTGGACTAGTCCAGGCTTTTTTGGCGCAGTCTGCGGAAAATGGGGCGGCAACAGCGATCGCGTTCGTCCCAGCACCTCTAATAGGTTAAGGGCAATGCTAGGAGTTCACCAACGGACAGATAAACTGTCGTTCAACATGTCACTGTACAGTAAGCGACAATTATCCTGTCGCTGCCGCTTTAACGACAACAAGGCGTCTCGACGACAGCAATATGTCACTGATGACAAATAAAGTGTCACTGTACAACAAGGGCGGATGATGGGGCTCGAACCCACGAATGGTGGAATCACAATCCACTGCCTTAACCACTTGGCTACACCCGCCGTATTCGCGATACTTAATATAGCATCGATGATCGCCCCAGTGCCACGTCTGGGCTAACTTTTGTTCTGACGGTTTCCAAAGCTGAGATGCCGTAGCGTAGAGCTAACTTAAAAGCACCTGGGAGACTGAGGTTCCCTCCAGTGAGGGTGGTTGTTTCTGCATTTAGGCGGCGACGTTATGCCGTATTGGGGTTTATATATTTGGGGTTTGTCATGCCAGTTTCAATCATTATCCCCACTTGGAACGAAGCAGCCTGTCTGGGCCGTACCCTAAATGTGTTGCAGGGTCTCAACCCACCCCCGCGCGAAATTTTATTGGTGGACGGGGGGAGTTGCGATCGCACCCTGGCGATCGCCCGCGCCTGGGCCGATCGTCTACCCTTGACGGTGCTTGAGGCTCCCGCCCCAGGGCGATCGGTGCAGATGAACTGGGGGGCCGCTGCTGCCAAGGGTGACGTGCTGTGCTTTCTTCACGCTGACACCCTCATTCCCGACGACCTAGTACAGGTAGTTGAAAGCACCCTAGCCAACCCGACAGTGGCAGGCGGCGGGTTTATTTCCCTGATGGCCGGGCCGCAAAAAACTCGCTGGGGCATTTCGCTGCACAACGCCCTTAAAACCTACTACGCGCCGCTGCTGTTTCGGCCTCACTTGTTTGTGCGTGGGCTACGACTGCTGTTTGGTGACCAGGTCATGTTCTGCCGTCGGGCCGATTTTATTGCCTGTGGCGGCTTCGACCCGGCCCTGCCAATTATGGAAGAAGCTGACCTGTGCCTGAAGCTTTGCCGCCAGGGCCGCCTGTGCCAGCTCAGTCGAGTCGTGCAATCCTCAGACCGGCGGGTGGCCGCCTGGGGAAGCCTAAAAGCCAACACCATCTATTTAATGATCGGGGTGCTGTGGGGCATTGGGGTACCCGCTACTACCCTAAAGCGATTTTATGAAGAGGTGCGCTAGGTTGATCGGCACGTAAAATCACGCAGGTTTTTTGTATAAAAAACATCCAACCATCTGTTTACAAAATCCCCATCGGACGGTGCAAAGTCATCCTTTAGTTTTTCCCCAGCCAAAGGTATCGGCATTCCTCCAAGGTGAGCTTGTAAAGTTTTGTTGCGTCTTTCCAGATTTAAATCCGCGCTCGAAAGCTTACTCGTAAGAGGGATGAAAACCTTACCCAAGTAGGGTTACGTTGGCCCTGCCTAAACACCACTCGCTCTTGTCCAAATACCACTCGTAGGAGTGTTTGCATGCCCCCCCTTTCATTTGTTGAAGCCGATGATGCTGGAGAAGCTCTCGATGGGGCTATCTCCATCGCGGCTGATCTGGTTCAGCCGTTGGCCTCTATCTCTGGCAGCCTTTCCGGAGATGCCGATCTCTTCCAAATCTTTATTTCGGGCGATCAGCCCTTTTCAGCGACGACGCTAAGTGCAGAAACCCTACTCGGAATTCCCATCGACAATGCGCTGGGAATTCCGACCACTCTGTTGGAAGATCCGCAACTCTTTCTGTTCGATGCCGCAGGCAATGGCGTCTATGGCAACGACGATCTGTTTGGTTCGGCCCAGGCGACCTTGCCATCGCGGGCAGGCCTGCTCACTCCGGGCATCTACTACCTGGCCATCTCTGGCTTCGACTACGACCCCATCAGTGCAGCAGGGGAGATTTTCCCTGACACCTCCTTCGACGGTGTTTTGTTTCCCACTGGGCCGGGTGGAGGCTCTCCGCTAGCGGGGTTTGCTGGAGAGGATGCCCCCAGCGGTGCTTACACCATTGCCCTCACCGGTGCCCAAACCATTGCGCCGCCGCCACCGCCCGCAGCCTTCGACCTGTTGGGTCTGACCGACGACAATCAGCTGGTGTCGTTTTCTACGAATAATCTGGCCCAGACAACCACACTGTCTGTGACTGGCATCGAAGGCACCCTGATTGGCATTGATGTGCGTCCGGCCAACGGATTGCTCTACGGCCTCACGACTACCAACCAGCTCTACACCCTAGCGCTCAAGGGCGATGTTGCCGAGGCAACACTAGTCAGCACCCTGTCTCAGCCTTTTGAGGGTGGGGCCATTTCGGGCTTTGACTTTAACCCTGTAGCCGATCGCCTGCGTCTGGTGGGCGAGAACGATCAAAGCTTCCGCATCAACGTCGATACCGGTGCGGTGATTGTCGATGGCACCCTCGCCTTTGCCCCGGGGGATGCCAATGCTGGGGCTAACCCCAGCGTGACTGGGGCTGCCTATACCAACTCGTTTGCGGGTACTACAGCGACGCAGCTCTTTGACCTTGACACTGGGTTGGATAGTCTGGTGCTGCAAAACCCGCCCAACGATGGCACGTTGCAAACGGTCGGGGCGCTGGGTTTTGACCTCGCCACTTTGGGCGGGTTCGAAATCGTGTCTTCCCCAGCGGGAGACAACACGGCGTTTGTGGTGTCTGACTCGACCTTATATGCCCTCAATCTTGGGTCTGGTGCCGCGACCAGCCTGGGGGCAATCGGTACCGACGACACGATCAGTTTTCAGGGATTGACGGCCGCGCCCTTAGCGCCCGCCGTCGAACCGTTGCCCGAACTGTTTGACCTGACCGGTTTTGATGGCAACGTGGCGGTCAACGTTATCCAGCAACTTTCCCGTGAAGCCTTCTTTGATAACGTGCTGGCTTTTTATGAGACCGATGCCCTAGGACGGGTGGACGACTTGTTGCCCGGCGATGCAGGCTATGAGGCCGCCGTTGCCGCCAATCTGATCGACGGCATCGAACTGATGGTTGGCAACAGTCAAAGTATCGACGTGACCCTAAGCCTCCCTGGCGGAACTTTCTACGCGCCGGCATTGCTGATTGATGGCAACCTCAACAACCTGGCGACGGTTGGCGATGCGGCCCTCGGTCAAACGCGCATTAAGCGTGAGGGAAATACGTGGCTATTTGAGGATGCCGGAGATTTTGACTTTAACGACTTAATCGTGACGTTCAGCCCTGAGGTCAGCATGATCGCCTAGGCGATCGCTCCGACAGTCGCTTAATCAACTGAACAAGCTTAAGAATCTACAGATTAGATGCCTAGGCTAAAGCCTCGTAATTCCTACCAACAATCAAGGATTATTCCTGCCATGAAGACCATGAACAAAACCTTCAAAAAAGCCCTATATGCTGCTGGGGTGGTGCTAGGGCTGGCGGCCACCGTTGGCGCAGGCGCTGTGTTTGTCAACGCGTCTGACCACGATGACGGAGAGTCGGAAATCAAAGGGCGCAACTTGAACTTGACCGATTTGTACGTGTTTCGGGAAGTAGATCAAAATCCCTCCGCTTCGCCAGAGAATTTGGTTTTGATTATGGACACCAATCCCCGCTCGGTGGCAGGGCAGCAATATTATTTCAGCAACCGAGCGAAGTACAAGTTTAATATTTCCCGAGTTAACAACAACGATGCGACACCGACGGGGTTACCCGACGTTGTTTTAGAGTTTGAGTTTGGGGCGCCGAACGGCAGCAACCAACAACCCTACACGTTGACCGTCATAAAAGACGGCAAGCAGCGCAAGATTAACGGCCTCACAACCGCGCTGAACGCGACCCCCGTCATAAACTCCGGCACCGTAGATGACTCAGCGGTGCAGGTATTCGCCGGGCTGCGCGAAGATCCGTTCTTTTTTGATGTAGAGCAGTTCTTCCGGGTGCGGGCTGGGGCACTGGGCAAGGGGCCTGCGGTTGGATTCCGCCCTGCCGCTGAAGCCGTGGACTTTGCTAAGGGGTATAACGTCAATGCGATCGCCGTTCAGCTGCCGATTGCCCTCTTACAGGGCTCAAGCAATGCAACAACCTTTGATGTGTGGATGACGGTAACGCTGCCAGGGAGCAAAAAGTTTAATCAGGTCGAACGCTTGGCCCGCCCCGCAGTGAACGAGGGCCTGATTGTCACCAATGACTTCTTAAACACCCTCAACAGCGTCGACCCAGCCTTTGAGGCCGCAGCGCTCAAGGGCCAAGAACCGGCAGCCAGTGCAGCAGCCCCCATTATCGGTGAAGCGAAACAAACTCTGTTAGCACTTGGCAATAGCGACGCCAGAGCCGATGCTTTGCTCCAGGCGTTTTTACCCGATGTCATGCGGATCGACACGACCGGGCCTAGTGGTTATGCCAATGCCCTAAATGCCAAGGGCAGCCCTATTGCCGGACGACTGCTGATGGATGACGTGATCGATATCACGCTCTCTGTGCTCACCGACGGCGCAGTGACGAGCGACAACGTCTCCTACTTTGGAACGCCTGGGAACCCGGCCCAGGGCCACGACCCACTGGAGCCATCGTTCCCCTACTTGGCACCTGCTAACTAGAACTCTGCCAACCGCCGCCCGTGCCCTCCCCAAAAATAGCGGGGGAGGGTTAACGCTTGGGGTTCTGGCAGAGTGCCCTACGGTCTCCGCCAGAACCGGGAGAACAGCGGCGGTGGTTGCCTGCAAGCTTTCGGCTTTGCAAGTGGGTTAGCGGCAGTTTAGGTTATGGCGCTGGCCTATGGGATCGGTAGAGAACGCTGGATAAGTAGAGAAAGCGATCGCCATGGCAATCAACAAATCAATCATGTCTCCCTTAAGGCGAGGGCATCCGTCTCGGCTATGGGTAATGGGTCTGCTGTCGATCGGGGCCGTCGCCTTGACCCAGGCACCCGACTGGCACTGGTCCGGGTTTTGGCACCAGAGCCCTTACCCCTACTCGTTTGCGAGTTCTGAGGTTCGCCAAAACCAGCAAACCCTAGAGCATTCAATTTCGTTCTATCAGGGCCAGATTCAAAAAAACCCGACGGATGGTTTGGATCAGGCGGTGCTGGCTAATCTCTACATTCAAATGGCCCGGGCCACGCGTAACAATAGCTGGTATCTGCTGGCCGAAAAAACGGCTCAAGAGTCGTTGGCAAATTTTCCCTTTGATAATGCTGGGGCAACCCTGGCCTTGGCCAAAATTGCTGAGGCCCAGCACGACTTTGAAACCGCTGTTGGTCTCGCAGAAAGCGTCGGCAACCCCGATGCTCTGGGACTGGTAATCACGTCGAAGCTGGCCATGGGACAGCTCGACGATGCCGCCAACCTGGCTAATGCCTTAGCCGAGCAGTATCCGACCTTGGGGAGCCTGACGCTGCGGGCGCTGACCCACGAAGCCCAGGGGCGAGACGAACTGGCCCTGGCGGATTTTCAGCGGGCGATCGCAGCAGAAGAACCTGCCAATACCGCCGGTTCGGCCCAAGCCCGCGTGTTTTTGGGCCGGTTCTACATGCAGCGGGGCGACCACAAAATGGCTCGAGCCCTTTACCGTGAAGCGCTGCAAATAGTTCCTGACTATCCGCTAGCGCATCTTCAGCTGGCTGAGCTGGCCACGGTCAATGGCCACTACCGCACCGCCAAACACCACTACCGCGAGGTTGGTGGGCCAGCAGCGCTCCACGGCCTGGCTCGCATTGAAGCCCTGCGGGGGACCAGAAACTACGGCCTGGGACGTGGCTGAAACCGAGCTGCGGCGAAATATTGAGGGCAATGCCCTGGGGCATCGGCGTGATTTGGCCCATCTGCTGCTGGAGCGGGGTGACCCCGCCGATGTAAAAGAGGCGGTGGCGC
>JANPIO010000110.1:0-4849 GCA_031425055.1 Phormidium sp. VAR_61_metabat_6
CTGGCGCTCGATCGCCTCGGGGGCCACCAGCTTGACCCGACCGGCAAAGGTCTGATCGGGGAAGGCATCGGCCACCACTTCTACTGCCTGCCCCGGCTCGATTAGGGCAATGTCGGCCTCGGGCACCTCGGCCAGCACCTCCAGATCTTCGGCCAGCGCCACGATCGCGGTGGAGGTGGCCGACGACAGCTCAGAGGCCGAGGTGGTGGGGGTGACAAACGCGCCCTCGGTAGCAAACTTTTGGGTGACAATGCCGCCAAAGGGGGCGCGAATCAGGGTTTCATCCTGGCGGATCTGAGCCCCATCGAGCTGGGCGCGGGCCTGGGCCAGGCGAGCCTCAGCCTGGGCGATCGCCTCTTGGCGCGGCCCACTGCGCAGGTCATCCACTCGCCGCAGCGACTCGGTGACGCGGGCCTGGGCCTGCTCTAAAGATGCCTGGGCACTGCGCTGCTCGCGGGCGGCGGTGTCGAGATCCGTCGCCGCCACCGCCCCCCGGTCAAACAGCTGCTGGCGGCGAGCCAGATCGCTGGTGGCGAGATCGAGCCGAGCCTGAGCGTCGCGCACTTGGGCGCGGTTGGCCGCCACGGTCGCCTCCGCCTGGGTAATTTCGTCGGGGCGACTGCCCTGGCGCAGTTCGGCCACAGCAGCCTCGGCCTCAGCCACAGCGGCCTGGTTTTGAGTCACCTGGGCTGCGGTGTCGCGGCTTCTCATGCGGGCGATCACCTGGCCGGGCTCGACGCGATCGCCCTGCTCCACAAAGAGTTCTTCCAAAACACCGGCATTCTCAGGGCTGAGGTTGACTGTCTGCACCGGTCTCACTGTGCCGCTGGCCGCCACCCGCACCGTCAAGGGCTCGATCGCCGCCGCCGTCGTAAAGGCCTCAACATCGTAAGCGCTCTGGCGACTGCGCCAGACCCCAAACCCCACCGAGCCCGCCACCACGGCCGCCGCCGCCAGCCCGGCCAACAGCCACACCAGCGGACGACGCACCTTACCAATTAAAGGAACCTGCATAAAAACTTTTTAGATTTTGGCCAGAACTAAACTGCTCAGTTTAATTGTAGCGATCGCAGCTTGCCCCTTACTCTGGGGTAGGGCACTGGCTATCTAGTTGGCCCCCGGCATTGAAAAGGGCAAAGATGAGGTCGCTATGACAGAAACTCCGATTCAGGTGGCGGTGGTGGGCACCGGCTTTGGCCAGAAGGTTCACATACCGGGGTTGCAGGCCCACCATCGCACCGAAGTTGTGGCGGTGTATCACCGCGATCTGGCCAAAGCGCAGGCGATTGCCGCCGAGCACGGCATTCCCTACGGCTGCGACAGTGTGGAGGCGATCGTGGCCCTGTCCCAGGTGCAGGCGGTGACCGTCGCTACCCCGCCCTTTCTGCACTACTCCCAGGCCAAGCTCGTTCTTGAAGCCGGTAAGCACCTGCTGCTGGAGAAGCCCACGGCGCTGTCGGGGGCCGAGGCCGAAGAGATTGCCAAGACGGCTAGGGATCACAACCTCATTGCCACCATGGACTTTGAATTTCGCTTTGTGCCCGCCTGGCAGCGCCTGGCCGAGCTGCTGGCCGAGGGCTACGTCGGCGACCTGCGCTTCGTCAACATCACCTGGACCGTACCGGGCCGCGCCGACCCCAGCCGCCCCTGGAACTGGTACTCCCGCCAAGCCCAGGGGGGCGGTGCTCTGGGGGCTTTTGCCTCCCACAGCTTCGACTACATCACCTGGCTGTTTGGCCCCATCCAGCGGCTGTGCGCCCGCCTCAGCACCGCTATTCCCCAGCGGCCTGACCCCTCTGGCCAACTCCAACCGGTCGATGCCGACGACACCTGTAGTTTGATGCTCGATTTGGCCAGAGGTGCCCCTTGCCAGGTGGCGATTAGCTCCGTCACTTATGCCGGGCGGGGTCACTGGGTCGAGGTCTATGGTGACGAGGGCACCCTAGTGCTGGGCAGCGACAACCTCACCGACTATGTCCACGGCTTTAAGCTCTGGGGCAGCAAAGGAGGTGCAGTCCTGGCAGAACTACAGGTTCCCGATCGCCTTCAGTTTCCCACTACCTACAGCGATGGCCGCATTGCCCCCTTTGTGCGAGTCGTCAACCACTGGGTTAACGACATTGACCGGGGTCAGGCCACCGAGCTATCGATTGTAGATGGGGTGCGATCGCAGCACCTGATGGATTTAGCCCATCAGTCCCACCGCCAAAATGCCTGGGTAGAGGTGCCTAACCTCCTATTTCAAGTATAGAAATGTTCCTGATTTAGTCAGGCCTGCCCTCCAGCGCTGGGGGTAAGGAGTATCCTCAGGGCATCCTTAACCTATAAACGGTGCAGAGTTCCAGTCAGTTATCGCTTCCTCCCTAGCCACCGCCCCGGTGATCCATGTCGTTTCAAAGATATCCCCTAGCTACGGTTCAAAAAGTTAGCCAGTTTATTCGCGAAACTCTGGTGCTTCCCCCCCACGAACAGCAGCCGGGCCAGCTCAGTGGGCAAGACGATGACGACGGCCCCCTCCCCGACTCCCTCAACGCCCTAGGCGACCTATTTCGCGTTGGGGATATGCCCGAGGACAACATTCCGGCCCCTAATGCTGAGGGGCGCTGGTTTGTCAGCACCCTTGACCCCGCCGAGGCGCTCGTCAAGCTGCCCGGCCTGTGGATGCGCCCTGGCATGCGCTTGGTGACCTACCTGCGCCAGGACGCCAACGGCGGCATGGGCTCTACCGTTGCCCTACCGGGCCTGCTCAGCACCACAGAATATCTCGACGAGGCCATCAGCAAAGTCACGGCCCCCGACCAGGTGCCTAGCCCGATGGGGGCATTGCCCAACTTGATGGCCGGTATTGATGGCGATGGCTCACTGGCATCCTTTCTCTCCGCCTCAATTTTTACTCGAGAAGTGCGAGAGTTTGGCCGCTTCAACCGCTATGCCCGCTGGGCACACCACCGCTTTGTGACCGCCCCTCCCCAGCAAATTCCGTGGCAGTGGCGCACCAAAATACCCGAAGACTTTTCGCCTAAAGTGGTGCTCCGTCAGGATGCCGAGATCATTGTCGAGTTTTACACCTGCCGTGTGCAAAAGCCTATTGCCCTCTTTCGTCACATCGATCGCTACCCCCCCAACAGCTACACCGCCGAAAACCAAGATCAGGTGGTCGCCGTGGCAGGAAATGCGGCTGGTTAGGCAAATCGGCGGGTGGCTAGACGGGGAAAAGTCGTCCACCGCCCAGGCTCACTGCGATCGGCCTGGGGAACCGGGCTTGGAGGCATGAGGCAGAAGCAACGCTGCTGAAGCAAGTATTTGAAGCTGTAAAAAAGCCATTTAAAACAGCAGGTTATTAAGGGTCTAAAGGAAAATATTCTCAGAGGTAGGGCTGGGAGGGGTAGGTTTGTGCTCCAATAACAGCGGGATCAGCACGGTGACATAGCCCTATGGAGTTCAACCATCTGAGTTTTTACGTGGATGAGGTGGCCCCCTGGCGCGACTGGTTTGTCCACGCCTGGGGAGGGGTTTGGGTGGGGCCACCAAGCTCAACTTCAGAGCAACCTGCCCCAGACAGGGCCCTGGTCTATCTGGGGCAGGTTGCTCTGCTGATTGTGGCTACACCCTCGACAGTGACTCACTATCTGCAACAACATCCGCCGGGCATTGGCGATATTGCTCTCCGGGTGGCCGATCTCGATCAAACTCTGCGTCAGGTGGTGGCGGCCGGGGGTAAAGTCATTCAGCCGGCCCAAACCGACGCCTGGGGACGCGGGTGCTGGGGGCAAATCCAGGGGTGGGGCTCCCTGAGCCACACCCTTGTAGAGGGGCAGGGGGAGACTTGGGTGCCGGGCATTGCCCCTAGCGATCGCCAGCAGTTGGCTTACCCCAGCAGCTTAGTGACAGCGATTGACCACGCCGTAGTTAACGTACCCACGGGAGAACTGTCCCAGGCAGTGGCTTGGTACGCCAGTCAGCTGGGCTTTCAACCCCGGCAGCAGTTTGCCATTGACACCTCGCGATCGGGCCTGCGGAGCCAAGTGCTGGCCCATCCCCAAGGCAGCGCCCAGCTCCCTATCAATGAACCGACCACAGCCAACTCCCAGGTGCAAGAATTTCTCGACTACAACCGGGGCGGCGGCATTCAGCACGTGGCGCTTCACACCGAGGATATTGTCCATACGGTAGAGCAACTGCGCCATGGGGGCGTGAGCTTTTTGCCGGTGCCCCAGAGTTACTACGAAGCCCTAGAGCAACGTCCCGGTTACCAAAGCCAGGGCGATATGTCGCCAGACTGGCTCAGCCAACGCGAAGCCGCCATTGCCCGACTGCAAATTTTGGTGGATTGGGATCCTTGTCTGCCCCAGGCTCGCCTGCTGCAAACCTTTACTCAACCCTTTTTAAGCATTCCCACCGTCTTTTTTGAGCTGATTCAGCGGCAGGTAGTGCGGGTGAACGGCGATCTGGCCCAGGCCCAGGGGTTTGGAGAGCGCAACTTTCGGGCCCTGTTTGAGGCCATTGAGCGCGAGCAGATGAAGCGGGGCAGCCTCGCCTAGGAGCATGGCCGAGGGAAATGACAGAGAATATCAGGGGTGCAGGGTATAGGGCTAGGCTTGAGCCTTGCACCCTGATCTTAGACCTTGAACCCGCAACACTCTCCAGGCAGCTAGCGCAGGAAGCTGCTGATCGTCCACAATGCCAGACAGGTGACTGCGGCCGCGATCGCATCGGGGGTGGCCCAGGCAAACTGCGCTCCCTGGGGACTCAGCAGCTGCCCCACGGTCAGGCCGAGGGCCAAACCCACGGCTAGACCCGCGATGGTGAGCAGCACCGATCGCCAGAATTTGTTTTCTTTGCGGTTGAG
>JANPIO010000111.1:0-24229 GCA_031425055.1 Phormidium sp. VAR_61_metabat_6
GGCCAAGCACTGGCCAGCGGGTAGGCGCGTAGATCCAGCCAATGCCTAGAACGGCATAAACTTGGCGAAACACTTCTACGTTTTGAATCACGGTGCCGTCGGCCTTCACGGCGTGGATGCGGCCCATGGCTGTGGCAAAATCGACGCCGCCATTGTCTGCGGAGCTGTAGTCGTCAGCCGCAATGTCGGTAAAGGCGATCAGGCCGCGCCCGTTATCTTGCTTGCGCAGAAAATTCACTTCCCTTAGACAAAGCGGACAGTCGCCGTCATAGAGCAGCTTGATCTTCCAAGCGGTTGCGTGGGGTGCTTGGACAGAAGATGCAGCAGCAGTCGTCATAGAAGTTCAAAGCCAAAATAGTGAAGAGAGGGAAACTAGCCCTACACATATCTTAACAATCTTGACGTTGACCTTGCGGTCGTGGCTATCAAATCTGGTGCTTCCCCATGAGCTAAACGCCGCCAGACTTAAAGTACCCGAGCTTTCAACAGGGTGCTTGGCAGGGTGAGCAGCTTGCGCAGAGAGGGCACGTAGGCACGCCGGGTAAACACGTCGTAACCGTTTGCTTCAATCACATCCAAAATCTGGCGGTAGAGGGCCAGGGCAGACCACACAGGCCAGCGGGCATCTTCACTTAGCAGCCCAATGCCGCTCTCTGCTTCGGCGTAAAAACGACGGGCGCGTTCGATCTGAAAAGCCATAATGGCTCGCCAGCGATCGTCTACTACGCCAGCCATCAGATCGGCCTCGGTGTAGTCAAAGGCAGCTAGGTCAGCCAGGGGCAGGTAAATGCGGCCCCGGCGGGCGTCTTCGCCCACGTCGCGCAGAATGTTGGTGAGCTGGTTGGCAATGCCCAGGGCGATCGCCTGGTGAGTGGGGTCGAGCTGCTGTTGCTGGCTCCAGGGGGCGGTTTGCAGTTGGGTGTCCACGCCCATCACTGTAGTCGACATCAACCCTACGGTGCCGGCTACGCGATAGCAGTACAGCTCTAGGTCTTCGAAGGTGTCGTAACGATTGCGGTGTAAATCCATCCGCTGGCCCGCGATCATGTCGCGAAAGGGTTGGATGTCGAGGGGAAACTGCTCCAGGGTATCTACTAGGGCGACATCTTCGTCATCCACCGGGCAGCCGGCAAAAATTGACTCTAGCTGCGACTCCCACCGATCCAACGTCTTCTCGCTGGTGAACTGCGCCTGTGGCCCGTCCACGAGTTCATCGGTGCGGCGGCACCAGACGTATATGGCCCAGATGGCGCGCCGCTTGGCGGGGGCCATCAACATGGTGCCGGTGTAAAACGTCTTGGAATATTTCGCCGTGACGCGTCGGCACACCTCGTAGGCATCCTCAACGGAGGATAGGGATTGGATGGGGGGAGAATCCGTCAGTTGCAGCATTAATGACCCAAACCTGGAGAATATAAATCTCAAACCGACTACAGGCAATTCTGCTTAACCTAGCCTCTCACAACTGCACCCAACTTTGGCAAAACAGTTGAAATCGGCCCATTCCCCGAAGCAACCCTGCCTCTGCCGTTCCTAAAGATTATATGTTGCAATCCGTAACATATGCCCGCAAATTCCAAATGCGTGCTCTCTGACCCAAGCCCGTCAAGGGCTGACTACCCATTTGAAGGCCATCCAGATAAGATAATAGACTGCGTATTAAATCTGCTCAATGCCCAGCCCCGCTGTGGGTGCTCTGTAGCTCCTGCGTCGGCTGTGCCAGCGAAGCAAATTCTGGGGAAATTGCAGGGCAGTAAGCCGCACCGCTCCGGGGGAAGGCGCTCGATCAGCTACCTGTTAACGGTCCCCTTTGTCTGTCTAGTTCTGTCGATTGTTGGGAGCCTTGCCCGTGCCTCAAACTAACTTTGATTTTCTGCAAGAGTCGGATCCGCTGCTGGCCAGCATTATTCAGCGTGAGCTACAGCGCCAGCGCGACCACCTAGAGCTAATTGCCAGCGAAAACTTTACCTCGGCTGCGGTGCTAGCGGCCCAGGGCTCGGTGCTGACCAACAAGTATGCTGAGGGGCTGCCCGGCAAGCGCTACTACGGCGGCTGCGCTTTTGTGGATGAGGCCGAGCAGCTGGCGATCGATCGCGCCAAAGAACTCTTCGGTGCCGCCCATGCCAACGTGCAGCCCCACTCGGGGGCCCAGGCTAACTTTGCCGTGTTTCTCGCCCTGCTCCAGCCCGGCGACACCATTTTGGGCATGGATCTCTCCCATGGCGGGCACCTGACCCACGGTTCGCCCGTGAACGTGTCGGGCAAGTGGTTTAAGGTGGCTCAGTACGGCGTCAGCCGCGACACCGAGCAGCTCGACTTTGCCCAGATTCGTGAACTGGCGCTAGAGCACCGGCCCAAGCTGATCATCTGCGGCTACTCGGCCTACCCTCGCGTGATTGATTTTGAGAAGTTTCGCGCGATCGCCGATGAAGTCGGTGCCTATCTGATGGCCGACATTGCCCACATCGCTGGCCTAGTGGCTGCCGGTTATCACCCCAACCCCCTGCCCTACTGTGATGTGGTGACCACCACCACCCACAAGACCCTGCGCGGCCCTCGCGGCGGCTTGATTTTGACCCGCGACGGCGAACTGGGTAAAAAGTTTGACAAGGCGGTTTTCCCCGGCAGCCAGGGTGGCCCCCTAGAGCACGTGATTGCGGCCAAGGCCGTGGCCTTTGGCGAAGCCCTCAAGCCCGAGTTTCGTGCCTATGCGGCTCAAGTGATCGCCAATGCTCAGCGCCTGGCTGCCCAGCTCCAGCAGCGAGGCATCAAGGTGGTGTCTGACGGTACCGATAACCACCTGGTGCTGGTCGATCTGCGCTCCATCGGCATGACCGGCAAGCGCGCCGATCAGCTAGTCAGTGAGGTCAACATTACGGCCAACAAAAACACCGTGCCCTACGATCCCGAGTCGCCCTTTGTCACCAGCGGTCTGCGCTTAGGCTCTCCGGCGATGACCACCCGCGGCATGGGCGAGGCCGAGTTCACTGAGATCGCCAACATCATTGCCGATCGCCTGCTCAACCCTGAAGATGCGGCGATCGCTGAGCACTGCAAGCGTCGGGTAGCGGCTTTGTGCGATCGCTTTCCCCTCTATGCCCACTTAGGCGGGCTAGTTCCAGCTCTGGTTTAAGGGTTACATAGCTTCTAGGCAAGCGTTTGACCCATAGGAGCGAACAAAAACTCCGTGCAAAACCGCAGAAAGTTAGGGTTGCCCCTTAATGATCTGTCATAATTGCATGGAGTTTTTGCTTATTTGACAAGACTCGGCCTATCCTATGGACTGTTTCGGGCCAAAATATCCTTTGGCTTGACCGACCTTGGTTGAGGGCAGTCCCTAGGGCTGCCCGAGGTTATTAAGCGATGGCCAAAGAACTAGTTCGCTGGGGTTAAGCCTAGGCTAGGGAGGTGGCTAGCCAGGAGAAATTTTCTCCAACCATAGAGGGGAGTGAGATGCCGTTTTATCTGTATCACGTGTTGGCCTTTGGTATCTCCGCCGCGGTGGTGCTGAGCACGACGCCGATCGTGCGCAGCATCGGCCTTAAAAGCGGGCGGGTCGATCAGCCCGGTGAACGTAAGGTACACGACAAGCCCATGGTGCGGTTGGGTGGGGTGTCAATCTTTATTGGTACGCTGTTAGCCCTGCTGGTCGTGTGGTCTATGGGCGGCTTTATTGATGCTGCCGGAGAACATTTAGCCCCGCCCCAGGAATTTCAGATCTGGGGGGTTACCCTCGGCGGATTAGCCTTCTTTCTGATTGGCCTCACCGATGACCTGTTTGGCCTATCGCCCCTCAGTCGCCTGTTTATGCAAGCGGTTGTGGCTACCATGGCTTGGTACGTAGGCGTGAGCATCGACTTTCTCACCATTCCCTTCTATGGGCTTACCCAACTCCCCGACTTCATCAGTTTGCCGGTGACCATTCTGTGGCTGGTGGGCATGGCCAATGCCATCAACTGGATCGATGGCCTCGATGGCCTGGCCGCAGGGGTTTCGGGCATTGCCGCAGTCATTATGCTGGTGGTGAGTCTCTACATGAACCAGCCTGCGGCGGCGCTAATTGCTGCCGCTCTAGCTGGTGGAGCACTAGGTTTTTTGCGTTACAACTTCAACCCAGCCAAAATTTTCATGGGAGATGGGGGAGCCTACTTTATGGGCTTTACCCTGGCGGGAGTGGGCGTCATCGGCTTGGTTAAGACGGTGACTACCGCTGCTGTACTGCTGCCGTACCTAATTCTGGCGGTGCCGATTCTCGATATGTCGGCCGTGATTGTCGATCGCCTGCGAGCCGGTAAGTCCCCCTTTGTAGCCGACAAGCGTCATCTGCACCACCGGCTGCTTCAGGCGGGGCTGTCTCATCGGGTGACGGTACTCTTCATCTACGTGCTGACGCTGTGGGCCGGTAGTTTGGCCCTGGCGTTTGCGGGCATGCCTAGCGGCCTGGTCTATGCCCTAGCCGCCACAGCGCTACTCAGCTACACCGGTTGGCGGCTCCGGCAGCGCACCCGCTGAGGGGCCGTAGGGGTAAGGGTAGGCCTGCCGCAAATTGTTGGCGCGATACACGTGAATGATCTCGGTCGCTTCGCCGCCGCGTATGAGTGGCACGCTACCTAATGGCTCGATGCTGTCGAAGAGGGGCCGATAGCCCTTTACGATCGCGTCGTCTTGGGCAAAGCGATCGAGCGTCATATAGAGTGCATCTTGCCCCACCCAATCTTGAGGGTCAAACCAGTAGGCAAACCCGCGTGGGTCTTGGCTAAAGGCCGTCACCGGCAGATCGACTAGGGGATGGATAGCCATGGCGAAGTAGCCCCCCAGGTAATACTCGTTGGTGAAGACAAACCCTACCTCGTCCAGCGCCGCTCGGATCTCTGGAGTGCTGGCAAACTGCTCCTTGAGCTGGCTAGTGTCGATCAGTTCTGTAGAACCATCCTGCTCGACAGGCACTAACCCACCAAACAAAGCATAGGTACTTGGTTTTTGCAGAACGCCCAGCCGGAGGTGGAGCAGCGCCACGAGCGACAGAGAGCTTAGAAACAGCCCCGACCCCCACAGCCAGCGGCGAATCAGGCGGGGGCGATCGCGTTGCCAAACCAGCACCTGAGCGGCTAACAACATCACCATGCCCCAGTAGCCGGGGGCAGGCCAGGCTGGCAAAATCTGTTGCTTGCCTCCCAATAGGGTAAACAGCAGCATAATCGGCAGCGAAAGCCACAGCACTAGCCCCTGTTTGTAATGCTCCTGGGTTTCACTGTCGCCCAGTTTGGGGGAACGCCAGAACACCGCCTGTTTGGCGCTCTGTCGCGCAGCCACCCACCACAGCGGGAAGCCAAAGAGAGGAAACAGGTACAGGATGGACAGCAGCCAATAGCCCACCATTTGCCCCAGGCTAAAGCCAGCGGGAGCAGCATTGCCGTCAAATCGCATGCCCAGCTGAAAGCGAAAGGAAATCCAGTCGTTCTGACTGTTCCAATACCACAGGGGGAAGAGGGTGAGAATGAAGACGCCTAAGGAAAGCAGGATCCAGGGCGATCGCAGCGCCGCTCGGTAGGGTCGATAGGCGGCGCAAAACCCCACCAGGCTAACCCCCAGCACAAAGCCGTGATACTTGCTTAACCCCGCCAGAGCCACCGTCAGCCCCAGCAGCACGATGCGCCAGGTGGGCACGTAGGTTGCTTTAATTGCCTCAGAACCCCCAGTTTGACTGCTGTAGGGAAAAAACTCCCAGGCGGCGACTAGCAGGGTAGCGCTCCAAAAGAAAATCAGCCCGTTGTCGGGGGAGTTGAGAATGCCAAAGCCGATAGCGAACAGCGGTATCAGCGTGGCAATAGCCACGGTCATCTGCCCTACCGCCGCCGAAAACAGCCGTGCTGCCGCCAGGTACAGCAGCCCTAAGCTGAGACAGTAGAGCACCAGCGCCCCTAGGCGAATGGTGAAAGGTGAAATGACTCCTGTGAGCCACCAGCCTATCCCGGTCGTGAGGGCCACCATGGGTGGATGGTCGAAATAGCTCAGACTCAGGTGGCGGCTGTATAGATAGTAATAAGCTTCATCAAACCCTGGAAATAGCCAGAGCGCCACGATCGCGCGGTAGAGCAGGCCCCCTAACACCAGGGCTAGCAGCCCGGTGGCCCAGCCCGGTTTGCGATCGCCCCCTAGGGCGGGTCTCTGACCATCGCCCCCGATCGCCCCATCCCCCTCGCTCCAACCTGCCATCGGGTAGCCTCCCCTAAACAACCAATGCGCGACATAATTTAGGGACTCTGCCATCAGCCCCATGGGCTTTTCCTGGCTTCCCTGCAATGGCCATAATGACACTATTGCGCCTCGGCCATCTCATCCCCGGACCATTTCGCCCCTAAGACGTTCTATGACCCCAAGCCCAGCGTTTCAGCCCTCCGAGACAGACAATTTGCCCTCTGGCACCAGAAGTGCAGAGATTATCTGCGTGGGCACTGAGCTGCTGCTGGGGGATATTCTCAATGGCAACGCCCAGTTTTTGGCTAAAGAGCTGGCCAGTCTGGGCATTGCCCACTACTACCAAACTGTTGTGGGCGACAACCCGGCCCGCATTCAGCAGGCGGTGATTACTGCGGCTGAGCGGTTTGCGAATTCGGGAACTGCGGAATCTCAGCTCCTGCTCTTTACGGGTGGTTTGGGCCCCACCCCCGATGACCTCACCATAGAGACGTTGGCTGATCTGTTTGGTGCCCCCCTGGGTGAGCACCCCGACCTGCTGGCCGATATTGAGGCTAAATTTACTGCCCGGGGCCGCACCATGCCTCCCAGCAACCGCAAACAGGCGCTGCTGCCCGAGGGAGCTATGGTGCTACCCAATCCCCAGGGCACTGCCCCCGGCATTATCTGGTTGCCTCGGCCTGGTCTAACTCTGATGACCTTTCCTGGCGTGCCGCGAGAGATGCAGGCGATGTGGAAGGAAACCGCCGTGCCCTATCTGCACGCCCAGGGTTGGGTGACGACCACCATTGTCAGCCGCATGCTGAGGTTTTGGGGCATTAGTGAATCGGCTCTAGCGGAGCAGGTTGCGGCTTACCTCAGCCAAGGCAACCCGACGGTCGCCCCCTACGCCAGCAAAGGCGAAGCCAAGCTGCGCATTAGCGCACGGGCCCATTCCACTGCTGCGGCCTTGGCCAAAATTGAGCCGGTCGAAGCGGGCATTCGGGAGCTAGTCGGTGCTGACTGCTATGGTGCCGATGACGACACTCTGGCCTCGGTAGTTGGCAAACTGCTGCTGGCCCGGCAGCAAACTCTAGCCGTGGCCGAGTCTTGTACGGGCGGTGGCTTGGGGCAGCTCTTGACCGACATTGCTGGCAGCTCTGCCTACTTCTATGGCGGCGTGATCGCCTACGACAACCGGGTTAAGATCAATCTTTTAAAGGTGGATGCTGCTGTTTTAGAGGAGCAGGGCGCAGTGAGTGCGATCGTAGCCGAGCAGATGGCTCTAGGCGCTAAGGCGTTGCTGCAAACCGACTGGGCCTTGAGCATCACTGGCATTGCCGGGCCAGACGGGGGCAGCGAGACTAAACCTGTAGGGTTGGTTTACATTGGCTTGGCCACTCCCAAGGGCGATGTGTTGACGTATAAGCACGAGTTTTCTGGCTATCGGGGTCGTGACTGGGTGCGCCAGCTCAGTGCCCTCTCTGCCTTAGATGCTCTACGACGCAACTTGCTGTAATAGTTAAGTTGATCATTTGCTTCAAATGGCTATTATGTAATTATGGATAAATGCAGCCCCCATCTGGCCTAGAGCTGGTTTTAGGTAAGAGCAACTAGGGTGGCATGTGCCAGTAAGGAGTTTTGCCCTAATGGACTACATCGAAAAGGCTCTCGAAAAGCTGAGCGACTGGGTTGATAGAGTAATTGAAGCTCTATTTGGCCCTGAGCATCAGGCAGAACCTGACTTGATTCCTATTCCGGTAGAAGAACCCCGCCGTTAGGAGTGTTCTCAAAAGATTTTGACTAGAGTCTAGCGGTGTTGTCGCTTGATACTGTTTTTCATCAGTACTCGATGCTTAGATGGCTGTGCTTGTGTAGAGAATGAGCAAGCCAGTGATGTTGGTAGCATGAATATTAATACAAAGGACAACGATCATTGCTAAGGGTTCAAGTTGTTCATGGCCCAAATCTCAACATGCTGGGCTTGCGAGAACCCGAGATCTATGGTCGGCAAACCCTATCTACCATCGAAGCGTCATTAGAGACTGAAGCGATTGCCCTAGGCGTTTCATTAAATTGCTTTCAGTCCAATAGCGAAGGGGCACTTGTGGACTGCATCCAAGCTGCCTTTGGGCAAAAAGACGGCATTTTAATTAATCCCGGGGCCTATACCCACACTAGCGTGGCCCTTCGAGATGCGATCGCAGCCGTTGGCCTTCCCACCGTCGAGGTGCATCTCAGCAACATCCACCAGCGCGAGGCCTTTCGCCATCACTCGTATATCGCTGCGGTGGCCGTAGGTCAAATCTGCGGCTTTGGAGCTGACAGCTATCGTCTGGGGCTGCACGCGCTGGTGAAACACCTCAAAGACCGGCATCAAGTGCCTGCGGATTCCTAGTGGTTTAGACTGAGATCGGCGCTAAACCCTCCCCGAGGTTACATGGCCACTGCCACAATTAAATTTTTAGAGACGCCAACTTCTCAGGCTTGGGTTGAGCAAGCTCTGGCCAATCTGGACGTGATTTTGCTCGACCATGCTCAGTGCGAGCGCAAGGCGGCGGGGGTAGCCATGAGCCTGATCAACCGCTATCCGTCGGATGCTGAGTTAGTGAAAGCGTTGACCGCGATCGCCCAGGAAGAACTGGCCCACTTTGCCCAGGTCAACCAGTGGCTAGAGCGCCGCCACGTTGCCTTTGGCCCCCTGCCGCCACCCCCCTATGGAGCCGCTCTGCGTCAGCAGGTGCGCTCCGACGAACCCCATCGTCAGCTTGACGTGCTGCTGGTGTCGGCGCTGATCGAAGCTCGCAGCCACGAGCGGTTGGGCTTGTTGGGTCAGCACTGCCCCGATCTAGAATTAGCCCAGTTTTACCGCAGTCTGATGGCTTCAGAGGCTCGCCACTACGGGGCCTACTGGGTGTTGGCTGCCGGACGCTTTCCCCATGCCGAGCTAGAAGGGCGGCTAGCTGAATTAGCCGCCGCCGAAAGCGAGATTTTAGCCAGCCTGCATTCCCAACCCCGCATTCATAGCTAGAGACGTTCGATGCCGCTAGACCACCGCAGCACCTTTGGTTCATACCTGATTCGCAGCTGGCAGCCGGGCGATCGCGCCGTCGCCGTGGCCGTCATTGGCAAGGTGCTGCAAGAATATCGCCTTACCTGCGAACCGACCGACAGCGATCGCGATGCCCTAGAAGTAGAAGCTTGCTACTGGGAGACAGGTGGCGAATTTTGGGTCGTAGAAATCGACGGCATGCTGGTCGGTACTGCTGGCTATCGTCCTACCCAGCGCGGAGAGGGTGCCGTAGAGCTGCGCAAGATGTATCTGCTGCCCCAGGCGCGGGGGCAAGGGCTGGGGCGCTACCTGCTCAGCACCCTAGAATCTGCTATTCAGCAGCGCGGCTTCACTGAGATTTGGTTAGAAACCGCCTCGGTGCTCAAGGAAGCAGTGGGGCTGTACGAAGCCAGTGGTTATGAAGCTGCCAGCGGAGTCGAGACGGCTCGGTGCGATCGCGTCTACCGTAAGCACCTGCCCTCTCCAGCCAACCATCCCGTCCTGTAGAAACGCGGATCTAGGCCTTGATGACCAGAAGTTAGCTATAATCGCCACATCAATTCTGGAATACTGACTAGGCTGTTTTGATTGCCATCTATCCCGGCAGTTTTGACCCCATTACCCTGGGTCATTTAGACATCATTACCCGTGGCAGTCGATTGTTTGAACGGGTGATTGTGCTGGTGTCTAGCAATCCTAACAAGGTGCCGATGTTCTCTACCAACGAGCGCATCCAGCAAATTGAGCGATCGGTGAGGCATCTCAACAATATTGATATTGACCACTACGACGGTCTCACCATTACCTATGCCAGGCAGCATCGGGCTCAGGTGCTGCTGCGAGGGCTGCGCGTGCTCTCCGATTTCGAAAAAGAGCTGCAAATGGCGCATACTAATAAGACCTTGGCTGACGATATCGAAACTCTTTTTCTGTCAACCTCCACTGAGTACAGCTTTCTTAGCAGCAGCCTGGTCAAAGAAATCGCTCGCTTTGGCGGCCCCATCGACCACCTTGTTCCCCACCATGTAGCGCGAGACATTTACCAATGCTACGCCCAGACCCCGCCCGCCTCAATGCCCAGCCCCGCAGCGCCCAGTCCCGCAGTGCCGGTGCCCAAGCCAATGGATTGTCTGTAGAGGCGTCGGAAACGAACTCGGGCCTGCCTAACCCTGGCGATATCGATATTCAGCAGGAGCTAAATAAGCTTGAAGAGCTGATCTTGGCTAGTCCTCGGGTGCCCTTTAGTGGTCGTACCCTGGTCGATGAAGATCAGCTGCTTGACCAACTCGATGCTATTCGCCTTAACCTGCCGCCGGCTTTTCGCCAGGCGGTGCAAATTTTGCAGCAGCGCAACAGCCTGCTTGCCGAAGCTGAGCGCTACGCCGAAGAATTGATCGCCGCTGCTGAGCAGCAGGCGGCCCAAATGCTCGACGAACTTGGCATTGTGCGCCAGGCTGAGCAAATGGCCCAACAGCTGAAGACCCAGGCTCAGCAAGACTGTGATGGCCTGCGTACCCAAGTGATGGGTGACATTGAGCAAATACAGATGCAAGCCCAGCGCGAGTGGGAAGCCCAGCGTCAAAAGGCCTTAGACGAGCAAGACATGATTCAGCAGGAGGCCGATGGCTATGCTGACCAAGTGCTCTCTAGCGTCGAGCAGCAGCTCTCGCAGATGTTGCGGATTATTCAAAACGGGCGCAGCCACCTTCAGCCGCCGAAAGAAACTCCAGTGCCTGCTCCTATCCAGCGACCTAAATCCGGCAGGGGTGGGTCGCCCAGTGCGATACCATCGGATCCTCGGGCTGAGGCAGGCAGCGATCGCCCTTCAAATCGCCCTCGTCCACCGCAAAAGCCCGATCCTTCCGCATGATCAGCTATCTCAAGGGCGTGCTGGCCGATGTGCAAAAGCCCGGCAACCACAAAATTATCGTTACTCTAGATGTCAATCAGGTGGGCTACGACATGCAGGTGCCCGCCCGCCAGCTGGCGCAACTGCCGCCCTTGGGGGAGGTAGTGCAGCTCTTTAGCCACCTCTACTTTCGCGAAGACCAGGCGGTACTGTTTGGCTTTGGCCAGCGTCAGGAGCGCGACCTGTTTAGGCTGCTAATTAGCGTCAGCGGCATCGGCCCCCAGATGGCTCTGGCCCTAATCGATACCCTGGGCGAGGCTGAGCTGACCCAAGCGGTAGTGAGCGGTAACACCCGTCTACTATCGCGTACCCCAGGGGTAGGCAACAAAACCGCCGAACGTCTGGTGCTAGAGCTTAAAACCAAGCTGCAAGACTGGCAGACCCAGTCGGGGGTGGGCCTGGTGCCTGATGCTGGGCCGATACCCACCCTCTATGAAGAGGTCGAAGCCACACTCAGCGCCCTGGGCTATAGCCAGAGCGAGATTCTCAAGGCGCTTCAGGCCGTGGGGCGTAGCTCTACTTTGCAAAAGACAGCGGATCCAGAAAGTTGGGTACGTGAGGCGATCGCGTGGCTCAGTCAGTGATCCTCTGCTGAGACCAGATGGGTGCAGCGGCCCCTATGCTATAGTGAAAAATCCTGGCTCAAAATTATTCTTCTAGAGAAGCTGTCTGTCCCATGACTCTGTTGCAAGCGCGTAAGCAGGAACTTATTTCCGACTATCAGGTGCACGAAACTGACACCGGCTCCGCCGATCTGCAGATTGCTATGCTCACCGAACGCATCAATCAGCTGAGCTCCCACCTGCAAAAGAACAAAAAAGACTACTCGTCTCGCCGTGGTCTACTCAAAATGATTGGTCACCGCAAGCGCCTGATGGCTTACCTGCAAAAGGAAGACTCCGAGCGCTATCGGGCGCTGATTCAAAAGCTTGGCATTCGCGGTTAGGGCCGGTCTGCTAGCTAAAGACCATGCGTAGTCTGGGGTGGGCTTATCTGAGCTAGCGATCGCAGCGATTAGCCCACCTCAAACCTATAGGTCTTCTGCCACGCCACGCATCCGGGTTGGATGATTTAGCAATTGCAGTCTGGTCTCCCCATTGTCCGTTGTTGTTGTGTAGCGCTATGGCTCCTGATTCGTCTCGCAAGCGCCTGCCCTTTGAGCCTCGTAAGAGCGTTGCCAAGCCTGCCGAAGAACCCAAAAAGGCTATGGATAAGCCATCTTCTGCTAAAGACACCGCTCAGAAAACGACTTCTGCTAAAAAAACTGCTCCTGCTAAGTCGGGGGTGGTTTCTAAAAAGAAAGGTGGCGGTAAGCCGTCGGGTAGGGCAGCAACCGCTATTCCTGAAGTGGTGAGCGATCGCATGCTGCGACGTATGCTAGCCTTTTCTGGTGTCCCGACCGGAGTGGGAATACTAACATTTTTCGTCAGCTACTACCTGGTGGTAAAACAGGTGGTGGAGCTGCCCTCTTACTTTGTGCTGCTGATCACCTTAGGCTGCTTTGGCCTGGGGGTAGTGGGTCTTACCTACGGTGTACTGTCGGCTTCTTGGGATGAAGATCGCCTGGGCACCCGGTTGGGCCTTGACGAGTTTCGGCTTAACTTTGGCCGTATGACTAGCGCTTGGGGTGCTAAGTCGGAGCGCTAAGGCTATAGATAGACTCTAGCGCGGCTACGGGGCAGCATTCCAGACTGTCTGGAATGCTGCGATTCAAAAGTCCGTACTCTTTGGTCTTGTGTCATAGCACCTGACCGCTTGCTTAGGGTAGTTTCTCACTGTTTGGTTCGACAGACGCTTGCATAATTTGCTCAAGCTGCTCTTCCATCATTTTGAGCAGCTGGCTTAGGGCCTCTAGGGTTCGCGCTGAGGGGGGCTCGATGGTAAGCGATTGGCGAGCCCGCTGGCGAATCTCGTAAATTCGTTTTTGTAGGGTTTGGGCGACGCTGAGGGCATCTTCTCCCATCTGTTTGATTTGCTGCTGTTGATAAAATTTCAGCGCCGCTCCTCGCAGCACTTGAAGGGTGGCTTCTTCGCCGTGGGAGCCTGCTATCAGCCGCAGGCGCAGCAGCACGCGCTCACCTTTGTACAGCCGCTCAATGTCGGCATGTTTCAGCTGAGCAGTTGGCAGCAGGGGCAGGTGCATCAGCCGCTTGAGCTCGTTGATGATGCTTTGAACCTGGTCGAGACTCAAGTTTTTTAGGGCAGCTTGGACTACGCCGTCTCTGCTCCAAAGCACTTGGCCGTGGGCGGGTCGCCGTTCTAGATAGAGACGCCCAATACCCTCGGTCAAAATCTGATAAAGCAGTGCCTGGGTGAGTTTGGGGGGCGACAATCGATGCAGCTGATCGAGGGGCACCTGGCTGAGGATGGGATCGAGGGCAAGGGTAAGTGGCTGAGACTCTGGCTTAACCACGGGAGGTGGTTCTACGGGTGGAGGTGGAGGATCCGTAGACAGGCTAGGGGTCGGAGCGGAGCGATGGTCAGAGACCGGCCTAAAAGGGCGATCGCCGCGCAGATCTTCGGGGCTGTCAACGATAAAGGTCAGAAACTCATCACCCTGGTTTTGGGCCTGGGGCGGTGCCTCAATCTGTGGCTGAGGTCGAGCCTTTTGACGAGAGGCATGGCTTAGATACTTGGAAAGCATCTTGCGCTGCCAGTCAGAGGTCACAGGCCATGACTTCACCGAGCAGTGAATGAATGAGACTTGCTTGCGGGCGTATTCTGTAGCAACAGTGTCGGACGGGTTGACCACCCCGAGGTGTAGGCAACTTGACTCTACCGAGAGTGGAATAATCTCGTGGTAAAGACAGGCTTCAAAGGGCAAAATGCTATCGATTAGAGATAGCATTTGGTCGACATTGAGGCGGCTATCAACGGCCTCAATGCCGCTTTGTAGGTCTAGGGCAGAAAGGTCGTTGAATAAAGCGTGGGTGTCGGGCTCCGGCATGGGCCTGGCAAGTTAACGATCAGGATTACCCTATGCTAGGCGTGAGGCGAGACACAGGGGTAATTTCTTAAGATCAACCTATTAATCTTTATGGGAGGCTTTACTATTCCACTGGTTTGTTCAATCCTAATTGGTTGAGAACTGGTGATGCTGAAAAAGGGCTCGTTAAGGATCAGAACGCTGCTAGAAAAGAGTTTCATAGCGTTTTTATTCGTGCTGTCATCATCTGTCTTCGTAAGTTAGCTCGCTCGCGATCGCCCTTTTTGGGCAATGGCATCGGTTTCCACGCAGAGCTTTACAGGCAGTTCTGACAACGGCGGTGATGCTAGGTCACGCTATAGGGTTGTGGCGGTTAACCTAGGTGGTCTGGAGCTACTGTACCGATGCACCCTCTCTAGCCGTATCTGGAGTAATGACCTGACTGGGTAGCATCGCCTCCTCTTTTGGGTATTCGGGCGCTGGGGCACTGGGCTGGGGCACATAGACGGTGCTGTCAGGAAATGCCCCAGGTATTGGGGATATAGTCGTCACTGGAGCAGCAACGGGTTGGCTGCCTTCTTTGGCCTCGGCCCAAGAGGGGGGCCCGATTGGCGAAGCGTTCGGCAGCCGACTCGGAACGAGTATCCGATCCGGAATCGCAGCGGGTTCCGCTTCTACCTCATGGGCTGAGGGTGCGATCGCCAGCGGTGTTGCCTTTGTTACAGCCTCGGCATTGCCGCTATCGGCAACGGGGGCTGTTTCTGGGGGCATCGGCTCTTTTAGGTTGGCAAGGTTTGCACTGCCGTCTGCTGGTTTCTCTGAGAGAAATTGCGAATCGCCGTTGTCGCCGACATTGGCGGCGGGAGCAGGGGTATCGCCTCGGTTGAATAACAGGTTAGCAATAGAGGCCGTTTGGGGAGAGGTGTTGCCCCCAGACGGAAACGCAGCCTGAGAGAAACGCGCGACGGTGACCTGCCACAGCGCTGCTAAGGGATCAGTTCCTGGCGCGTTTTGCTCAGGTGCGGCGGCGATCGCCTCGTTGGTTGGTTCAGCTTGGGCAACAGGGTCGCTGGGGGAGATCCACATCTGGAGTACCTCGTCTACAGGCTCCACCGCTGCAACCTCTAGAGCAACCGGAGTTGCTGGTTCGGGAGCGGGAGCCAGCAGCCAAGTTTGGGCATGGAGGTCAGGATTTTGGGCCTCATAGGCGGCGATCGCCTGGGCCACAGCATTGGCGCGGCGCTGCTGATCGCGACGAATGCTGGGTTCTGTATTGCCCAATCCAGGTGCGTTCCAGCGTCCAGTGTTGGGATTGATGTAAGACCGGATGCGGGCTACTAAAATGGCTTCCGACCCCTCATAGCCGTTGGCCTTAGCTTCGGCCAGCCGCTCAATGTAGCCCACCCGCCCAATCGCCGCCAAGGGTGACTGGTTCGCCAGATCTAGTCCGTTGAGAGTTTCTTCAAGGGTGAGATTGAGGCCGTGTTTAAGCGCCCTTTCTCGCAGCACATCTCCCTGGTTCTGGAGCCGGGCTAGCTGCTTCTGATCGGCTTCTGCTGGTGTTTTGGCCCCGTGCTGATACGAAAAGGTACCCATGTTCCACACGCGGTTGCCAGGGTCAGTGTGGCCAAAGTAGGCCGGATTGATGGCACCACTCGGGGTGCGGGTGCCCTCAGCACTGCCCACCGCCCGGGCCACCAGCGAGTCTGAATGACCTTCGAACAAACCCGGCAGCGGGTTGGCTGGTACGCTGGGCTCAGCTAACTTGGCCTGGGCCATAACTAGTGTGGTCGAGGGCTCCAGACCAAAATCGAGGGCTAAAAGCGGGGGGGCTTTGGGGAGTTTGGCCTGGGGCTCGGGGGCGACCGGCGGGGGAGCCACTGCGACCATCACCGAGGCCTCAGGCAACGGTGGTGCCGGGGGCAGCAGGGCTGTGGCCGACGTGCTTTCGTTGAGAGCAACGGCGACTCCGCGCCGATACACCCCAGCGGGCAACTGCTGGGGTGAGTGATAGCGCATGGGCGGGTTGGCGGCCTGGGCCGGAATAGGCAGGGGTTGATTGGTGGCATCGATCGCGGGGGCAGCGGCCACGGTTTCGGCAATGGGGGGCTGCTCGGCCCACTGGGGCTGGGAGAGATCAAAGCTAAGGATGCCGTCGTCGGCCCGTACGGCAGTGGGGCTAAACAGGGCCAACAGAGTACTGGCGGCTAGGAGAGTGGGATGTAGCTTCATGGGGCAGCGAGGGTAAATTGCCGAGACTATTTTGGCTGAGGGCGGAACTGGGGTTTTGAATAAGGAGCGGACAGGCCTAGAACGGCAAGCGTGGCGGTGGTCGATTGAGCGATCGCTCCAGCACGCGATCGGAGGGCTCGACCATAGCCCAGGAGCCATCGGGCTGCCGTCGCAGGGTGGCAAAATGAATGTAGCGCCCGCGCCCCATGACGGCTCCAGCCTCAATCGAGCCTAAATGCGGGTGGCTAACACCGCAGTAGCGAAACAGGTAGGCCGGTACCTCTGGGGTCGAAAAGTAAATGCAGTTGAATCCCTTAGCCGCCAGCTCTACCTGGCCGGTAAACGGAGCGCGCAGCCGGGCACCCTGGAGTCGTAGGGAAATATCGCCTAGGCTGCCAGTGACTAACTGACCCGCCACGCGATCGCCCGATTCGATCTCCCAGGTCTGCTTCAGCACAATCTGACGGGGCACCGTTGGCGTCAGTCTGCTGCAACCGCTCAGACTCAGCAGTATGCCTAAACCCAAACCGAGGGCCAGTCGGCTGAGGGGTCGTCCGCCCAAGCACGAGAACGGCTGAGGAAACCGATCTCTCGCCCAGGGGCCTAAAGGTCTCCAGCCAAAGTGGCCAATGACCAGCAGGGCGCTATTGAAACCGAAAGCGGTAGCCAGCGTACTCGTCATTTTCGTACAAAATTACTAGCTGAACGGTCGGATCCCAAGACATCGGGTAGGCTTCGCGCTCTGAGACCACCCCAGAGCGCACCTGGAGCTGAGGCAGGCTACAGTAGGGCTCGGCTACGATTTTGCGCACATTCTCTTTGGGGTCACGCTCGGGCACGACCAGCAGCTGAGCGAGCTGCTCACGGCTCAACTGGGCAGTGCTCTGCACAATCTTTTCGCATCCCTCAGCGCTCTGGGAGTCAGCGGCCTGCGACCAGCTGCCTAGCCTCTGATCGTCGAGGGCCAGTAGCCCAATGGCCAGAACAATCGCCCCCGCAACAAAGGGCTTGGCGTTTGCCAAGGTGATTTTCCCCCCCTGGGGATGCATTGAAACCATCAGCTGTCTCCTTGAAACTCAGTGAAGAATAGCGCTACACCGCGCTAGAGCTGGCCGCCCACAACCAGCCCTAAAACCAGCAGAAACACTCGAATGGCTGGGCCAAACGCCAGCCGGGGGGCCAAGGTGGCTTGGTAGAGAGCATAGGCTGTGATCGCGGTAATCGCGGCTACCGCCACTGACCAAAGGGCCGGAAAGGCAGCTAATAGCAGATTCAAAGCCAGGCGACCGATGACGCCACTGCCCAGCCACAGCACCCCATCCACCACAGACAGAGACGTGCCTCCCCTCGGATGACCGAGAGGGGAACTCGGGGTGACCGAGGGCTTGGCCTGCTGAGGGGTTACAAAGCGGGCGATCGCTAAACCAGCAGCCCAAACGGTTCGGCTCAGGTGGGCAATTAGCTCGGAGGGCTCTTGCCCTAGGGCCACCAGATCAGAGGTTAGAGCACTCCACTGGCCTCGACCCCGACGCTTAGAAGGGCCATAGGTGATGCGCAGGTGGCTAGCTAGGTGGTTGACCTCGGCTGAACTAGGATTGGCCCGGAGTGCGGGGGATGGGTGGGAGCTAACGGTGCGGTAAGCCAGAACGATATTGCCTTGGTGATCCATCTCTGCTGAAGCTAAGACGGCCCGATCAACATTGAGGTAGGGCAGTGCCACCGGCTGCCCCTGGGTGTTGGCGTTGGGATGAGTGCGGGTCAAGCGAGCCCGAATTAGCTGCATTTCTGCGATCGCCCGTTCTTGCTCTGACGATAGCTGGTTAATCTTATGGGCTATGGCGTTCAGGCGTTTGAGGTCGACGTCCACGGGCGGTGCTCCAGCGGGTGGGTTGGCCGTTAGCTTGCTTCCCCCTGCTTGGGCAGAGCGCCATTGCAGGGTATCAATAGCCGTAGAAAAATCTACGCCGGAGCGCGATCGCCCGCCAGAGCTGGCTTGAGCCCCTCTCTCCGCCGTGCTTGGCAGCGATGGTTCACTGGCCCAGTCGACCTGTACGGTGGCATTGCTTTGGCTAAGAGCGTTGACTGTGTTGGTGAGCTTGGTTTGAATGCTTTGAAAATCCATTGCCTGGTAACCGTGTGGAGAGCAGCCAAAAACCATAAAGCCTGCCCATCAACTCAAGCTGGCCGGTGTGAAGCAATCGTTTGCGATCGCCAGTCACCTAGCCAAGGGGCAGTCCCAAAAAAACTTGGTACAAGCGTACCATGATTATTCGAAACTCGTACTAAAAATGTACTATCTTCTTCGGCTTCTCAGGAGGCTGGGCTGGGATTGGCAGCAGGCAAGAATTGATGTGGTTTGAAGCGGCAGCAGCGCTGGGCACCTGCTTAAGGGCAGGTTTCGCTTCAGAAAGCAGCCAGTATTGTGAAAAATGTCCGCAGAAACCTCAATAACTCGACCAGACTCTGTAAATTGGGGGCAACTGGGTGCGGATTTATCACAACTGCCTTTGGTGCTTGGCCTTGGCAATGTTGGCTGCGCTGGCTTAGAGAGCGGCATCAGCCTTATTAAGACCTGATTTCACGATCGGGTGAAAGGCATTTTAGCGTCGCTGTCGTTGCAGTACAGCTCCACAGAATTGCTCTATCGGGGCATCCTGAGCTTGGTAATTTGCCTCAGCCCATCTACCCTACGAGTTGTTGCCATGGTTAAGGCCTACGACAAAACCTTACGGCGTTCCCTTGCCCTACCGGAGTTGGCCAACTCTGGCTGCGATCCCCGGCCTGGCCCCCGATCGGCAACGACGGTGCGGGCAAAATCTTGTCCTTATCACATTGTGATGGCCTGCTTTTTGGGCGGTCAGGTGCTCATGCGCATTTTGCGCGGCCGGGTCAATGGCCAGCGTACCCTGGAGCAAATGGTGGTAGCAGGGCCGTTGACCCTGACTCCCGTGCTGTTGACCAATGTGTTTGCCGGCATGATTTTTACCGTGCAAACCGCCCGCGAGCTGGAGCGTTTTGGGGCCATGCACGCCTTAGGTGGGGCTTTTGCTATGGCCTTTTGTCGAGAATTGGCCCCCATTTTGACGGCAGCCATTATGGCCGGGCAGGTGGGCACCGCCTATGCCGCTGAAATTGGCTGTATGAAGGTGACGGATCAAATTGATGCTCTTAAGGTGCTGCGCACAGACCCCATTGACTATCTGGTGGTGCCTCGGGTGGTAGCCTGCTGCGTGATGCTGCCAGTACTCACTGTGCTGGGCCTCGTGTTGGGAATTGTCGGCGGGGCTGGGGTGGCATTTTTACTCTACGAAATGCCGGTGGGTCAGTTTTTGGACTCGGTGCGATCGCTGATGGTGCTCAACGACCTCATTGCTGTCTTGATCAAATCGGTTTTGTTTGGGGCCATTGTCGCTTTGGCGGGCTGCACGTGGGGGCTAACGACCACCTGCAGTCGGTCGGTTGGTCGAGCCGCGACGTCTGCGGTGGTCACCACTTGGGTGGGGCTGTTTATGGTGGACTTCTTTTTGTCGCTGGTGTTGTTCGGCGGTGCTGGGTTGTCGCCGCACTGAGACAGAGCTAGCTCTGTCCACAGTTGAGCGATCGCAAAATCGGGGACGACCATCTGCCGTTCAGTGGCCTCAAGTTCCCCTGCCAAAACTGCGGGAGCGCTACTCTGATCCAGCGGGCAGCATGTCAAGCTTAAAGTCTATGTAGGTGTGGTCGGGCATCATGGCCCCGATCAAGTTGGCACCGTCGAGGTCAGTGTCGGTTAGATCAGCTTCGCGCAGATCGGCTCCCTGCAGATTGGCGTGGCTGAGGTTAGCGCCCCGCAGGCAGGCCCGTTTGAGGTTAGCGCCGCGCAGGTCACTGCCGCTGAGCACGGCTTCTTTGAGAACAGCGCCCTGAAGATTTATGCCGGTCAGTTTAGCCCCTGAAAGCAGGGCACGGTTGAGCTGAGCGCCAGATAAATCGGCCCGAAAAAAGTCGCTGCCGATGAGGTTGGCCCAGTTTAATTTGCTCTTGCGCAAAATGCTGTGGGTAAACACGCCTCCCGGCATAAAGGCCCCCGATAGGTTTAGGCCTGAGAGGTTGCAGTCAATAAATTCAACAAAGGGCAGCTTAATGCCCTCTAGGGATACATTCCGCAGGTCTAAATGGTGAAACTTGAGCTGCCCACGGCTGTAGTTTTGGGTGAGTAGGTCAAGGGAGTAGCGTGTGTAAGCATGCATGGGAAGGCCGTGTAGAGAAGGCTAGATTGAGCGATCGCAGACAGGCAGTCGTTTGGGCAATGCAAATGACCTGTGCATCTCATCGATTGCTCAAACCCTTGCAGTGAGGGATATTTGACGCATTTACCGTGGATCTCATCCTAGACGCTTTTTCAGAGCTTATAGCCAAGGAACCTTTTAATATTTGTGTCCTCCTGGAGCTTCCTTAGGGACAGCTTTAGGCGGGTAGGGGGGCGATGAGCACTGGCTCCGCCAGTTAGGCACGAGTCTTATCATTTGCAGCCGCCTATCTGCAACTTAATTTGACATTTCGTTACATTTCGTTTACATTGAGTTACATGAGCGCAATGCGTCGGCATCGATGGCATCGCTGAGTTAGGTGAGCGGCGCATTTTGCGACTGTCACCATCCCACACTGGAGGTTTATTTATGACTGCTCTATTGATCTCCCTTTTTGTCATCGGCTGGGTCGCTGCTGCCCTGATTGGCACCCAGGCTTATTTCCGGGGTGAGCAAACTAAACCAATTCACGAGCGCAACTGGCGTTCCGATTCTTTTGACCAGCTAGCTCAGTCTGTGACTGGCCAGTCTACTGACTTCGGCGATCGCGTACCCGCCTATAGCGGCGATGCCTTTTCGAGCAACGTGATTGCTAGCTAGTCGCTAGCCGCTGATTCCCATCGGCCAGCGGCACCAGTTGTTTCCTGTAGGGCTCCTACCTCTCTAGCGCCGTCCCCAACGCGGGGGCGGCTTTTTGTTGCCACTCAAGTCAGGTCTTAGCAAAAAGCATTGCTTTTCTCCAAGGAGGATTAGCCGACCTCCCGCTCGACCACGATGACGTTTTCGGTCACCTGCTCAAAGGTGTCGTCGTGGCTAATCACAAACAGCTGCTCAAAGGTTTTGATGCGGCTAATCGCCTCGGCCAACCCCTGGCGGCGGGGTCGATCCATATTGGTAGTGGGTTCGTCAAAGAAGGCGATGTCGGCATCAGCTAGCACCTTGAGCAGGGCCAGGCGTACCGCCAGGGCTGCACACATTTGTTCGCCCCCCGATAGGTTGACAAACCGCCGCTGATTGGGTCCATCCTGTACCACAATCTCGTAATCTTTGGTCCATTGCAGAGCCACGTTGGGGCGGTTGAGCAGGTCGCGAAACAGGCGATCGGCCTGCTGCGAAATGGTGCGCAGGTACTGCTCAGTAATGCGTGGCCCGGCCTCGTTGTACGCCTTACGGGCAAAATTGATAAAGCGCCTGACCTTTTCCTGAGCCTGGAGCTGCTGTTTGGCGGTGTCGCGCCGCTGGGCGATCGCCTTAAGCCCGACAATTTGCTGGTCGATGTCGGCCAGTCGCTGGCGCTGCTGGGGTAGGCCCCCTGCTAGCTGGTCGGCTTCAGATTTGATTGTGCTGTAGTGGGTTTCTAGCGTGGCAGCGGCCTCGGGATTGAACTGCGCTAGGGCAGCCTGGTAGGCCTGGTCAGCATCCTGCTGCTGCTGCTGCGCCTGAGCAAGTTCGGTCTGGGCGGCGGCGAGTTCGGCCTCCAGTCGGCTGTGCTGGTTGGCCAGCGATTGGTTTTGGAGATAGAGCCTGTAGCCTGTTTGGTGCTGGGTGCGATCGCGCTGCACCTGAGCCAGGCGCTGGTCTAGGTCGGCGAAGGGCACTAGCTGACTGGTCAGCGCTTTGAGCTGCTGGTCTAGCGCGTCTAGGGCGGTGGTTTGGGCCGTGGCGGCCTGCTCCACTCGGGCTTTGTCTTGCAGGGTGCGCCCAAGAATTTGGCTTTTTTCGCGCGGTCGCCCCAGCGACTCAAGCTCTCGCTCCAGCTTTCCCAGGGTGGTCTGTACCTGGGTGTGCTGGGCCAGCTGCTGGATCAGGGTTTCTCCCTGGGCGATTAACGCTGCCTGGGCCTGCTGAATGTGCTGTAGCTGAGCGGTGATGCTATCGAGCTGTGCCAGCTCGGCCCGCCAGCCATAGCGCTGGTTAAGGTCGTTTTCCAGAGTTTGCAGCGTGGTCTTGAGGGCGGCCTCATCGGTTTGATCGGCCAGGTCGCTAAGAATAGCGTCTAGGGCCAAGAGTAGCGACCCATGCAAGTTGGTGGCTCTCTGAAGCGACTGCTCTAAACGGTCTAGGGTCGGGCTTGACAACGGCAGGCTCTCGGCTAAGGCCGCTAAATCCCTCAGGACGGCTTCAATCTCAGACTGCTGAGCTTGACCCTGGCGGCGGCTGTCTGCCACCAGGGCATTGATCTCAGCCTCAAACTGGCGGGCCGCAGCCAGACGGCTGAGCTGCTGCTGGAGGCGATCGCGCTGGTCTTCGAGGGCAGCAATGGCCTCGACCTGGGGCTGTAGGGCTAGCAGGCGATCGCGAGTGTTGATCGCCTGCTGCCGCTGCTGGTCGAGCTGCTTCAGCTCCGCTTGGTAGTGCTGCTGCTGGAGCTGCCACCGCTGGCCCTGCTCTAGCTGCTGCACTAGATCTTGGCGCTGAGCCTCAAGCTGAGTTTGGGTGGCTATCTGGGGCTCCAGCTGGGCTAGCTCTCGCTCTGTCGCCGCAAACGAGTCGAGCTGGGTTTGCCACCTGGCCAGCTCGACCTGGGTTTTGCCCTGGGCAGTTTGCAGCGTTTGGTACTCGACCTGCAAGTGCTGGCGCTGCTGCTGGGCCTGACCTAGAGCCTCCAACGCCTGCTCTGCCGCCTGATAGGCTTTGAAAGCCTGCTGATGAGTTTGGCACAGGGTGATCGCCTGTTCCGACTGCTGCACCGACTGCTGAAGTCGGACTAGCGCGGTCTGCTTGACCTCAAGCTGATGGACTAGCCCCTGGCGCTGGGTAGCCAAAGTTTGCACCGCCTGGGTCTGAACCTTGAGGGCGTCACGCTGGGTTTGCAGCGTGGCGAGCGTGGTCTGCAAAGTTCCTAGGCGCTGCTCGCTGGTGCCAATTTCAACAGACAACTGGTGTTGCCGCTGGTGTAGATCATGCCAGGGGGTGAGCGCTTCTTCGTACTGAACAATGTCTCGCTTAGTGGCCTCCGCCTGATCTTCGGCATAGCGGCGCAGGCCGTTCATCTGCTTAAAGGCCAGCTTGTAGTCTTCAACCTTGAGAATGGCGTCGAACACAGCCTTGCGGTGCTCAGCCGGCTGCAAAAAGTCGGCAGTGAAGGTGCCCTGGGGTACCCCCAAAGTGCGGGCAAATAGCTGCGGCAGGTTGGTGGTGGGACCTAGCCCCAGGTGCTGGCGCAGCCAGGGCAGCACCTCGTCTTTGATGCGGGTGTAGGGCAGGCGCTCGTTAAGCTGGGGGTCAAACAGAGCGTAGCCCCGCTGGGTGCAGCGCTGGGCGTGATACGTGCGGCCGTCATAGTTGGAGGTAAAGGCTACCGTAACCTGGGCACTGCCGCTGCCGTTGCGAATCAGATCGTCTTTGCCGTAGTCGCCCTGGTAGTTGAAGAGCACCCAGGCGATCGCCTCTAAAATGCTGGTCTTGCCCGCACCATTTTCGCCACAGATGGCGTTGGTGCCCGGCTGAAATTCAAAGTAGCGATCGCGGTGGGTCTTAAAGTTTTGCAGCGCCACCGACAAAATTTGCATTGCTTGCCCCGTTCCATCGCTTCAGCCACGAAGACTAGGATAGCTTTCTTTACTGGGGCTAGGGCTGCCCCAGGTGGCGGTTGGCGGCGGTGGAGGTAAAACACACCGGTTCTGCCTGGGTGCGCGTGCACC
>JANPIO010000112.1:0-25629 GCA_031425055.1 Phormidium sp. VAR_61_metabat_6
CATCCACCTGGCCAAAGGCGGACTCAAAGTCTTGCTTAATAAGAGTGCGCACCTTTTGAGCTTTGAGATAGTAGGCGTCATAGTAGCCCGCCGACAGGGCGTAGGTGCCAATCATGATGCGCCGCTTCACCTCGGGGCCAAAGCCCTCGGCGCGGGTTTTGGTATACATCGACATCAGGCTGTCGTTGTTGTTGCGAACGCCATACTTCACCCCGTCGTAGCGGGCTAGGTTTGAGGACGCTTCTGACGGAGCGATGATGTAGTAGGTGGGCAGACCGTAGGGAAAGCGGGGGCAGGAGATCTCTTGAATCTCAGCCCCCAGCTCCTTGAGCTGCTGAATGGCCTTCTCGGTAGCAGCTCTAACGGCGGGGTCAATGCCCTCAGCGGCAAAGGTTTCGGTGATAATGCCAACTTTGCGGCCCTTAAGGTCGGTCTTGAGGAATTGGCTGTAGTCGGGCACCTTCACATCCAGACTGGTGGAGTCTTTGGGATCGTGACCAGCAATGCCCTGGAGCAGCAGGGCAGCATCTTCTACCGTGCGGGCTAGGGGGCCAATTTGATCGAGCGACGAGGCGTAGGCTACCAAGCCAAACCGCGAGACCAGCCCGTAGGTGGGCTTCAGCCCAACCACGCCGCAAAACGAAGCGGGCTGGCGGATAGAACCGCCGGTATCAGACCCCAGCGCCACGGCACATTCCCCAGCGGCCACGGCGGCGGCAGAGCCACCGGAGGAGCCGCCCGGCACCCGAGTTACATCCCAAGGGTTGCCGGTGATCTGGTAGGCAGAGTTTTCGGTAGAGCTGCCCATGGCAAACTCGTCAAGGTTGGTTTTGCCCAGAGCGATCGCCCCCGCATCCCGCAATTTCCCCGTCACCGTTGACTCGTAGGGCGGCACAAAGTTTTCGAGAATCTTCGACCCGCAGGTGGTGCGTACCCCCTGGGTGCAGAGGTTGTCCTTCAGGGCAATAGGGATGCCCGTCAAGGGGCCAATGTCTTCCCCAGCGGCGATGCGGTCGTCCACCTGAGCCGCTTGGGCCAGGGCTTGGTCAGCCGTCACGGTCAAGTAGCTGCGAATTGTGGGTTCCAGGGCTGCAATTTGGTCGAGGTAGCTCTGGGTAATCTCCACCGCCGAGCGTTCTTTGCTGACCAACTGTTGATGCAGAGCGCGGATGACAGACATGGGACTCCTTAAAACTGATCCGAGGCGACTAAGGGTAACGGGCACCAAGGTATCAGTATAGAAAGGATGGGGCGCGAAACGCCGTTTTTAATTGAGCAGGTTGGTGAAAGCCCAATCGCCCCGAGCTACCAGGTTGGCCGAGATGGGGCATAAAAAAGTCCCGGAACCTAATGGGCTCCAGGACAGAACTTTGATTCAGATTTAATAGAGGAGGTTAACCCCCGTCAGCGTGTTAGTCGCGGTTGATGGCGATCAGCAGACGCAGAATGAAGACAAACAAGTTGATGTAGGTGAGGTACATCGACAGCGCCGCCGACAGGTACTGCTCATCTTTGTAGGTGCGGGGCAGAATGAAGAAATCAACCACCGAAGCACCACAGAACACCAACACGCCAAAGGCAGAGATGGCGATGTCGAGAAACTGAGGAATGGGGCCGCCAAACATGGCGAAAATAAACTGACCCACTACCGCAATTAAGATAGCGACTACGCCAATCCCGATGGTTTTGGTCAGGGCAAAGCCGTCTTCTTCAGAGAGGTTAGAGCCAATTTGGCGAGCTGCGATAAAGACAATGCCGCAGGACAAAGCCGCAAACCCAATGCCAGTGACACCGACTCCAGACGTACCTAGGGCAACGGCTAGCAGGCCGCTGAGGGTGTAGCCCGTCAGCAGGCTGTAGGTGGCGAGCAGGGGCAGGGCAGTGCTGTTGTTGCCCTTAGAGGCCACGTTCATCGCCACAAAGAACAGCGCGATCTGGGCAATGAATGCCACCCAGAAGGTGGGCATAAAGATGGCCGGGTTGCTGGCCATCACGCTCAGACCGCCAAAGGAGCCTAAAGCGGTTAAAATCAGTCCGCCGCCCACATAGGGTAGGGCGTTCTTAATCACGTTAGGGCCGATTAGGGTTTGCCCCTTGGCCTTGCTAATCGCTTGACGAAAGTTGCTGGTATTACTCAAAGCCCTATCCTCTACGACGAAATAGATTTGGCAGAATAGATTTAGGTGCCCGGTTAGGGTGATGGCCCCCCTGGGCCGGTCTTTGACCATCGCACAAGCTGACTCAGACTTTAGAGCTAGCTTAGCCGCTAAGTTTGGGCTAACCGTTTTTCATTATCTAAATTTTAGTCACTTTATTGAATTGAGTGAGCAGCCCTGAGGTGTGGATATCTACCCGTCAGTGGCTGCCGGTTAGCTAAGAGTCACAGACTTCTCTAGATTGAGAGCAGGGGCGACTACTATCGGACTGGAGGCTGCGAGTCAAGGAGTGGTGGGATGGTGGTTGAGGCAGATGACAGTAAGTCTCTCAAAGGACTAGGGTTAAAAACCGTTCATGGAGAATCAACACGGCCCTGGTGGCGACTCCTCTGTGGCGTAGCGGTGGCGATCGCCCTACCCTGCGCACCGATCGCCCAGGCCCAAGAAGGCACCACCGCTGGGCCAGACCGCATCATTCGCTCGAACCGACGGGTGATTATTCGGCAATCACCAAACATTTTTCGCCAGCCATCGATCATTATTCTGCCGTACCCTCGGCCTGAGCCAGAGAGCGAGCAGGTGAGGATCGAGTTTGATGCCCAAGGTGACGACTGGGGGGCAGTTTACTTAAATAACCGCCTGGTATATCGCCCCCACAACTTCGATCGCCAGGAAACCCTTTATCTGCCGCCTGGCGGCTACCGGCTAGAGATCACCGGCGTGGTGCGCTCTGAGGTTTGGGCCAGCGGCTACCTCGATCTGGGCAGCGACAGCTCTCGACTAGTGGTGATCCGCTTTTCTAAGGCCGAGGGCATTACGGTGTCGGGCAGCCCCTATGTGTGGATTCCCGACTAAACGCTGAGGGCTAGCAGGGGTAAACGGTGGCCCCTGCTAGCCCTCAGTTCTGCAAACCCTTAGGCCTATTTCAACGGTGCGATCTTGATCGCCTCGGGATGTCCAGGGTTGCCGTGGATGACTAGACTGCGCTGGTTGGCGTGGAGGTGACGGGCGATCGCATAGATCGTCTCCACCTGATCGGGGGCTCCAGCGGCGGTAGCCAGTTCGCTCAGGCTTAGGGGCTGAGCACTTTGGGCCAGGGCATTGACTACAGCCTGTTGCAGGTCGAGCACTCCCGAGGCCGCCAGCTTGCCCGCCTCAACTCCCGGCTGGTGATAGGCGTTGATATTCACTAGCGACGCGTAGAAGCCCACCGCTCGCTCGTACAGCGCGATCATGGCCCCGATGGTGTGGGCATTGACCTCAGGAATGGTCAGGGTGATGGACTGTCGCTGGTTTTCGTAGAGAGCTTTGCGGGTGCCCTGCAAAAAGCCAAAGAGAAAGTCGCCGCTGGTGGCACCGGGCTCCATCTCTACCGAATTGCCAGATCGGTCTTTCAGGACTTCAATGAAGGTGACGAAGAAGCTGGCCACCCCCTCCCGCAGCTGCTGCACATAGGCGTGCTGGTCGGTAGAACCTTTGTTGCCATACACGGCAATGCCCTGATAAACCAGGTTGCCGTCTAAGTCTTTTTCCTTACCGAGGGATTCCATCACCAGCTGTTGCAGGTAGCGGCTAAACAGCAGCAGGCTGTCTTTGTAGGGCAGCACCACCATGTCTTTTTCGCCCTTGCCGTTGCCCGCGTAGTACCAGGCTAGGGCGATTAGGGCGGCGGGGTTGCGGCGCAGATCGGCCACGCGGGTGGCCGCATCCATCTCTCTCGCGCCGCCCAGGATAGAGCGAATGCTGATGTTTTGCAGAGCGGCGGGCAACAGCCCCACCGCCGACAGCTCAGAGGTGCGCCCTCCCACCCAGTCGCGCATGGGGAACGTGGCCAGCCAGCCCTCGCTGAGGGCCTGGTTTTCGAGCTTGCTGTTCCGTCCGGTGACAGCGACAGCCTGCTTGGGAAAGTCTAGCCCCCGCTGCTCAAACCGGGTGCGCACTTCGACCATGCCGTTGCGGGTTTCGGCGGTGCCCCCCGACTTAGAGGTCACGATCACCAGGGTGGTGGGCAGTTTGTCTTCTAGGCGGGCCAGAATGCGATCGATGCCCTCGGGGTCGGTATTGTCGATAAAGTGAATCGCTAGGGGCGGAAAGTCAGGCCCTAGGGCCTGGGCCACAAACTGCGGCCCCAACGCCGAGCCGCCAATGCCAATGGAGAGCACATCGGTGAAGTGTTGATGACCAGGGGGGTAAATGCCGCCGGTACGCACCTGGCTGGCGAACTGCTCAATGCTGGTCAGGGTGTCGAGAATATCTTGCTTGAGTTCGGGGGTGGGGGCTAGGTCGGCATCGCGCAGCCAGTAGTGGCCCACCATGCGGTCTTCATCGGGGTTGGCGATCGCCCCAGCTTCCAGGGCAGCCATATCCGCGAAGGCTTTCGCAAAGCGGGGCTGCATATCAGCGACAAAGGCATCGTCAAACCCCATGCGGCTGACATCTAGGTAAAAGCCTAGACCTTCGTGGTAATAGAGCCAGTCTTTATAGCGTTGCCAAAGGGCGGCTGCATCCATCCTGTCACTCCTCGGTCTAAACCGTATTCACTAACGTCCTGAGGTGCAGTTTAGGATAGGACGGCCACCGCCACAAAAAGGGTGGCTAAACATACAGCCCGGTCTCGGCAAGCCCCCATGAAGGCGATCGCCCTATCTATACCCTCTTAAGCCACTGCCTTAGCCGCCCGCAGCCGGGTCGATAGGCTGCGAATCACCTCTAGGGCAAACAGCGGCGTCTCTTGCACCAAAAACTTAAAGTGAGTCTCATCCACTAGAGCCAGACGACAGTCGGTTTTAGCCACCGCCGTAGAGGCTCGCACGTGGGGAATCTGCACCAGCGCCCCTTCACCAAATACGTCACCAGCAGAAATGGTTTCAAACACCCTGCCATTGACCCAAAGATCGACCTCTCCCTGAATGACACCGTACATAAACTCCCCCGCCGACCCGACCTCAAAAATCGTATCCCCAGCTTTAAAGGCTTGATGGTTAGGAGTCGTCATCAACAGCTCAACGACTTGCATCGGTTTCAACATAGGACAGCGTCACTCACTTAGGTCGCCGCAATCTTACTGCTCTGCCGTCTCAAGCAGGGTTAACGCTACTTTAAGCCCCTCCCGCCCAGCTCAAGTAATGATATTGTTCTAAGCAAAAGCTTTGCTTCTTTAAGAAATAGTACTGTTCCACCCGCATTTCAAGGACTCAGGAGATATGGCTAACGGACCAGCTCGGCATCGAGCAGTGAACTCTGCTGGTGGCTTCATGCGAGACTTTAAAGAGTTTCTCATGCGCGGCAACGTCATTGACCTAGCTGTCGCTGTGATCATCGGCGCAGCTTTCAATGCTGTAGTCACCTCGTTTATCGGAGATATCATCACTCCTGTTCTGCTGAATCCGGCGCTACAGGCAGCAGGAGTAGAGGATATTGCCAATCTTTCGGCCAACGGCATCAAGTACGGATTGTTTCTCTCCGCTGTCATCAACTTTGTGGTGATTTCGTTTGTGATCTTCTTGATGATCCGCGCCTTTGAGAAATTAAAGCGGAAAGAAGACGCTGAGGCAGCAGCAGAACCCACTATCGAAGAAAAGCTCAATGACACCTTGACTCGGCTCGCCATCTATCTTGAAAGCCGCCCTGAACGGTAAAGCACCCCCCAAAACTAGGATTTTCCAGGGCAGAGGCAGTATTCAGCCAGAGCCGCTATAGTAAGGGCTAACTACCAGCTTCTGTCCTGATTCCTATGCCATCCCAACGCCAAAAACAGCTCATCGAGTTTCTGCAAACTGAACTGGCTGTCTCCTCTGAGGCGATCGCTATGGGATTGCGCAAAGCAGGGCAAGCCACCAACCTGTTGCCCATGGCGCTGTGGCAATACGGCTTGGTCAGCACCGATCAGCTCAGTCAAATTTTTGACTGGCTTGAGGAAGTTGGCCCTGCTGCGACCTGAGCACTAGGCATTCACCCTAACTAAAGATTAACCCCTAAAATTCATCGTCGCTGTAGCTCATTGACGACTCGTTATCCCGACGAGAGCCCAGCAGGTCTAGCCGATCTACCCTCACCACCGGCTTTGAGCGCGCCGCGCCGCTAGAGCGATCCTGCCAATGGTCTAGCTTCAGAGCACCGCTTATGCCAATCAAACTGCCCTTGCGCACGTAGTTAGCCGCCACCTCGGCATTTTTACCCCACAGTTCGAGGTTAAACCAGTCAGGCTTGTCGTCTCGGCTTGATCGTCGCCGCACCGCTAGGGTCAAGTTGCACACCACCGTACCCGACTCAAAATATTTCACCTCTGGGTCAGTGCCTACGCGGCCCACCAGAGTTACCACATTGATCGTCATCGCTGATTGCCCAACACTTGTTCCAGCATTGTAGGCGAAACCTCTAACATCCGTCAGGAACACTACGGCGATCGCATCCGTCCTAGAGAAGGCCATACATCTTCAAATATGTTGGAGCAGCAGTCCCTGGATTTAAGGGCCTGCTGCTCCAAGCAGTTTGCAACTTTCGGCAGTGCCCGCTGGCTTTTTCTCCCTACCGATAAATAATTCATTACTAGACGCACTGATACGAAACGTAATAGAATCCACTTCGATGTAAATGTCAGCCCTTAGGGGCATGCCTTAACATTATTTCACTGTCTTTTCGTGATGTAGGGGCGTTGTTGCCTGTGGGTTTCTTCGACAGATTTTCTCGCGATATGGGTATTGACCTCGGTACGGCCAATACTCTGGTTTACGTCGCCGGCAGAGGGGTTGTACTGCAAGAGCCTTCCGTAGTGGCCATCGACCAGATCGACAAGAAGCCCCTGGCGGTTGGGGAAGCAGCCAAGCGCATGCTGGGTCGCACTCCTGGCAACGTCGTGGCCCTGCGCCCGCTGCGAGACGGTGTCATCGCCGACTTCGACACCGCTGAACTCATGCTTAAGCATTTCATTCGTCAGGTGCATGAGGGCCGCACCTTGGTATCGCCCCGGATCGTAATTGGCATTCCCAGTGGTGTGACCGGCGTTGAGCGCCGCGCAGTTATGGATGCTGCCCAGCAGGCTGGAGCCCGCACCGTATACCTGATCGACGAGCCGGTAGCTGCGGCCATTGGCGCAGGACTGCCCGTCGCCGAACCCACCGGCAACATGATTGTGGATATTGGCGGCGGCACCACCGAAGTTGCCGTGCTGAGCTTGCAGGGCACCGTGCTAAGTGAGTCGGTGCGCGTAGCTGGAGACGAACTCAGCGAGGCGATCTCTAGCTATATGAAGAAAGTGCATAACCTCGTAGTTGGGGAACGCACCGCCGAGGAAATCAAAATCAATATTGGGTCGGCCTACCCTAGCCCCGATGACCACGAAATCGCCATGGATGTGCGGGGTCTGCACCTGCTGTCGGGCCTGCCTCGCACCGTAACGGTCAAGAGTGCCGAAATTCGCGAGAGCATGGCCGAGCCGCTTTCGGTCATCGTCGAAGCCGTTAAGCGCACCCTAGAGCGCACTCCCCCTGAACTTGCAGCTGACATCATCGATCGCGGCATTATGCTGGCTGGCGGCGGAGCATTGCTCAAGGGGCTAGACACCTTGATCAGCCACGAAACCGGCATTTTGGTGCATGTGGCGGCTGACCCACTGAGCTGCGTGGTGCTAGGTACTGGGCGAGTTTTAGAAAACTTTAGCCAAATGGGCCGAGTTTTCAGCGGGCGATCGAGCCTGTAGGGCAGCCCCAGAGTCGTCATCTACCTAGAACCTATGTTTGCCCTACGCCGCTGGTGGACACGTCATGCCCTCAAAGCGGGAATGGTTACCCTGGCCATTTCCTCTGCTTGGCTCATGCGGGCCAATGATGGTGCCGTTATCTACGAAACCTATCATTGGTTAACCCGGCCTCTACAGCCGGGCATGAGCCGCGAGCAGCAGTTCGAAAACAGCTACATCCTTGAGCTTCAGCAGCGCATCGTGGAGCTGGAGAACCAAAACCGGTCTCTGCAAACCCTCAGCGACTACGAAGCCACTACTCCCCTAGACGGGGTGCGGGCGACGGTGATTGGGCGCGGGGCCGACCACTGGTGGCAGCATATTATTCTCAATCGGGGCAGCCGTGACGATGTGGCAGATGGGCATGTGGTGACTGGCCCTGGTGGGCTGATCGGTCGAGTAGTAGCGGTTTCTCCCAGCACCTCACGGGTGTTGTTAATTAGTGACCCCAATAGCCGAGTGGGGGCTAAGGTCAGCCGCAGCCGGGCCATGGGGGTGGTGAGAGGACAATCGAACAACCGAGTGGTGATGGAGTTTTTTGAAAAGCTCCCCGACGTTAAAGCCGGTGATGTAATTGTTACCTCCTCCTACAGCCGTTTGTTTCCCCAAGACATTCCCATCGGCCGCATCGAATCGATTGATTTAACCAAGAGCCCGGCTCCAGAAGCGGTGATTCAGCTATCGTCGCCCCTATCGATTTTGGAGTGGGCCATTGTTCACCCCTTTGAGCCGCAGGAAACGGTAGATTTACCCGTGCTGCCGGGGGCAACGCCTGAAAATGGCGTTATTCCCGAAAGCGGCAACGGAGCCCAGCCATGACCCTCGGGATGAGAGCATCGTCATTGCCCCTGTGGCGTCAGCCCTGGGTGATCAATAGCCTAGTTACGGCAGCGTCGGTGCTGGCCTGCCTACTGCTGCTGCCCAGTCGCATACCAGGAATGGAACTGCTGGGGGTCGCCCCGCACTGGTTGCTAATCTGGGTCGTGGCCTGGAGCATTAGGCGCACCCAGTGGGAGGCCGCCCTAGCCGGGCTGGTGCTGGGCCTGCTACAGGACGCCATGACTGCCCCCAACCCAACCCATACCCTCAGCTTGATTGTGGTCGGTGTGCTCACGGCACGGCTGCAAAAGCAGCGCTACCTACAGGAAGACATTGTCTCGGTGGCGCTGATTGTGTTTGCGATGGCGGTCATTGCAGAGACAGTGCTGGCGCTGCAAATTAGTTTTGACCAGCTTTTGTCGGCCAATTCGCTTTACCCGCCCCTGGGCAGAATCTGGATCTATCACCAGCGGGTGGCGTTGAGTTCCGCTATTTTAAGCAGTCTGTGGGCTCCAGCCCTGTACTATCCGCTGAACCGCTGGTGGGATCGCTACGCTGCTGAGTCTCAGGGGTAGAGGGATCGGCGATCGCAACTTCTGAGCACCCTATCCCGTTCAAATAGATGAATGTCTTATAGCTGTAGTGGCAGCACCGCAAAAATAGGCAAAAAAAAGGAGAGCTCAATTGGCTCTCCCTACCATCAGGGTGCATCTACGTAGCATGTTAACTCAAAAACTGCATGGGGGGTAAGACCCCTCATTGAATTTTTTCAATGTTTTTGAAAACTTCATTGATTAAGTTTTTGACTGAGTAGCTGATTGCTCAGCTTTGGATCTACTCTACCGCCGCTGCACTTCATCAGCTGACCGACAAAGAACCCCTGGAGCTTTTTCTTACCGCCACGATAGGCCTCTAGCTCTTCGGGGTGGGCCGCCAGCACCTCGTCAATCATGGCCTCGATCTGAGCCGGGTCAGAGATTTGACTTAGCCCCCGTGCTTCTACTAAGGCCTTGGGGGAGCCACCCTGGGTGAGCAGCTCGGGGAGCAGATCTTTGCCGATTTTGTTGCTGATGGTGCCCGCCGCAATCAGCTGCACTAGCTCGGCTAGGGCGACAGGGGTCAGGGGCAGCGCATCGATAGCTACTCGCTCCGTGTTGAGATAGGCGGCGATGTCCTGGGTGATCCAGTTGGCGGTGAGTTTGGGGTCGGCACCCGCCGCCATCGCTGCTTCAAAATATTCTGTGATGGCGCGCTCGTCGCTCAACACTCGGGCGTCGTAGGGAGAGAGGCCAAACTCGGACTCGTAGCGATCGCGCTTTTGGGCCGGTAGCTCGGGCAGTTCGGCCAGCCAGCCTTCTTTTTGCTTGACCGACACCACAATAGGCGGCAGGTCGGGTTCAGGAAAATAGCGGTAGTCGCTGGATCCTTCCTTGGAGCGCATGCTCTTGGTGCGCTGGCTGCTTTCGTCCCACAGGCGAGTTTCTTGAAGGATTTTCTCACCGGTCTGGTTGGCTTTAATTTGCCGCTCAATCTCGTACTCGATCGCCTTTTGAATGGCGCTGAAGGAGTTCATATTTTTGATCTCCACCTTGGTGCCAAACTCCTCTTGGCCCACTGGGCGCACGGAGATATTGACGTCGCAGCGCAGGGAGCCCTCCTGCATGTTGCCGTCGCTAACGCCCAGGTAGCGAACAATGCGGCGGATCTCCTGGGCGTATTCAGCGGCTTCTTGGCCAGTGCGAATATCGGGTTCGGAGACAATTTCGATCAGCGGCACCCCGGCCCGGTTGTAGTCAACTAGAGAGTAGGTGGAGCCAGCCAGTCTGTCACTGCCTGCATGCACCAGTTTGCCCGCGTCTTCTTCCATATGCAGGCGGGTGATGCCGATCCGCTTGCGGGTAGCCTCTTTGGTCTTTTTGTCGATCAGCTCGATCTCAAGCCAGCCGTGCTCGGCAATGGGCAGGTCAAACTGGGAAATTTGATAGTTCTTGGGTAAGTCGGGGTAAAAGTACTGCTTGCGATCGAACTTGGAGTAGGGCGCGATCTGGCAATTTAAGGCTAGCCCGGCCTTGACGGCGTACTCTAGCACGCGCTGATTGAGCACCGGCAGCACCCCCGGCATGCCCACCACAATCGGGTCGATATGGGTGTTGGGGTCAGCCCCAAAGGCGGTAGAGGCTGGGGAGAAAATTTTGGTTTCGGTGCACAACTGACAGTGGGTTTCGAGACCAATGATGGCTTCGTACTGAGTTTCAGCGGGCTGAGTTTTGGCGGGGGCCGCAGTGGTCATAAACCGCTCCAACGGGGAATTGCATTCTTAGAGTAACTATTGTAGCCCTGACGGGGTAGGTGGAGTGGGAGGGTGAGGGAGTGGGAGGGTGAGGGAGTGGTTATAACAAATAGCCGAGGAGCATGCCGAGGAGCAGCACGAAGCCGAGCTGGACATTCTGCCTAAAAATTTGCCCGTAGAGGTTGAGCGGTGGCTTGTAGCGGCTGAGCAGATAAGACTGGCGTGACCACACCATCAGCGCTGCGGCTAGCCCTAGCCAGTAGGGAAACGCGAGGAATAGCAGCAGACCCAGCCAAATCAACAGCAGCCACGCGCCTAAGAAGCAAAAGCCGATGAATTGGGGGGTATAGTCGCCAAAGAACAGGGCGGCGGAGTTGACGCCCAGGCGGCGATCGTCGTCGCGATCGGGGATCGCATAGACGGTGTCGAAACTCAGCGTCCACAGCACCACGGCCAGCCAGAGAATCCATACCGGTAAGTCTAGATTGTTGGTGACTGCCGCCCAGGGAATTAGCACCGCAAACCCCCAGGCGAGAGACAGCACCAGCTGCGGCACCGGAAACACTCGTTTTGCCAGGGGATAGAACAAGATAAACGGTACGGCCAGTACACACAGCCAAAAGCTCAGGGCATTGAGGTAGAGCGATAGACCGTAGGCACAGAGGAGAGACACCAGCAGCACGCCGATGCCCACCTGCACCGATAGATCGCGGGCAGCCAGAGGGCGAGTGCGGGTGCGGGCCACGTGGGGGTCAATGTTGCGATCCCACAGGTCGTTGACGACGCAGCCAGCGGCACTGGTGGCCAGGGTGCCCAGAATGATGACGCCAATTAAAGGCAGGGGAGGGCTACCCTCGGCAGCCAGCACCACCGACCACAGGGCTGGAATCATCAAAATCAATCGTCCGGTGGGCTTATCCCAGCGCAGCAGGCGAATGATGGCATCTAGGGTGGAGGGTTCGGGACGGGTGGAAGGACTCGCCATGGTCGCCAACGATGATTGCATAGGTACATCTTCAGCATAGCGGCGGTTGAGCCTGGCCAAAGCGCTGGCGGCAGGGCACCAACCCGGTTAAAGCGATCGCTCTACGCTGTAGATTTGCAGACCCTTAGCGGTTAGAAAGTCTAGATTGATCGGCTCTGTCGAAGTCGCTCTGTTGCGCAGCAAAGCAGTGAAACCACCAGCACCTAGACCCGACTGGGGCCAAAGGCGGTAGCAGGGAAAGGCGGCTAGGGGTGAGGTATGGTCGGCCAAGACGGGGACTTCTACCGCCTCAAACTGGGGAAACTTTTTCATCAGCCATTCCACAACCTGCTCGTTTTCGTCGGGAGAGAAGGTGCAGGTCATATAGGCCAGGTAGCCGCCACCTGCCACCGTTTGCGCGGCGCTGGTCAAAATTCGCTTTTGGCGGCTGGCGTTTTTCTTGATGTTGACGGGGTGAAAGCAGCCTAGGGCCTGATCGCCTTTGGCCAACAGCGACTGACCACTACACGGAGCATCGACTATGACCACTGAGGCAGTATGGGGGAGTTGTTCGGCAAAGGTTTGAGGATCGAGGTTAAACACCAGCGAGTCTGTCAGGCCGCAGCGTTTGAGATTAGAAATCAAGATTTTGACCCGCTTGCGGACAACTTCGTTGCACCAGAGATGATCTGGCGCTAAGGCTTTCCAGGCCAGCAGGCTCTTGCCGCCTGGGGCAGCGCAGAGGTCTAGCACTGACTCTGCCGGGGTGGCGATGGCCCTCTCGGACCGGTCTTTGACCATCGCACTAAACACCGCCGCTGAGAACACTGAGGCCATATCTAGGCAATAGTAGGCTCCAGCCTGGTGAAGCGGGTGCTGACCAGGGCGCTGATCACCGCTGAGGCGATCGACCCAGGGGGGTTGCCAGGGTAGGGGTGGGGCGATCGCAAAGGGCAACACCTCTGGCCGGGGCTGTATCCACACAAGGGCGGACGGAAACGGCTGAGGGTTAATGAGAGCCTCGACAAAGGCAGCGCGATCGCACTCCTCAACAAACAGTCGACGGCTCAGTTTTAGCAGCAGGTTAGACGGTTGGGCCATAGGGCAGGATTATGCCACAACCTAGGGTTGTGGCTATAGATGCAGGGTTGGGGCCGTGCATCTTCCCTGTATCTATAGCCATGAGTTAATCAGGTATTAATTCAATTAATACCTCAAGAAAGGCAAGGACTCTAAAAAACAATATCGGGAAAATTAAATACTGTCGATGTTTTCGATATTGACTGAGTTTTTAAGATATGAATTTAGCTAGCATTCTGAACTCTCCCGAATGCATCGGCAATAATGCCCCCGTTTAGGCTGATCCCTAACAAGTTTACGTTCGTTAAAGTTTTGAGAATCAGTTGTTTATAAAATTGTGACTGTGCCTAAAGCAAATATGAAGAAAAAGTGAAGAGCATTTATCAATCTCAAGGGCTACAGCCTTTCAAAGGCTATAGTTTTGGGCCTTAAGGTAGATGATCCCCAATTTTTCAGGAGTGAAAATAGATGGGTTATGTGCAGCTTTTGGGAAGCTACTATGAAGTCAGCACAGTGCCGGGTGTCATCGTGTAGCCGCTGCCGTTTTTATGCTCCGGAGGGTCGGCGGGGAGGACAGTGCAGTCAGCTCGGGGTGCCGGTAGAAAGCCGTTGGAAACCGTGCCCCCTGGCTGTACCTGTGTTTACGCCACCGCTGGTGCCAATGAAATCTTTAGACCCCTTACCTCAGCCGCTTGAGTTGGGCGTTCCTACAGTTTTCCGAGAGGCGGCGCGTTTGGAGGCGGCTTTAGAAGCTCCGGCCGTCATTGGGCATTTAGAAGACGCCATTCAACCTCTCCCCGTCTAAGTCTGGCGTTAGAGAAGCCAAGGGTTGGCTCTAGAATCTAGAGGATGTGAGCTATCCCATTCGCTTTATGCACAATCAAAACCTCTGGGCGACCAGATCGAATGCGGCGGGCTGGGGGTTAGTAGGGGCTAGTTGTCAATTGGCTGCGATCGCCTAATGTCACTGCGTTACGCCATTGTTGGCACCGGGGCGGTGGGTGGCTACTACGGAGCCCGGCTCCAGCAGGGGGGCGCTGAGGTGCACTTTTTGCTGCACCGCGATTACGACCACGTGCTCAAGTCTGGCCTGGTGGTAGAGTCGATCGCGGGAGATTTTACCCTGCCCCAGGTGCAGGCCCATCGCACCACCGCCACCATGCCCATTGTTGACGTGGTGGTGATTGGGCTCAAAACGACGCAAAATGCTCTGCTGCCCGACCTACTGCCGCCTCTTTTGGGGCCAAAGACAGCGGTTCTAACCCTGCAAAACGGCTTTGGCATTGAGGCTGAGCTGGCGGCTTGGGTCGGCGATCGCCCCATTTTTGGCGGGCTGTGCATTATTTGCGCCAACAAAGTCGGCCCCGGAACCATTCGCCATCTCGACTACGGCCATCTGCTGCTGGGGCAGCACCGCCTTGATCACCAGCCCGCCGGCATTTCGCCCTTGCTAGAGCAAATTGTGCAGGACTTGGCAGCGGGGCAAGTCACTGTGGACAAAGTTGAGGACCTGCGCCTAGCCCGGTGGCGCAAACTGCTCTGGAATATTCCCTTTAATGGGTTGTCTGTGGTGATGAATGCTACGACTGACGAGATGCTGGCCGACCCCAACATTCGCCAGCTGGCAGAGTGGCTCATGGAAGACGTTTTAGCGGCCGCTCACCATGATGGAGATGCCCTTTCTCCTGGCCAAAACCGGCATTTGCCACCCGCATTGGTCGCCCAGATGCTGGCGCACACCGAGCAGATGACTCCCTACCGCACCAGCATGAAGATTGACTTTGACGAGGGCCGCCCCCTAGAGGTAGAAGCCATCTATGGCAACGCACTACGGGCGGCCCAGGCGGCGGGGGCAACGGTGCCCAGGATTGAGATGCTGTATCACTTGCTCAAGGCGATCGATGGCGGCGGGCGTAGGGGTGAGCGGGTGAGGCCGCAAGAAACGGGTGGTATGGCAGAAGGGCGATCGCTAGATTGGGGACTGTAGTTGAATGGCGGCCCAACCCATGAACCCTGTGGTGGAAACTGCGACCCACGACGATGAGACCTACAGACAGATCGCTGAGGCGATCGCATTTTTGCGCCAGCACCATCTTGCTCAGCCCGATCTAGCTACCGTAGCCCGCCACATACACCTCAGCGAATATCACTTTCAGCGCCTGTTTACCCAATGGGTCGGCATTAGCCCCAAGCGGTTTTTGCAAAACCTGACGGTGGACTACGCCAAGGCCAAAATTGCCGAAACCAAAAGCCTATTAAATTTGACTGGAGATGTGGGTCTGTCGAGCCCAGGCCGTTTGCACGATCTGTTTATTACCCTAGAAGCCATGTCACCGGGCGAGTTTAAGGCCGGGGGCGCAGGCTTAGAGATTCGCTACGGCATTCACGCGACTCCGTTTGGGCCTTGTCTGCTGGCCAAGACCGCGAGGGGCATTTGCAATCTTCACTTCTTAGATGTTGCCAACCGTGGAACGGCAGAGCATCTGCTGGGGGCAGAGTGGCCTGGGGCGACCCTTGTGGCCGACCAGCTAGGGATGGCAGGAGAGTGCGAGCGCATCTTCACCCCAAACCCCGATCGCCCCCTGGCGTTGGCGGTTAAAGGCACCAACTTTCAGATTCAGGTGTGGCGGGCGCTGTTGCAGATCCCTCCGGGTGGGCTAACGACATACCAGGGTTTGGCCGAGGCGATCGGTCGGCCCACAGCGGCGCGAGCGGTGGGCAATGCCATTGGGCACAACCCGGTAGGGTATCTGATTCCCTGTCATCGGGTGATTCGAGCCTCGGGTGAGTGGGGTGGCTACCGCTGGGGGCCAGTGCGCAAAACTCTGCTGCTCGGCTGGGAAGCTGGCCAAACCCAGGCCCTCACCCAGGAGGCGTGAGCGCCTATTATCTGACCCATGGCAGTGGGGCAGCTTTGATTTTGCTGGGGCACGGCGATCGCCAACGACCTGTTCAACCCAAAAAAAGAGCCCAGACTCGACTAAATGAAGTCTGGGCTCAAAACTCTAGGCTAAGCTTTCCAACAGGGTGACCTACTCCGCCGATCCAGATTCGCCTGCGTCGGGGACAGTGGCTACGGGTTCGACGATGCCTGCGGCCTCGGCTTCGGCGGCTTTTTTGCGGTCTTCACGCTTTTTGCGGTCGGCGGCCAGCATGTCTTTCATCACTTCCTGGGCCTGGGCAAACTTCTCCATATTGCTGCGGTAGAGATCGACGTCTTTTAGCAGCTTATCGTTAGAGATATTGAGCTTGCCCGCCAGATGTTTAAACAGGGTCTCGACGGCGGCTTTATCTTTGAGGTCTTCGGCGGGGGTCACGGCTTCTACCAGGGTGTAGAGCCCGATGCCAAAGGGGCGGCTGTACTTAAATTTTTCTCGGTTGGCAACTGAGGCCAGGGTGCCGCGCAGGCCATCGCCACCGTCACCAAGGTTTTCAAACTGCCCCTTCAGGTCATCTAGGGACATGCCGTTGACGGAGGCTTTAACCGCCTCGGCATCGCCGCGGTAGTGCTCGGGCGTACTGTTGATCGAGCGGCACAGGGCATTGAAGATAGAAGCTTTGTCGCTCTCAGGCTCGTAGCCCACCATGAAGCGATCGAAGGTGGTGACGATGCCCAGGGCGTAGATGGGGTCGTAGGCAAAGTCAACATTGACGGAGAGCAGGTGCATCTCTACCATCAGCTCGTCTACCACTCGCCGGTAGATGGAGTTGATGGGGCGAGTGTGGTGGGTGTAAAAGTCGCGCTTGGCGTCAGATACCGTGCGTACGGGTGCGTTGTTCACAGCCTAGGGTTCAAAATATTACAGTTCTTATATTCTATTGTCTCGCGGGACTGTGCCTTTGCCAACCTACCCGGCCAAAGCTGGGGATCAACGGCCTTTGAGCTTTTTGTGAATTTTGGCGGTGGTGCGTTGGAGCCAAAGGCGGGCTAAGCGGGGTTTGGTGAGGTCAGGAATGTCCGCCGGGTGCTTGGCTGGATAGTCAAAAAAGTGGTTGATTTCGGCCAGAATGACTTCTAGTCGAGGAACTAGGGCAGCAGCGCGGTAGGGGGCGAGATCGGCTGGAGTCATAGCTAGGGGAGTGGGCGTTTGCAGGGCGGTGAGGATGCGATCGCAGTCATACCCCGTCGAATGCACGCCAACCTTGTAGCAGTTAAACCCCGGATCCAAGTAATCGGCTAGCGCCCCGTTGACGCTAGTAAACACCTGACAACCACAGGCCATCGCCTCCATCGGGGGCAGGCCAAACCCCTCGCTCACCCGGCTCAGCGCCCAATATTCTGCCGAGTCGTAGAGAAAGACTTTGCTGCGGTTAAACAAAACCGAGAGATCGTCAACAAACCCAGTCAGCGTCACCAGGTTGCAGCGAGACGCTAACGCTGGAACAAGCTGATTTAGTAGATAATCCGACGACTTGCGCACCTGCACCAGCACATCAATATCCCTGGGCTGCTGTTGGTTAGTGAACTCAGGTGAAATGTGGTTGGGCAGATAAAAAATTAGCCCATTCGGTCGTTTTTGCCCCCAATAGCCCATTGAGTTGCGGCTGACGGTAATGATGGGAATATCCCCCGGCAGACTAAACCCGTAGCCGCTGCTATGGGCGTGGTAGACCACCGGGTAGCCTCGCAGCCGCTTGACTAATCGAGGGATGTGAAAGCCCCAGCTAACTACAAAAATGCTGTTGTCTAGGTTCGATTGCTGAAGCAGGTCATCCAAAAATAGGGTGTCGGGTTCACGCTGGTCGTAGGTGACCACCTCAGCGGAGCAGACCTGCTGGGCCAGCTTCAGGGTCTTAAGCTCGGCAAACAACCCGCCGCAGTGATAGCGCTTGGCGGTACCAGGGACTAAGAAATAGAGGTGGCGCATAGAGATAACCCTGGAACAAACGCCCTGTGATTTTAAACGGCTTTGATGTGGCTAAACTCACCGACCTCCCGCAGGGCATCTAAAAAAGCGTAGAGGGCCGGAGTATGCAGCGCGTCTTTGAGAATGGTGGCCCCAATGGGTCGGGAGATTGGGAAGGGCATCGAGACAATCTGCACGTCAGGGGGTACTGGCTCGGCGGCGAGGCGCGGCAGAATGGCAATGCCCAAGCCCTGCTGCACCATGGCCACCATCGACGAGTCATGGCGAATGCAGTAGGCAATTTCTAAGGGATGCTCTTGGGCACCCAGTACGGTGCGAATGCGCAGGCCACAGCTGCTGTGGCTAGAGCCAATGATGGGCATCTGACGCATATCATCCACAGTCAGAGTGCCGGTTTTGGGGCGATAACCAGGGGGCAGCAAAGCCACATAGTCGTCGTCAAAGATGTGCAGGGTTTCAACATCGTCATCGTTGATGGTCTCGGCCACGCAGAGGTCAACTTCGCCCTTAAACAGCGCCTGTTTGAGCTGGTGCACTTCATCCATTTCGTGGACGCTGATGGCGATGGTGGGGTAGCGGCGGTGCAGCCGGGCGATCGCCCCAGGCAGCACATGAGTCGCTACGCTGCGAAACGAGGCAATGCGCAAATTGCCCCCTTGTACACCGCGCGCCTGGTTGGCCTCGCTGCCAATGGTGTCGAGCAGGCTCAGCACATCGCGGGCGTGGTCGGTAATGCGATCGCCCACGGGGGTCAGCCGCGCCCCGTGACGACCGCGCTGCAACAGGGTAACGCCCAGCTCATCTTCTAGAGTGGCGATCGCGTGGCTGATGGTCGATTGGGTGACGTCGAGCTTGAGGGCCGCTTCGCTGAAGTTGCCGCACTCGGCGATCGCCACCAGGGCGCGTAGCTGTGAAAGCTTGATTTTATTTGGGTTCATAGCGGCTCCAGGCACTTAAACGCCTATTTCAAGGCTAAGGGCAGAGGATTGAGCTGGCCTATCGATTTTTTGCATAGCACCCATTCACGTCATGCTTTGTTACAAACCGACGCCCCGGATAGATTGAATACATCAGCAGCGGTAGTGCTTGGGGCGAGATGCCCCCACTCCCAGGAGTGGAGCCCTGACCGTTGACCTCAGCCTTTGCATTCTGACCCTTTGCATTTGCGCTCAGCCCCTCTAGGGCTGACAGAGGCTTTTGGCTAGATGGGCTACTGCCCTACCCGCTGCAATTCCCTTAGTCGAGAAATACCATGAACACCACGACTCGTAACTCTAACTCTGAGCTCAACCGGCAGCGGCAGCGCCTTGAAACCCTAGTACAGCCGGTTCAACGTCCCTCTGGTCTAGGCCGAGTACTCAGTAGCGTGGGCGATCGCCTACTCAACTTCTTCACCGGCACCCAAGAACTGCGTATTTGGCAGAGCACCCGCAACGGTTATCAGGTCTGGTTCGCCCACGACCCAATCACCAACCGCACTCGCTCGTTTTACTCTGAGCAAGATGTGCGGCACTGGCTCGACAAGCGCTACTACGAATAATCTGCGCGATCGATACCCATCAATGGCATACCCCGACGCAGAGGCAGAGGCGCAATGTCAGCCCTGTCGCCCCACCACCAGGGCAGCAAACCCGAGCTGAGGCGGGTCTTGCTGCCCTGTTTGGTATGGGCTCACCAACCGCCCTCGCCGTTGTCTCGGTTGCGTAAATACTGGCTAAACTGGCTGGCGCTCAGCGGGCGAGCAAAGAGGAATCCCTGGCCAAATTCGCAGCCCAATTGAGCGAGCGACTCCAGCTGAGAGAACTGCTCAATCCCTTCGGCAATGACTTGAATATTGAGGTGGGCCGCGAGATGAATAATGGTTTCGACGATGCCGTACTGCTGGGGGCTGTGGTGAATGTTGGCGATGAAGCTGCGATCGATTTTGAGAATATCCACCGGCAGCTGTTGCAGGTAGCCAAGGGAGGAGTAGCCGGTACCAAAGTCGTCAATGCTGAGGCGAATGCCGCGATCGCGCAGGGTTTGAATGATCGGCACCACCTGCTCAGGGTTTTGAATCACGACAGTCTCGGTGATTTCGAGCTTGAGGTTAGCTGCGGGCAGACCGCTGTCGGCGAGGACGCTGTCAACCTGGGCCAAAAAATCGGGCTGCGCAAACTGAAGCGCTGACAGATTGACGCTGACCACAGCATCGGCGTTGATCAGGCTGCGCCGTCGCCAGCGCTGCATTTGGGTGCAGGCCTCTCGGAGTACCCAGGCCCCGATTGCCGCCATCATGCCGGTGTTTTCGGCAATGGCAATAAATTCGTCGGGAAACAGCAGCCCCCTATCGGGGTGCAGCCAGCGCAGCAGGGCTTCACAGCCCATTAGCTGTTGGGTGTCGAGGTTCACAATCGGCTGGTAGTGGAGCTGAAATTCTTGCCGCTCAAGGGCCAGCCTGAGGGCGGTTTCGATCTGGAGCGAGCGGCGCACGTTGAGGTGCATGCCCGGCTCAAATAGGGCATAACCCTGGTTGTTGATTTTGGCCTGATACATGGCGGTGTCGGCATCGCGCAGCAGCTCGTCAGGGTGCTGGTAGTCGGGGCCGCCGATGACAATGCCAATGCTGGTGTTGGTAAATAGCTGGTGCTCTTGAATATGCAGCGCCTCGGTAAACCGCTGACGAATGCGCTGGGCCACAGCGATCGCATCCCCCGTTTGGTCGAGGGTCGTCAGCAGAATGGTGAACTCGTCGCCGCCAAAGCGAGCTACTACATCGGTAGGGCGCACGCACTCTTGCACAATGGTGGCCACCCGCTTGAGCACCTCATCTCCTACCCAATGGCCAAAGGAGTCATTAATCAACTTGAAGCGATCGCAGTCTAGAAACAGCACCGCATACAGCCCCGGCTCGGGCTGGTCAAACTGCTCGCCCAGGTGGCTCAAAAACTGGCGGCGGTTGGGTAGCCCAGTGAGCGGGTCGTGCAGCGCCTCGTAGGCCAGCTGATGCTGGGCCAGATGACGCTCGGCAATCTGTTCGTGGAGCGATCGATTGAGCTGCTCTAGCTGCCGGGTACGCACCTCCACCTGGGTTTCAAGGCTATCGTTGAGCCGCCGCAGTTCAGTTTCCATCTGCTGGCGGTAGGTGATGTCTTCAAACAGCACAATGGCCCCCTGCGGCCAGGCGGCGGGAGGGTTGGCACTGACAGCCAGCGATTCTAGCCGTAGCTCGTACCAGCGATCGCCCCGCTGGCGCAGCTGATGCGTTACGGCTTGATCTCGACAGACCCGTTCCCACAGCTGCTCCCAAGTTTCACCCTCAAACCAGTCGGGCGGTAGGGCCGAGGCCAGGCGATCGCCTGCCGCCAAACCCAACCACTCGGTAGCCAAGGGGTTAGCGAACCACACGGTGCCATCCGCCGCCGCCGCCACCAACCCCAGGGGCAGACTGCGGGCGATGGCCGCCTGAATCGCCTGCGATCGCCCCAATTGCTGAGTCAGCTCGACCAGCTGGGCTAGATCTGAGGCGCGATCGCCCTGGGACACCACAGTCTGATCGAGGGCGGCGGGAGGTAAGGGAGCAGGCAGCAGCACCTCGGGCGAGTGGCGCTGCTGCAATGCCGTCATTATCTGCCGCAGCCAGCGGGTTTGCCTTAGCCAGTGCTGACCTAGGGCCAGACCGCCCACAGTGCCCAGCAGCAGCCCTGGCCCTACCACTGGCAGCCACAGATTAGCGCCCATCAGCAGTAGAGCTGTTCCCCACCAGCCTGCTACCAGGCCACCCACCAGCGCCCCCGGCTGCCAAAACGCCCCCTGCCGCCGCTGTAGCTTTAGACTCAGGGCCAGGGCGAGGGCGATCGCTCCAGGCCAGCTCCCGACCACTGGTCTTAACCAGCGCTGGAGCAACAGATTATCGATTAGAGCCCCATGCAGATATACGCCACTAGCAGGCGGGTCAACATTAAAGGGGGTCACCCAATCGTCGAGCCCTAAGGCCGTAGCCCCAATCAGCACAACCTTGCCCTCAAACACCTGGGAGGGCACTCGACCCTCCAGCACATCCACAAACGAGTAGGTGGGCAGCACCGCAGCAGCACCGGGCCAGTTGACCCAGAGAGGGCGATCGAGGGGCGGCAGGGTGACAACCTGCTGGGTCAAACTCAGCGCTTCTGCTGTGGCAACGGCTAGGGCTGGCTGACGGCCCACCATTGGCTCAACGCTGTGGATGTAGCCGCCCTGGCGTCGCTGCAAAATATGGCCAGTGGCTAAAGCCGCCTCAGCCAGCGTCGGGGTTGCCCCTAGGGGCTGCCCGTAGCGATCCCAGGCGGAGGCTAGGATGACGGCAGAGTGAGCGGCGATCGCCTCAGCAAACACCGCATCGTCGGGGCTAGGCTCACTAAACAGCAGGTCAAACACCACCACCCGAGGCGGCACTGCTTGCAGACCTTGCATCAGCTCGGCGTAGCGGCGACGCGGCCAGGGGAACGCCCCCAACGCGTTCAAGCTGGGTTCGTCGATGGCAATCAGCACTACCTGGTCTGACCAGGGCCGCTGTCCCCGCAGCCGGAAGCGCAGCCCGTACTCGGCCTGCACCAGGGGCATGAGCAGACCCAGCTCGCTTAAACTCACCACCAATAGGCTGGCAGTAGTCAACGTCAGCAGCGATTCTACCCCTCGCCGAAACCGGTTAGAGAAGGTAAATCGCATGGACTTCCTGGCGGCCAAGGGGAGTGATCACGACAACCTCGACTCGCAACCGGGCCGTCGCCACCCGCGTCAGGCGAAATTCACCCTGGCGATCGACAAGTTGGGGGGCACCATCGACAAATACGGTGTTGACCGGATCAACCCGGCCCGTGAGGGTCACAACCCGAGTGTTGTTCTCAAAGGTGACAACCCGCTCGTACTCCAGTCCGGGATCGTCCCGCAGAGGCACTGGCTGGGTGGGGGGTTCGCCGGGCCAGATCAGGTTTTGATAGCCCGCCTGCACGGGTACCGACGCACCGACGGCGCTGGTTTCTACAGCTCCGGTGAGGGTGGCGATGCCGGTTTTACCATCTTCCTGCACGCTGACGCCAAACTCGGTACCGCGCACGCCGCTAATGCCAGCGGGAGTCTCGATTTCAAACTCAGATCCCTCGTGGGTGAAGCGACGGAGCTGGGTGCGTACCTGCCCTCGGACCACGTTGAGGTGGGTGATGCGGCCACCATCGGCAGCCATCTCAAGGGTGCGAATGCGCAGCTCGGTGCGCTCAGAAACCTGCAAAAAGCCCACGTCGGTATCCACGTCTAAAACTGCGGTCGATCGCGACCCCGTCCGCAACCCGTCACCAACTTGATTGAGGAGATCGCCCGCCCGGGCAGGACTAGCGCTGTTAGAACGCAGCAGCGTTACCTCTCCCTGTAGCTGCCTCAGTGCCATCCCTCTCTCCACTCGGACGGGTATCGCCTGAGCAGCAAAAGATACCGCTACAACCGCAATAATACCGACTCCAGCCAGGGCCAGCCTGCGCCACCACCAGAGACGCATTCTCAAAGCAGAGACCATTAGCCGTAGTAAATAATTGATCATGTGTATTTTTTACCATGATCTCTCTTTTCAGATGTTAGCCAACGTAGTAATTCTTAAGTCTTCTTACCCGCCTACACCGGCATCAACTCTGGTTTTAGGCGGCTAAAAGATTCAACCTTCACCGTTTCGCAACCGCTTACCGGCTCATAGACTCGCTGGAAAAACTGTCAAGAAGCCGTGTAGCAATTATTGCACCCCCTCCTCTAGATCGCGAGGCTTAACTGACGCGATTTAGCTAAGGCTGCCTTGTTGAAGTAGTGAACCGGCTTGGGCTGAAGTCACTACCTGGTCATACCAAGCATTGGCTAGCTTTTCGGTGAACTGGGCCGACTGAACCCAGTGCAGCACCAGCTGCTCCCGCAGTTGCTCAAACAGGTGAGGATAGTTAGCCTCAATCCAGTCGGTGTTAAAGGCCATCCAGTTCATCACCGTTTGCGGGGTGACTTCGGGGTGAAACTGTAGGCCATAGATGTTGCTGCCGATGCGAAAGGCCTGATTTTTGCAGACATTGTTAGTGAGCAGCAGTTTCGCCCCGGCGGGCAGATCAAAGGTATCGAAGTGCCACTGCATCATCGGCATGCCTGGTGGGTAGTCTTGCAGCCAGGGTTCTTCGGGGGCGGCGGTGGGAAACAGAGGCGTAAAGCCCAGTTCTGGCACTTCGTTTTGGTAAACTCGGCTGCCAAAGGCACGGGCAATTAGCTGAGCCCCCAGGCAAATACCCAACACCGGTTTGCCCTGGCTATGGAATTTGCGAATCAGCTCTGCCACTCGGGCCAGGTGGGGGAAGTTGTCGTCTTCGCAGGCGTTCATCGAGCCGCCGAGCACAATCAGGCCGTCGTAATGACCATGGGGCGGAGTCGGTCGCTGGGGTACTAGCCATGTGTGCAGCCAGGCTCCTCTGACCTCTAGATATTGGCCTAGAATGCCAACGGGGTCGGCTTCGACATGCTGAACAACCAAAATATCCATGGATGAACCCGGCCTTTGATAGACGCTTGGGGTGAAATCTGGTGCAGTGAAAGTGGCTAAGCTGAGCCCAAATGCCCCCGAGGGGCATGCTCTAAACTTGTTATATCAAGTTATCCCAAAATTCTTTGAAATTGGCAAACAACTCGCTGGCGTTTGTGACCTTTGCCAGAGCTGGTGGTTTTTGCTGAAGCTGGAGGAGCGATCGCAGAAGCCCCAGCCAAGGGGCACCACGATCGCTAACCGCTGAGCCAGTCACTCTAGCTCAGCGGTTTAAAGGAGACTGTTTGTGGCGTGCCTCAGCGAGGTTACAGCATGCCGTTGGTGCCAGAATCGGTGCGGCGGGGGTCGTTAACGCTGTGGCGATCTTCATCCTGCCGATCTGAGTCATGGCTGACGGTAGACTCTACCCGGTGCCAAGCATCTTGGCTGGCATGCTTAGCTTTTTCCCAGCCGAGACGGCCGTTGTGGCTTTCATAGTCTTTCCGCAAATGGGGCTCGGCTTGGATAAAGGTCATACCCTGACCAGAGTAGGTGCTGTAGCCCTCATAGCCGGTGCGATAGGCAGGGCTGTAGTCGTCGTAGCTATAGTCAGACTCCACGTAGGGCTGATTTTGGTAATTGGTGCGCCAATAGTCATCTTCCACAGTGGGATCAACTTTTTCTGCAACGCCTTTGCCCGCTAACCCACCGGCCACAGCGCCAACGGCTGCGCCAACTACGGCTCCGACGGGGCCACCCACCACGCCACCGATCGCAGTGGCGATCGCGCCTACTCCAGCTGCGCCTACTCCAGTGCCAACGGGGTGTGATCCGGACTGCCCAGTGATGGGATCGGGGTTAGTGTCAGGATTACGATCCAAGTTTGTGTCGCTTGCCATGGTGTTAACTTCCGTACTAAGGGCTGTGCTGATTGTGGGTTAGCATCTGCTGCCCTACATTCAGTTCTCCTTTCAGGCTATGAACTTTTCCGCTCAAACAGATCGGTAGGATGGCAGAGATTGGCCTATACAACCGGAGAGATTTAGCGCAGGTTCGTCGGCCCAAATAGGCGCTGACTGTCGGCTGAAGCCGCCAACCAGAAAAGAGCGACCACTCACCCCTACCCGTATCTACAACTACAAACGTGACTTCGTCAGCCTTTTTTACTAAGCTGAAACGTCCGGAGTCGTTCTATGGTCGGCATGTTGACCCAGGT
>JANPIO010000113.1:0-18671 GCA_031425055.1 Phormidium sp. VAR_61_metabat_6
TACTTTTATGTCATTCTTTGGGATCTTATAAATCTCATTTCTCAAAATTCAAATATAGGTATAGTTGTTTTAGATGAAATTTTAAGTTACTTATCCAGATTGATACTGCAATACGAAGCAAGCAACTTAAGCAATGAAAATGACGACGAAGAAGAAGATTATGCTTTTCTGGTTAGGTCGGTTCTCGAAGAGCTCGAAAATGACATTCAAAAATATCCTCACTTAAAGGTTCTTGGCAAGACAAAGATACTTCTTGAAAATGTAGCAGGCAAGCCAATTACAGGTGGTTCCTACAGGGCTTGGGGGAAAAGTAAAAGTAAGAATAAGTATCATTTCAGTAGAAAATGTAAATTCTATCCGGAAAGAGCTCGTCCTCATGAGATGAATAAAATTAGTTGCTATAATTCTCATGAAGAAGCTAAAAAGCATCATGAACCCTGCAAAACCTGCATTAGCGCAGAAAAAGACATATCTATAGACTTTATAGGAGATGAGTCTTCGTAATTGCGATTTTCAGAAACGGCGATTGAAACGCTTGTTGTTGTGATTACTGGTTAAAATTTTAGGGCACTGCCCACCTTCACACCCAGCCATCACCAGCCAATCGGGAGCACTAACCTAGAGTATCTTCCAAAATGTCCAAATGCCCAATTATCGACGCGCCTACACTTCTGACGGGGCAATTTTCCTCATCCTAGTCACCTTCAACCGCAGAGCCATTTTTGCAGAACCCGACAACGTAAAACGTCTGCGCCAGGCTGCAACCCACCGCTAAAGCTGAAATGTCCTTGAGTTTGAGGGGGAGGAGTTGGTGGTGGGTGAATTGATGGGGTGGTGGGCAGTGCCCACCCTACTTGAGGCCAAACAGGGCGATTGCTGGGGCGATCGCGCCATTGTTCTTATGCTCTGGCTTTGTAATGGCCGCTATGCTGATCATCCAGTTGTGACCCAAGCCGTTAAACCAAAGAATTGAAGAAATCAAGTTTCACTCAGGCGTTACTTGATTAGCAAGCCCCATTAACGTGCAGGCAGGCGAGAAAAAACTGCGCGATTTGTCTGAGCTGATGCTGATGGCCGTTGCAGCCAGGTATGGCAAAGACAGCTCTGAATACGAAATGGCAGGCGGCACCCGCAAGCGCGATCGCAAAAAGCCAAAACCCCGACAAGCTCAAGCGGCTTAGCTTATTTGGAAATCTTGAAAATCGTTGCAACCCAAACCCCTTTTGTCCCAACCACTTTGCGGAGACAGAAGGGGTTTAGCTTTGGGAATAAGCAGTACGCTAATAAGTAGTTGTGATACCGATCCTGTTTGGTTACGCCTGCTTCGTAGGTCATTGCAATGCAATGTTCCTAGCATTGGGGTAGTGCTCTAGGTCTGCGATCGCCAAGGTCCCGTGTCATTCAAAAAAGGCGAAGGCTCTGGGGTTGACCAGGCGAGAGGCAGACTACCTTCAACGCGATCGCCCTGCTTTATGTAGAAACGCAGCAGACGTTCGGCTCCTTCGTAAGCCATGATTTCGGGGCCATCCCAAATCACTTCGGCGGAGCCACTGAGGTAGAGCAGATCGCCCTTGGCAAAATCGATGAAGACCAGTCCAGCGCGAGGGTTGAGTTCTAGATTGCCAAAGGTGTTGAAGTGCAAGTTGCCCGAAAAATCTGGAATCGTGAGCGTCTGCGGATCGTCAATTCTCACAAAGCCGGGCTTGCCGCCCCGATGCGACACATCCACACCGCTGGCTGATCCTGCCGACGCATCCTGGTGAGCGGTAGCGATGAAGAAGGTATCGGCGGCGGCAATCAGCGCCCTTTCAGCATCTCCCAGCATCGCCAGGGCATGTACAGGTTTAGCCACCGCTGCATCAAAAGATTGCAGATCAAACCGCCGCGCCTGAATGTATTGGGGGCAGTTGCCAAAGCTCTGGCCCACCACCACCGTAAATCCTCCCGGCCAGATGGCCGTTATGGTGCCGTTCAGGCGGTTGCGGCGGCGGGTGTGCAGCTCAATGCCGAGCAAACCAATGTCAGCTCCCACCGCTAGGGTCGTGTGTAGCGGATCGGCAAATAGAGGCTGAGCAGCGATGTGCAGGGTACGTTCGTTGGGAGAGGTGATGAACCCCGGTTCCCCGACCAAAATTGAGGCCCAGGGCTGACCATTGCCATCCACCGTACCCACCAAAATATAGGATAGCTGGGCAAAAAATTCGCGGTGTTGATCAGGCAAGTAGCTACGAATAATCCGCCGCCCTTGTCTATCCATGCGCTCTTGCACCCCCAGCCGAGTTTGAATCGCCAGCTCCCCAGCATGGAAGGGAGATTGTTCGTCGGACCAGCTTAGATTCGCGGCCATCGGGTTACCTCCATTACGGCGACGGGGTAGCAGCAGGGGTTAAGACGGTTTGAATTGGGGTGGCGGCGCTGAGCAGGCGATGCACGGGGCAGCGATCGCCAATCTCCCGCAGGCGATCGCGCTGTTCGGCGGTCAGGTCGCCCACCAGAGTCAGGTAGACCACAATCACCGCCTGTTTCTCCACGGTTTGCAGCTCCGCTGCCACGTAGACATTCTCGACCGGCCAGCCCTTGCGATCGGCATACATTTTGATCGTGATCGCCTTGCAGCTGCCCAGCCCCGCCAAAAGCAGTTCTGTGGGGGTAGGCCCTTGGTCGCTGCCGCCGAGGTGGGTCGGCTCGTCGGCAACTAGCTGAAACTGTCGGATGGCTACGTCTTGGCCAAAGCGCGATCCATTTGACGAAATCTGTACTGAGGCCATAGAACTCCTTGATCTACACCAGTGCCGCGGTGGGTGCCACTACCCCAGAGATAATCCGCACCGAGTTGGGGTCGGCCCAGAGCAGCAGCTTGGGGTCGTAGGGGCTATTGAGGGAGGGGTGCTTGGGCAACATGCGCAGCGAGAGCCCCTGCAAGCCGCTGGCGGTGTACTCCATTTCGAGGGCATAGATGCTGCGATCGCGATCGTCTTGCCCCTGGTAGGCCATCGAAATCGCCACCCCAGCGTCAATTTCACCATCGACAGAGACCGTGCCCCGGTACAGCTCAACCTGCACATCGCTGGGCGTGAGGGCACCCAGGCGCAGCGCGGCTGTTACTTTAAAGGGCTGATTCACCTGCAAGTCAGCGGTTTCGGAAATGGCGACCTCTTCAAAGCGCGCATCGTACCAGTGATTGGTCAGGTGGGCCTGCCAAACGGCCAGCTCTTTACCGGGGCCGTAGTCTTGAGAGACCAGGGTGTGGGCGCGATCGCTGGCCGCAAAGTAGCCCAAATTCGCGTAGTCCTTCACCATGCGGGCGGTGTTGAACTGGGGCGTGTTGAGGTAGATCGCCTCCTTCATTTTAGCGACCCAGCCGCGCGGAATTTCGTCTTTGTCGCGATCGTAGAACAGGGGCACAACCTCCTTCTCTAGGGTGTCGTAGAGGGCGTTGGCCTCCACATCGTCTTGGTAGTCGGGGTCGTCATAGTCTTCGCCGTGGCCGATGGGCCAGCCGGTGCGAATGTAGTCGGCCTCATCCCACCAGCCGTCGAGCACGCTGAGGTTGGGCAGGCCGTTCATCGCCGCCTTCATGCCGCTGGTGCCGCTGGCCTCGCGGGGGCGGCGGGGGTTGTTGAGCCACACGTCGCAGCCCGCCACCATGTCCCGCGACAGGTGAATGTCGTAGTTGGGCACAAACACGATGGATTTACTCAGCCCCTGATCGCGGGTGAAGTGAATGATGCTGCGGATCAGTTCTTTGCCGGGAATGTCTTTGGGGTGGGCTTTGCCCGCAATCACAAACTGGACGCGGCGATCGCCGCCACTGCCATTAATGATATTGCGGATGCGATCGAGGTCGTGGAGAACCAGGGTAGCGCGCTTGTAGGTAGCAAAGCGACGGGCAAAGCCAAGGGTGAGCACAAAGGGGTCGAGGCACTCCTGGGCTGCGGTCAGCTCGCGGGTCGAACCGCCGCGATCGCGCATGCTTTTGGCCAGGCGATCGCGCACCGCCACCACCAGGTGCGATCGGCACTGTTCATGGTTGCGCCACAGCTCGTCGTCGGGGATGGCGTACACCCGTTTCCACAGCGATGCGCCGGGGCTGGCTTCGGCCCAGTTGGGGCCAAGGTAGCGATCGTAGAGCGTCTGGGTCGATCTGGCCACGCAGCTACGGGCGTGCACTCCGTTAGTGATGGCGTAGATCGGCACTTCGTTCAGGGGGAGCCCGATCCACAGCGGGCTAAACATATCCCGCGACACCTCGGCGTGAAGCTTACTCACCCCGTTGATGAAGGTCGCCGTCTTAATCGCCAGCACCGCCATGCTAAAGGGGGCCGAGAAATCACCAGTATCGGTGCGGCCTAGGGCCAAAAACTCGGCATCGCCCAGGCCAAAGCGATCACGGTAGCGGCCTAGGTAGTGCAGCACCTTCTCCGGCGGAAACAGGTCGATACCGGCGGGCACCGGGGTGTGGGTGGTAAACATCTGGCTGGCCTGGGCCACCTGGAGGGCTTCCGCAAAGGTCAGGCCCTGTTCTTCGACCAGCACCCGCATGCGCTCTAGAGCCATAAAGGCCGAGTGGCCCTCGTTCATGTGGTAGGCGGTTGGCGTCAGCCTTAAGGCCCTCAGCATGCGAATACCGCCAATGCCCAGCATCACCTCCTGGTGGATGCGCATGTCGATGTCGCCACCGTAGAGGCGATCGCAGATATCCTGGTCGTACTGGTTGTTGGGCTCGATATTCGTGTCGAGCAGGTATAGCGGCACCGTACCCACCTGCACCCGCCACACTCGCGCGTACACCACCCGGCCCGGATACTCCACCTCGATTCTGAGCTCTTGACCGTTGGCATCGCGCTCTAGATGCAGGGGCATGTTGTAGAAGTCGTTGATCGGGTAGCGCTCCTGCTGCCAGCCGTCGGCGTTTAGGTACTGAGCAAAGTAGCCCTCCTGGTAGAGCAGGCCCACCGCCACCAGGGGCAGGCCCAGATCGCTGGCCGACTTGAGGTGGTCTCCGGCCAACACCCCTAGCCCCCCGGAATACACCGGCATGCAGGTGGTGAGGCCAAACTCCATGGAAAAGTAGGCGTAGCATTCTTCCGCGACCGGGGCCTTGCGGTGTTTTTTGTACCAGGTGCGATCGCGCAGATAGTCCTCCAGCCGCTGGGCCGCCCGATCCATCTGAGCCAAAAACCCCTCATCTTCAGCAATCTCATTCAGCCGCGCCTGGCTAATGGTGCCTAGCATCAGCACCGGGTTGTAGCGACTCGACTCCCACAGATCGCCGTCCAGTCGCCGAAACAGGTCTACCATCTCCACATCCCAGTCCCAGTGAAGGTTGTAGGCCAGGGTGCGCAGCGCCTCTAGCCGCTGGGGCAGAGCCGGGGTTACGTTAAACGTACGAATGGGGCGCATAGGAAAGAATTCACAATAATTTCATATAGAGCCATTTTGCCCTCTATCAGTCCTTGGCGGTCATGGAGCCATGGCTTTTAACGCTCTTTTGGCCCTACAACTCGGCTTGCGATCGCCCACCTGCCGCCGCAATTAGCGCTTCTCCCCAACTCTAGGTTATGAAATCCCTACCCGGGGGCATAGCTGAGGCAGCTAACCTAAGGGAATAATGGTCTAGGTCAGAAAAATAACCCAACTACTCATAAAGACAACAAGGACAAGGCTATGACTCAGGACAGGAATACCCAGGGATTTGGAGCCGCCCTCGACAAAGACGCTCACCCCGTAGTTGAGTTTGACCAGTGGGCCAGAGCCGTACGCCAGCAGATGGTAGCCGCCCTCAAGCGTCGCGGCAATAGCTAAAACTGCCTTGGTCTAAAGATAGTCTCTAAGGGGGTCGTCGCCACTACCCGAGCGAGTGGGTGCGAGGGTTAAGTTGTCAGATCCTGGAACCAAACCCTGCACCCCCGACCCTAAATCTTCCGCTCAAACATTTTGCGTTAAACACTTTCATCTCCATCAACTCTCCTCCACAGTCTTGGTAGACTACTGGTGCAGTCCCCTTCAAAGCACCCGTACCCTTCCTCGCCAACCCTGTGCCCCCTAAAAAAACCACCGGCAAGAGTAGCGGCCAGCCCAACGAAAGCCCCATCTCGGCTTCCGCCAGTTCGGGTCGAGGGTTTAAGGTTCAAGTGTTTTATCTAGCGGCCAGTAGCAATAGCCCTAGCGCCCCGATCAAAGACGCCCTGTGGTTTGCCACCTACCCGATCATTCCGCGCATTGGCGACTGCGTGTTTAGAGACGGCGTGTACTACCGAGTAGAGCGCGTCTTTTTGTACGAGAATCTGGCCGCTGGCTGGTGTGCCGATGTTGAGGTCACCTTCTACGGCAGACGCTAATCGAGCCTGGCTAAGTGCTCTGCGCAGCGTGTTACAAAATTTATGGAAAGCCCCGTCCTCAATGGCTGTCACGGCTGCTGTCACGGTGTTACAGAACGATCGATCCCCAGAAACCTTATGCTAAAGTGAGAGGGTAACATGTTTTGCTTTCGGTAGGCTGGTAAACCACAATTTGATTTCAGCTTTCGGGTAATCGATGTGTACCACTCCGAATCGAACGTGTCTACATTACATGTCAATTGTGGAGTTGTGCCATGTCGATCTATGTAGGAAACCTCGCCTACAATGCTGCGGAAGGAGACATCACTGAAGTCTTTTCCGAGTACGGGGCCGTTAGCCGAGTGACGGTGCCCACCGATCGCGAAACCGGTCGCCCCCGGGGATTCGCGTTTGTCGAGATGGAGAAAGAAGCCGACGAAGACGCTGCCATTGAAGCCCTCGACGGGGCTGAATGGATGGGTCGCGAGCTGCGCGTCAACAAAGCCCGTCCCAAAGAAAAGCGCGCCGGTGGTGGTGCTCCTCGCAGCAACTTCAGCGGCGGTGGCGACCGCGAGTTTTCCCGCTGGTAAATTGCCTAGAGGCAACTAAATTATTCAGTTGCAATGGCAGAGGATGATTATCTTCTGCCATTTTTTGCAGACCGATTGGGCTGGCTCTTTCGCAGACAACACCTTATACCAAGTCCGAATCGCATAACCCCGATTCCAAACAGGTGGCTGGCGTAGGGGCAAACGGTGTTTGCCCAGCCCAACCGGGGGTAGTCAAGGCGGATTCAGTATTAGGTAGGTGGCCACTCCAGCACCCACGACCCCAGCAGCCCGGTGCGAAAGTCGTTGAGAATGCGCTTAGCTGTGCGTTCCACATTGTCCTGAAATTTTTGGGTCGCCACCTGAACTACGAAGTCTTCCCCGGTGCAGTCGTCTAGCGTCAGGCCGTAGCGAGACTGCAAACCATCGCGGTAATCATCTGGAGCGCCTGCCTGCTGAAGCGTCTTCAGCACATCTAAAAACGCGGCGGCGGTGCGCTGGGTATCGTAGGAGGCTTCGCCAATATCATCGCAGATGGCCAGCTTGAGAGCGGCGGCTTGGTCATCCATGCGGGAGGGGATGACGCCGGGCGCGTCGAGCAGGTCGAGGTCGCCCGACAGACGCACCCACCGCAGCTGGCGGGTGACCCCGGCTTTGCGGGCGCTGGCTACCACCTTGCGGTTCAGCAAGCGGTTGATCAGCGCTGACTTGCCCACATTGGGAAAGCCAATCACCACGGCGCGAATGGGGCGGGGTTTCATGCCGCGAGTCTGGCGGCGCTGGTTGACGGCCTCACCAGCGGTCTGGGCAGCTTTTGCGATCGCCTTCACCCCCTTGCCCTGCTGCCCATCGGTGAAGTAGGGCACTTCCCCCTGCTGACGAAACCAGGTCTCCCAGGCGGTGCGGGCCTCGGTTGAAATCATATCGACCCGGTTGATCACTAGGACCCTGGGTTTGTCTCCCACCCAGATGTCGACCTTGGGGTGCCGCGTCGATACCGGAATGCGGGCATCGCGCACCTCTAGCACCACATCCACACGGTTGAGCTGATCGACCAGGGCTTTTTCTGCCTTGGCGATATGGCCGGGATACCACTGGATTTCGGGGGTGGACATGGGGGAGTGGGGGTGAGGGAGATGGGGATGGTGAGGGAGATGGGGATGGTGAGGGAGCGATGGGGAGAGTGCTTTAGCGATCTTAGCTAGGGGGCGTAGCACCAAAAGGTGACCAGACCAACAGGTCGCCATGCACCCCATCGCACGGCGACACACCTAATTGAGAATAAACCTATTTCGGAAAGGAGCGGGCGGCGATCGCCTACCCACCCGAGCTTAACTAGGAGAAACCGCTGGCGATCGCCCGACAAGAACTGGGGCTAGGGGAATTTTTCTGAGGTCTATGGATCTAGGTGAGCCAGAGTGGATTGAGTGACGCTAGAGATTTTGGTGGGCAGTGCCCACCCTACCCGCTACTCATCCACTCGCCTACCCATCTACCCATTCACCCGTCTACCGCTTCCCCTAGGGAATAATCAGCACCGGGCAGGGCGATAGATTAATGACCCGCGTGGTGACGCTTTCGTCTTGCACGTCTTCGATCAGGCCTACACCGCGACAGCCCATCACGATTAGGTCGGCATTGAGCTCGTCGGCGACATCGCAGATCACAAAGGCCGGTTGACCTTCTCGCTCAAGCACTTCGGTGTCAATCGATTGGGCGGCAAACAGGGCTTTAGCCTGCCCTAACAGCTTAGCCACCGCCTCGGGGGATGACTGGGCCGAAGGCTGACTCGCCTCCTCCCTCGGTTCGACGACTGACAGCAAAACCAGCCGACTCTGGTGGCTTTTAACCAGTTCTGCCACTTTGGGAGCCGCCTGCTGCGCCTCAGAACTCATGTCGATGGGAAATAAAACCGTCTTGAACATGGCGTATCGAAGGGAACTCACACTCCGGTAAAATGAGGGCGGCAATAAGTAAATATTACGACAGACACAGTCGCTGAGCCGTTTCCTCAAACCTACCTTAGTCAAGGTTGGGGCCACTGCCATCGACGCGCTGCATAACGTAATAAATACAGAGACTTAAACCAGTTTTAGGAGGGTATCTCAGTGGTTAAAAAATCCGTGGCAAGCCTCACAGCAGCTGACGTTTCGGGCAAGCGAGTGCTGGTGCGGGCCGACTTCAACGTGCCCCTCGACGACCAGGGGGCGATTACTGACGACACCCGCATCCGGGCGGCCCTGCCCACCATCCAAGACCTCACCGGCAAGGGAGCCAAGGTGATTCTCACCAGCCACTTCGGTCGCCCCAAGGCCCAGGTGGTTGAGAGCATGCGTCTCACCCCCGTCGCCCAGCGCCTGAGCGAGCTGCTGGGCCAAGAGGTGATCAAGTGCGATGACTGCATCGGTGACGACGTCGCTGCCGCCGTGGGCGCGATGGAAAATGGCCAGGTAGCCCTGCTCGAAAATGTGCGCTTCTACGCGGGCGAAGAGGCCAACGACCCTGAGTTTGCCAAACAGCTCGCCGCCAACGCCGACCTCTATGTCAACGATGCCTTCGGCACCGCCCACCGGGCCCACGCTTCCACTGAGGGCGTGACCAAATACCTCAGCCCCTCCGTGGCGGGCTACCTAATTGAGAAAGAGCTTCAGTATCTGCAAGCGGCGATCGAAAATCCCCAAAAGCCCTTGGCGGCAATCATCGGCGGCTCTAAGGTTTCCAGCAAAATCGGCGTCATTGAGACCCTGCTCGACAAGGTCGACAAGCTGCTGCTTGGCGGCGGCATGATCTTCACCTTCTACAAGGCGCGCGGCCTCAACGTGGGCAAGTCGCTGGTGGAAGAAGACAAGCTGGAACTGGCCAAGGCGTTGGAAATCAAGGCCAAGGAAAAGGGCGTTGACCTGCTGCTGCCCACCGACGTGGTGCTGGCCGACAACTTTGCCCCCGATGCCAATGCTCAAACCGTTAGCGTTGAGGCGATTCCCGACGGCTGGATGGGTCTCGACATTGGCCCCGACTCGATCAAGGTGTTCCAAGACGCGCTAAAGCAGTGCAAGTCGGTGATCTGGAATGGCCCCATGGGTGTGTTTGAGTTCGATAAGTTTGCGGCAGGTACCGAGGCGATCGCCCACACCCTGGCCGACCTCACCGGCCAAGGCGTCACCACCATCATCGGCGGCGGTGACTCAGTGGCAGCGGTCGAGAAGGTGGGCGTGGCCGAAAAAATGAGCCACATCTCCACCGGCGGCGGCGCGAGCCTGGAGCTGCTCGAAGGCAAAGAGCTGCCCGGCATCGCCGCGCTAGATGACGCCTAGGCGCTAGATTCGCTGGTTAAGGTCTAACCAAAAAGGGATTGGGATGCAATAACACCCCAATCCCTTTTCGCTGAATGACATAGCTTATCCTTAGCCTACCGACAGTTCTGGATCGGCCTTACCCCGGCTGAGCTGAGCCACCACGGCCTCCTTCGCCATGTCGAGCCAGCTGTGCCAGTAGCCCAGGCTCCAGCCCAGGTTGAGAAACCAAAGGAAGAGAGTGGGGCGATCGCGCACCCGCACCACAAACTTCACCGGCACCAGCGGCAGCGACAGAAAACACTTGAACAGCATCCCTTTGGGAAAGCCATCGGCCCAGTGCTTGCGGTATAGCCGGGCAGAGTAGTAGCCAAATTTTTTCAGCCGCCGAAAGTTAGACCTGACATCGCCCCGAAAGCGAAAGTTGACCACCGCATCTTTGACTTCGTGCAGCGTCACCCCCAATGCCTGGATGCGCCAGCAGTAGTCAATGTCTTGCAGGGCCAAAAACTGCCCATCAAACCCGCCCACCGCCTCATGGTGCACCCGCTTAACCGCCAGGTTGCTGGCTGAGCCAAAGGGCCGAAACGGATGGTAGAGCTTCCCGGTGCCCTCAATGCTGGTCAGCGCGGCAGAAAATTCGTTGCGATCGTTGAGCTGAGCCATTTCTCGCCGACCGCAGACCAGATCGTGGTTCTCTAAGGCGGCGGCCATCGCTGCTAGCCAGCCGGGGGCGACCGCATCATCGGCATCACAGAATAGTAGTGCATCACCCTGGGCCTGGGCACAGGCCATGTTGCGGGCGTGGGCAGCCCCCCGCCGAGCCGAGGCATCCACGACCTTTAAGTGGGGCATCATCTGCTGGTAGCGATGCACGACATCTAGGGTGCCGTCAGTAGAGCCATTATCGCCAACCACAATCTCCCAAGGCCCAGCAAAGGTTTGCTGAGATAGGGCATCTAGCTGGTCTGCGATCGTGGTTGCAGCGTTGTAGGCCGGAATAATCACGCTTAGCATAGGGCCATCAATATAAATTTAAAAAGTAAAGAAGGATATAGCCATAAAATTAGACCTACGATCTGCGTGTGCCATCGACGGAAGGACGTAGTTTTCTGTGTAGCAGTTCCTAGTCAGTCTATGGAGATCCCCTTAGCATGACAAGGTTCCACCGTTCTCGGCAGCAGGCGATCGGCAGAAGACGTCTTAAATTATACTTTGACTGGCAGCTGTGGCCTCTTTAGGCAGCCCTAAGATAATTTGTCTAGGTGACAAGTCTGAAAACGTCAGTTTGGTCTGTAAAAAATTCAAAAATTCAAAGCCTTAGGGCCATGCTTTCGAAGTAAGTGGCGCGAATCTTCAAACCTGTCATCCGGCAAACAAGAACGGTTTCTCAAGTTGCCTAGCCGTCCCCAGCTCAGGCTGAGCTGGTTAAATATCCTCTGGGGTCAAGGCAGTCTCTAGAGGTTCCGCAGTCGGTTCTGTGTCTCCAAACGTTTCAGGCCGAGACCCGATCGCATGGCCTCTGGGGCGATCGAGCACGTCGATAATCCAAGCTTCTTCAATCCAGGTTTTGCAAACCACCGCTAGCGGCAGGGCTAAAACCAGTCCGACGGGGCCAAGGAAGGTGGCAAAAAAGATTTGAGACACCAGGGTGGCGGCGGGCAGCAGCGACACCTGCTTTTGCATCACCATGGGCGAAAACCCGTAGCTCTCGACGTTTTGGATCAGCACGTAGAGCACAATCACCGCCAGGGCCTTGCCGGGCGACTGAAGCAGCGCCACAAACACCGGAAACACTGCGCTCAGGGTCGGCCCCAGGTTGGGAATAAAGTTAAACAGCCCGGCCAGCACCGCATGGGCAAAGGCGTAGGGCACCCCCAACAGCACCAGCCCCGTGAAGCTGATGGTGGCCACAAAGATTGAGCTTAGCGCTACCCCACCCAGCCAGAACATCAGCGATCGCTCGCATTTCGTCAAAATTTCGTCGGCGCGGTGACGGTAGCTCGACGGGAACAGGCGCAGCAGCAGTCGGCGGTAGGCCGGGGGGTTGGCCAGCATCATCAGCGTCAGCACGAACAGCAGCAGCAGCTGGAGCAAAATCGCCATCGAGCTAGAGAAAAACGTCAGAAAGTTGCCAAACACCGTTGAGCCAATGGAGGCCACCTGACGCAGCAGGTCGGGCAGGGGCGGCAGCACCCGCAAATCTTGCTCAGGAAACCACTCCGGCGGGTTCTCCTGAAAGGCATCAAACCACACCCCTAGCTGCTCAAACCCTTTGGGCGTCAGCAGTAGCAGTTCTTGAAACTGGTTGATAAACAGAGGCAGCACCAATCCCAAAAAAATTACGCCGCCCAATAGCACCAGTGCCCCAGTGACCAGCACGGCGCGATCGCGCGGCCAGCCGTACACCCGCGAGAAAAATCGCACCAGGCTGTTGAGCGCAATGGTAATCACCACTGCCGCAAACATCAGTAAAACGATCTGGCGAAACTGCCAAACAATGACGAGGACAATGCCCAGAGCAGCCAGGTTGATCCAGTCGATGAGCTTCACGGCAATGGCACCTTAATGCAGTTAACAACGCCCGTGGCCAAATTGTAGCTGGCTGGAGTAACAGAGAACTCTAGTATCCTGACCCCGACTGGTATGCTAAATACTTACTCGCAAACTATCGCTGTTTCTTCGGGTGTCATGGTAGCCCCAACTCCAATCTCCCTGCGCGACCAGCAGCACCCGATGATTCGGGGCCTAGCCGCTCGCATTGAAGCCACCTGGCGGCAGTATCTCGACCTATCGCCCTACCACCTGCCGGAGGATCTCGGCTACATTGAGGGCCGCCTAGAGGGCGAGCGGCTGACCATTGAAAATCAGTGCTACCAGACCCCCCAGTTTCGCAAGCTGCACCTGGAGCTGGCTCGCGTGGGCAACAACTTAGACATTTTGCACTGCGTCATGTTTCCCCGACCCGAGTACGCTCTGCCTATGTTTGGCTGCGACCTAGTGGGCGGGCGCGGGCAAATTAGCGCCGCCATCATCGACCTATCCCCCGTGGGCAGTTCTCTACCCGAGGGCTACACTACGGCCCTAGAGGCTCTGCCAGCCCAGCCCTTTAGCGAGGAGCGCGATCTGCCGGGTTGGGGCACCATTTTTTCGCCCTACTGCCGCTTCATTCGCCCGGCCAGCCCCGATGAAGAGACGGCGTTTATCGATTTGATTGCTGCCTACTTAGCTCTGCACTGCCAGCAGGCGATCGCTACCCCAGCGACCCCGGCCCAGCTAGAGAGCATTATGGCCGGTCAGCGTCACTACTGCGAGCAGCAGCAAAAGAACGACAAAACCCGGCGAGTGCTCGAAAAAGCCTTTGGCGACGCCTGGGCTGAGCGCTACATGACCACCGTGCTGTTTGATCTACCGACGGTATAAAGTCATCTGGAATTTAGCCCTTCCCATAAACTCTGGGTTCACTAGAATAAGAAATCTTAGCCATACAGCCGTCGCCATGACCGTCAGCACTCCAGCACCCCTAGAGACCCTCAGCCCAGAGGCCCTTAGCCTAACCACCGAGACCGACCTCGCCCCGCGCCGGGGTCGGCTGATTGTGTTTACCGGCCCCAGCGGAGTGGGCAAGGGCACACTGCTGCGGGCGCTGCGCCACCGCTATCCGGCGTTGAAGCTGTCGGTGTCGGCCACTACGCGATCGCCCCGCCCCGGCGAGGTCAACGGCCAAGACTATTTCTTCGTCAGCCGCGACGAATTTCGCGCCATGGTTGAGCAAGGGGAACTGCTGGAGTGGGCCGAGTTTGCGGGCAACCTCTACGGCACCCCCAAAACCCCGGTGATCAAAGAGATCGAGGCCGGCCAGTGGGTGATTTTAGAAATTGAGCTAGAGGGCGCTCGCCAGGTACGCAAAACCTTTCCCCATGCGCTACAGCTGTTTGTGCTGCCCCCCTCCTTAGAAGAGCTAGAAAGCCGTATTCGCCTGCGGGGCAAGGATGCCGACGATGCCATTGCGCGGCGGCTTCAGCGGGCACTGGTGGAGATTGATGCCGCCTCAGAGTTTGACGAGCAAATCGTCAATGACGATCTAGAAGTGGCCCTTCAGCAGCTAGAGAACGCGATCTTCAAGGATTAAATTCGGCCTTCTCTCGCTCTCCAGTCTGGAAAATATACCTAAAAGATTTCCCTGACCTATCTAGGTCAGGGAAATCTTTTTTGGCGTTGCTGGATACCGGTATGAATCAAAACTGCAACGTCTCTCGTAGGGGCAAACGGCCGTTTGCCCCTGCCCAAATTCATGCTTCAATTCAGCAACACTTTTTTCTTTGGCAAGCGGTTAGAACGGAGCTGGTCTATTCAGCGATCGCGGCTGAGGCTAGCGCCTGGCGAATGGCTTCTATGCGCTTGCGGTTGGCCCCCAGGTCAGACTGGCCGAGGCGCGACGCCGATCGCACCTGAATGACGGGCGTGGAGGGGTCGAGGTAAAACTCCACATCGTCCACAAAGCCCATCAGCTTGCTGGTGAACTCGGCGTAGAGGTAGCGATCGGTTTTTTCAATAATTGCCGTACGAGACATGGCGTTGACTACGGCCTCTAGTAGAGCCATGGCCCGGGCCGGGTCGCCACTGTAGGCCAGGGGTGCGATCGCATGTTCGGCATCGGCATCGGTATCGCTCTCGCTGATCACGCAGTTGGGGGTGTCAGGGCAGGGCGACAGCTTACCGTCTTTGACCCCTAGGGTCGTGGGGCGCTGACCTGCCAAACCGCCGATAAACGGTAGTACTCCCATTGGGCTATCATCCAAAGAAACAGCAGCACTGGGGTACGCATAGCCCAGCAGAGTCATCATAACCAGAGCAACCCCAAAGACAAGGCGAAAAACTGATCTCAGCATGGTGAAACGTTCAAATCCTTAGGTGGCTCTCTAGTAGGATAAAGCAGATGAGTTAGCTCCGAAACCAGCCCCCCTGCCAGAGATTAACCATGACTACCGCTGCCGCCACCACTCCCGTTGCCGATCTGCTACAACGCCAGCGGACCTACTGGGCCACCGGGGCCACTCGCAGCCTCGACTTTCGCCTCGCTCAGCTCAAGGCTCTGCGAGCGGCGATCGTTAACTATCAGGCAGAGATTATTGATGCGGTCAGACAAGACCTGGGCCGCCCTGAGTTTGAGGGCTACTTTGAGGTGGGCACCATCAGCGAGCTAGATCATGTGATCAAGCATCTGCCCCGCTGGGTCAAGCCCCGCCAGGCCTCGCTACCCCTGAGCCAGCTGCCCGGCTCGGCCTGGGTACAGCCCGAACCCCTGGGGGTAGCGCTGATCATTGGCCCCTGGAACTACCCCTTTCAGCTGATTGTGTCGCCGCTGATGGGGGCGATCGCCGCTGGTAACTGCGCCATGCTCAAACCCTCGGAGCTGGCCCCAGCCACATCCAAGGTGCTGGCTCGGCTGATCGCAGACACCTTTGACCCCGCCTACGTGGCCCTAGTAGAAGGCGGCATCGACACCGCCCAAGCCCTGCTGGCCGAAAAATTTGACCACATCTTTTTTACCGGCGGCGAGCGAATCGGCAAGATCGTCATGCAGGCAGCGGCCCAGCACCTGACGCCCGTCACCCTAGAGCTAGGCGGCAAAAGCCCCTGCATCGTCGATGCCGATGTCAACCTGGAAGTAGCGGCCCGGCGCATCGTCTGGGGCAAATTTCTCAATGCGGGGCAGACCTGCGTGGCCCCCGACTACCTGTTGGTCGATGAGCGAGTTAAGGACGGTCTGGTGGCCGCGCTTCAGCAGCGCATTCAGGCTTGCTATGGGGATGACCCCGCCACCAGCCCTGACCTCTCGCGGGTGATCAACGATCGCCAGTTCGACCGCCTGGTAAGTTTGCTGAACCAGGGCAATATTCTCGCTGGGGGGCAGCACAACCGGGGCGATCGCTACATCGCCCCCACCTTAATCGACGGCATCGGCTGGGATGCCCCAATCATGCAGGAGGAGATCTTTGGCCCGATTCTGCCAATTCTCACCTACAAAGATTTGGGGGGTGCGATCGCCGCCGTCAACCAGAGGCCCAAGCCCCTGGCGCTGTATCTATTTACGCGCGATCGCCAGGTGCAGACCCAGGTGCTCGATCGCACTACAGCGGGTTCGGTGTGCATCAACGACGTGATTTTGCAGATTGCCATCTGGGATTTACCCTTTGGCGGCGTCGGCGGCAGCGGCGTTGGCAGCTACCACGGTCAACACAGCTTCAATACCTTCTCGCACCTCAAGAGCGTGCTTAAAAAGCCCTTCTGGATGGATATGGACTGGCGCTACCCCCCCTACGGCGATAAGGTCAAGCTGTTTCAGAAATTTATTGGGCTGTCCTAGGCTGGGGCCGTCGATCCTGCTACGACAGGTCAACATCTAATTTTGCATAGGGGAAAACATTGGCACTAGCAAACGACCTGCTATAGTTCGCTGCTAGTGCTGTGCTGCCAGGCTTCTCACCGTGCCAACTCTTCTGGTCAAGAACATTCACACCCTGGTCACGATGGATGACCAGCGGCGCGAGATTCGATCGGGGGCGCTGTTCCTTCGCGACCACGTGATTGAGCAGGTGGGCACTACTGAAGCACTTCCCCAGACAGCAGATCGGGTGCTGGATTTGGGCGATCGCCACCTCGTTCTCCCCGGCCTGGTCAACACCCACCACCACTTTTTTCAGACCCTCACGCGGGTGGTGCCGGGGGCGCAAAATTCATCGCTGTTTGACTGGCTCAGCGCCCTCTACCCGCTGTGGCAGCAGCTCACCCCTGAAGCGATCGCCCTCAGCGCCCAGGTCGCCGCCGCCGAGCTGATTTACTCGGGCTGCACTACCGCCAGCGACCACCTCTACCTCTTTCCCAACGGCTGCACCCTCGATGACGAAATTGAGGCGGTGGGCCAAACCGGCCTGCGGTTCCACGCCAGTCGGGGCAGCATGAGCGTGGGCGAGAGCCAGGGCGGCCTGCCTCCCGACTCAATTGTCGAAGCCGAGGTCGACATTCTCAAGGACTCCCAGCGGCTGATCGAGCAGTACCACGACAACGATCCCTACGCCCTGATCCGCATTACCCTGGCCCCCTGTTCTCCCTTCAGCGTCTCCCCCGACCTAATGCGAGAATCTGCCGCCCTGGCCCGCAGTTACCCCGGCGTGCGGCTGCATACCCACCTAGCCGAAAATAAATCCGACGTCACCTACAGCCTCGACACCTTTGGCCTCACCCCTGGCGACTACGCCGCCGCCGTGGGCTGGCTGGGAGACGATGTCTGGCACGCCCACTGCGTCAAGCTCGACGACAACGCCATCCACAGTTTTGGCCAAACGGGTACCGGGGTGGCCCACTGCCCCTGTAGCAACATGCGCCTAGCCAGCGGCATGGCCCCGATTCGCAAACTGCTCGATCACAACGTGCCCGTGGGCCTAGGGGTGGATGGCTCGGCCTCTAACGACAGCAGTCACCTGCTGGCCGAGGCCCGCCAAGCCTTTCTAATGGCTCGGGTGCGAGAAGAAGATCCCGCCGCCCTCACAGCCCGTGAGGCTCTGGAATTGGCCACTCGCGGCGGCGCTAAAGTGCTGGGCCGCACCGATATTGGCCACCTGGCCCCCGGCATGGCGGCGGATTTTGTCACCGTGAATCTCGATCGCCTGGCCTTGTCAGGCACTGTCTACGATCCCGTCGCCGCACTCATTTACTGCACGATCGATCGCGTTGACTACAGCTTTATCCACGGCAGAGAGGTGCTCAACCCTGAGGGATTGCTAACGCTGGATCTGGCGGTGGTGCTGGAAAAGCACGGGACGGTGGCGCGATCGCTGGCCGCTTAGCGCGCCTCAATCAACAAAAACCCTCGCGTTTTGCCCGACACCGAATCTACCGTATTGGTGGACTGCCAGAGGGTCTCAGCCTGCACCCACACGGGGGGATATTTGTAGCGCGACACATCTAAAATCAAAAACTGGTCGGTGTCGGCATCGTAGGCGGCAACGGGTGAAATGTGGCCACCGCTTTCCTGGCCGATCGCCCTGCGCAGATAATTGATCAGCACGTAGCTGTCGGGAGTTTCCAAGTTGGTGCGAATCAAACTGCGAAACTCCTCTAGGCCCACATCGCTGCCGTGGTGAATTTCAGCGCTGACGGGATAGGTTTCAAGCATGCCAGCGAGTTCAGCTAGCGTGAGGCCTTGACGGGCGATCGCATCTTTGGCAATAATCGCCTCGGTCTGCTCATTGAACACATTCTCCTGGGTGAAATAGTTCCGCTCCCACTCCGGGGCCAGCGGGGCTGGAACCCCCAGCGCGTTGAGCACCATCACCGTGCTCGCCACTCCGCAAAACGCCTGGTTCACCTGAGTGACAAACTGGCTCGTCAGCGGCACATAATCCGCTAGGGCTTCACTGTCTCGCAGCAGCCTCTGCCCCTCTGCCGAGGTCAACGGAATCAGGTGGTCAGGCAGGGGCAATGTTTGAGCAGCCAACGGTCGAGCG
>JANPIO010000114.1:0-3346 GCA_031425055.1 Phormidium sp. VAR_61_metabat_6
AAGGAAGATGGGGGAGGTAAGGAAGGTTAGAAGGACAGCCGCAAAGACTTCAAACGTTCCTAAACCCCAAAGTTTTATGATTCGCCTACTTCCCCATCTCCCTCATCTCCCCATCTCCTCTCAACCACTAGGGCGAAATCACCTGAGCCGGAATCCCCTGCCCCTGGAGCTGATTCACCAGGTTTTGGGCCGATGACGGCTGAGAAAACGCACCCATCTGAATGCGGGTGCCGCTGGAGAAATTGCGCACGTAGGCGTCACCCACCGCGCTGCGGGCCGACTCTAGCGACTGGGTGCCGTTGTAGTCGGTGACCACGTAGTAGCTAGGCGCTGCCGCTTGGGGCGGAGCTTGGGTAATCGGGGCGGGCGGCGCTACGGCAGGGGGGGCCACCGGGGCTGGGGGCGCTGCCGGGGCTCGTGCGGCCAGAGGTTGAGGAGGTCGGGCAGGGGCAGCAGGAGACGCTACCCGAACGGGAGATGTAGCTACAGGAGCAGGAGTCGATCGCGTCGGAGCAGCGGTCGCGGCAGGCCTAGGGCTAACAGCCGCTCTAGGAGCGGTCACGATTTCGGCGCGCAGCACTCCACCGCTGCCCCCCGCCGGGGTGAGCACGCCGGGGCGAGGGCCTGTAGTTCTGGGCTCACCGGGGCGCTGGCCGGTGGTGGGCAAGGGCTGTCCCCCAACCATTGCGGGTGCGGTGGTCGGGAGGAGATCTGCGGATGCAGCAGGCGATTTGGGTGAATCGGCGGAGGGTAGGGTGCTGATGTTGTTCAGATCGAGGGAGGCAAACTCTTTTTCTGACAGATCGGGGCCGAGGGGCTTGAAGCCTGACTCGGCCTGACTGCCCAGGCTATCTAGAGCCACAGAGTCGGCATTCTCTGCTGGGCTGGGGTCGCCCTTAAATCGGCGGGTAATGGCATTGTCAGTCAGGTGCAGTATGGCTTCAGGTGACGTGACTAGGTAGCCAAAGCCAGCGCTGGTTACCAGCAGTAGCAGCAGAGCGCCGACCCCCAGGGGAGTGGTTAACTGGCGTCTTAGCGAGGGGACGTATTCTGGCTCGCGATCGCGGGGGGCAGCGGTGGGCAAGCTGCCCAACAGCGCCTCAGTACTTTCTAGATAGTCTTCTGGAGCCGGGCGATAGGTGGTTATGGTGCCGCCGTGACTCATGCGCGCCTGGTGGATGTTGGTCTGTGGCGGGTAGGTCTGCGCATTGGGAGCTGCCGCCTGCCCCAAAATTTCTTGTAGTCGGGCGTTGGGGGGTGGGGGTGGAGCGGCGGCTACCGCCGTGGCTGCCGCTGTAGATTTAACAGTAATCAAATCGATGGGCTTGCGGGGAGTCCGCATCTGTAGACGAGCTGGGGTAGGGGTAGCCTGACCCGATCGCGCTTGTCGGTAGCGGTGCAGCTCCTCATCCAGGTTGAGGTTGAGACTTTCTACCGCCCGCTGCAGGCGAAGGTTTGACTCGCTGGCGGCAGCAAAAGTCTCGGGTCTGGTGGATAGACCAGAGGGCAATTGCGTCATGGTTCTCATCTCCCTGGATGTAGCACTGATTAATACTACTGATTTCTCAAAAGTTGGCAACTAAAAACCGAGAAAAGCAAACTACAAGATTTTCCATGTTCAAAGGGATAGCCCGATCTAGGAGCGGTTTAACGCCTAGAAGGCTGAGAGTCAGACGTTGAGTTCGGGCTTTCTAAAGGTAACAACTGGGTGCAGGGTGCAAAGAGATTTTTATGGGCGGAATTGCGGGATCGCTGTGGGCTAGCGCGTACTGCGTTGGGCTACTTTGGGTCAGTCTTTGGGTGCGTCATCTAGGGTTGAATCTCTGGGTTGGGGTGGCGGTTGCCGGTGTCGGGGCGATCGCGGCGGCAGGGTTAGCGGCGCTGACGCTGCCCCGTCGCTGGCGGCGCGGGCCGACGGCGGTGCTGTGGTTGGGGGCTGGGGCGATCGCCCTGCTGGCTACCCTCAACTACGGCCTGCGCTACCCAGTCCCTGGCCCCCTCGATATCAGTGCCCTGCTGAGCCAGGGCGAGGCAGCTGGAGCGCAGCAGATCGTCTGGGGCGAGGTGGAAACGCTGCCTCGCCTGACCCGCAGTGGGCGCGGGCAGTTTTGGTTGACCACCAATCAAGTGCGCCGGTTGGATGCCGACAATAACCCCCTGGGTATCCCCAGCCTGACTCGAGGCAAGCTCTATGTCACCATACCCCTGGAGAAAAGTGAGGGCTTGTTTCCGGGGCAACGGGTGCAGGTGCAGGGCAAGCTCTACGAACCGGCCCTGCCCAAAAACCCCAATGGGTTTAATTTTCGGCAGTATTTAGCTAGCCAGCGCTGTTTTGCCGGATTTGCGGGCGATCGCATTTTGCCCGACCCAGGCCAAACACCACCTCAGTGGGCGCTGTGGCGGCTGCGGCAGCGCATTGCCCGTGCCCAAGCTGAACGGCTGGGCAGCCCGGTCGGGCCGTTGGTCAGCGCTATGGCCCTGGGCCGCCAGGCGGTGAATGTGCCCTACGACATTCAAGACACATTTATGCAGGCGGGCATGGCCCACACTCTGGCAGCTAGCGGGTTTCAGGTGTCGCTGATCTTGGGGGTGGTGCTGGCGATCATGGGCCAGCGGGCGATCGCCTCTCGGCTGCCCTACCCGGTGATGACCAAGGTGATTGCCGGGGGAACAGCGCTGGTGGTGTTTGTGCTGCTGACCGGCGTACAGCCCAGCGTCATGCGGGCGGCGGTGATGGGGGCTGGGGTGCTGGCGGGCATTGCCCTAGAGCGCAGCATTAAACCCCTGGGCTGTCTGCTGCTGGCGGTCACCCTGCTGCTGCTGTTCAACCCGACGTGGATTGACGACATTGGCTTTCAGCTCAGCGTGATGGCCACCCTGGGGCTGATGGTGGCGGTGACACCCATTGCAGAAAAGCTGGAGTGGCTGCCGACCACCGTGGCGGCGGTGGCGGCGGTGCCCCTGGCCGCCTACCTCTGGACGATTCCCCTCGCTTTGTTTTACTTCAACACCCTCACGACCTACAGCATTCTGCTCAACATCGTAACCACGCCCCTGGTGATGGTGATCAGCTTAGGCGGTATGGCCAGCGGGCTGGCGGCGGCGGTGTGGCCGTGGCTGGGGAGCCTGCTAGCCTGGCCGCTGTGGCTGCCCACCCAGATTCTCATTGCTCTGGTGAAGTGGGAGGTGGGTCTACCCGGCAGCGCCCTGGCGACGGGCCACATTTCGCTGGTGCAGATGTTTGGTCTCTACGGGCTGTTTTGGATTTGGGGTTGGAGCGCGGTGCGGCGGCGAGGGCTGGTCGCCCTGCTAATCGTGGTGGTGGCCCTGGGGCCGCTGCTGTACC
>JANPIO010000115.1:0-20457 GCA_031425055.1 Phormidium sp. VAR_61_metabat_6
ATTCATGTGAGGCGGTGGTAATAAATCTCGACTTTAGTTCATTAAGCTCCTTTTCCAATTCAAGGGCCCGTATTACTTCCTGTTTAGATTCGTCGAGCTTTTTAACGGCATCAGCGAGTTCCTCTGTACGTTCCTGCACACGGTTCTCAAGCTGTACTGTAAGCACATGAATTTCACTTTCCTGCCTCTTGCGTTCGGTAATGTCTATGACCACACCGAACATACGGACAATCTGCTCCTTTTGATACTCCAGATCAATGCGGCTGTTGACATAGCGGATTTCACCATCGGGTCGCAGAATACGAACATCAAAGTTTTGTGGAATGCCCTGATTGGCCTCTGCAACCCGCTCTAAAAAACGCGGTTGATCGTCGGGATGGAGCTGCTCAAGATGTTCATCGAAGGTCGGCTCACCCTGGTCTAGGGCCATACCAAAGATGCGAAAAACCTCATCTGACCAGGTAATTGCCTCAGTGGCCAAATCAAAAGACCAAGACCCTAAATGGGCAATTTCTTGGGCCTTCTCCAGCTTTTTTCGGAGATCAGCCAGGGCTATTTCGGAGTTTTTGCGATCAGTAATATCTTGATATAGACCAATGAATCTGAGGGGCTGACCGGCTTCATCCCAATCCACCACCTTCCCCTGGGCTAAGTTCCAGGCATAGGTACCATCTTGGCGGCGGAGGCGATGTTCATTCTTATAAATTTCGGTTTCCCCCTGCATATGCTTTGCGATATCGGCGTCTAGCTGGGCCTGATCTTCAGGATGAATCCGGCTTGCCCACTCGGCAATGGTGTTGTCAACGGTCTCATCAGCACTGTAGCCCGCGGTTTTTTCCCAAGGGGTTTGGGAGAAAACTATCTCATTAGTTTGCATATTCCAGTCCCAGGTGCCGGTGCCACTGCTGTCTAGGGCCAGTTCAAGCCGCATCTGACTGGCTTGCAGGGCCAGTTCGCTCTGCTTGCGGGTGGTGATATCTAAGCAGGTGCCCACCAGGCGAGTCACTTGCCCGGCCCCATCGCGATCGACCCTGCCACGGCCCTCGTGGTAGCGGATACTGCCATCGGGCAGCAAGGCGCGATAGTCAATTTTGTAGGGAGTACCCTGACTCACGGCCCGGTCAACGGCCTGCACCAGCAGCGGGCGATCGTCCGGGTGGATCATCTGCAAATAGGCGTCGTAGGCCGGCGCTTGCAACGCCGGATCCATACCAAACATCCGGAACAGCTCCGGTGACCAGATGATGGTTTGATCGGCCAAGTCAAAGAACCAGTTACCGATGTGAGCAATTTCCTGGGCCTCTAGCAGGGCTGTTTGTAAGTTGGCGATCTTTAGCTCAGCTTGCTTTTGAGCGGTCTTTTCTAGCACGATGCCGTGCCAGACCACCTCCCCATTAGGCCGTCGTTGTGGCCGTGAACTGGCCTGCAGCCACTTGGTTTGGCCCGACGAGGTAACAATCCGCCACTCACAGCTAAACGTAGTCATCGCTTGGAGACTGGCCCTATAAGTTGCCAGATATCGCTCCTTATCCTCAGGGTGGATTTGCTCAGAAAGCAGCGCCCCATTTTGCATCGCGCTAGCCACCGAGATTTCATCGACTTCTTCCACCGCCGGGCTGATGTAGTCAAAACGCACAATGCCCGACTCACTTTCTACGACGCTATAAATCACCGCAGGCGAGGCGGCGGCAAGCTTTTGAAATCGGGCTTCGCTCTCCTGTAGGGCTAGTTCAGTCCGCTGGCGCTCTTCAATATCACGGCACACACATAGATGAACCGACTGCCCATTCCACTGGACGGCGCTGGCGCAAATTTCTACGGCATAGGTAGAGCCATCTCGCCGTCGATGCCGCCGTTCAAAGCGATTTGGCCACAGTTCGGCGGTTTCAGGTTGAACCTCAGTCAGGTCTGGGGCAAGGTCAAAGTCGGTCACGTGAAGACCTATTGTCTCTTGCAGGGAGTAGCCCAGCATGGCGGCAAAGCTGTGGTTGGCTTCCACCACCCGGCCGGTTGAATCTAACACCACAATGCCATCGCCGGAGGCCTCGAAGAGGGCGCGACGGTAGCCCACCTCCTGACTGAGGGCTGCTTCAGCTTGCTTGAGGGCCGTAATATCGATCAACAGGCCATCCCACACGAGCCCTTCCGAGGTTAATTGGGGGCGAGAGCGGCCCTGGAGCCAGCGCGGCTGCCCTGTTGCAGTGGTGAATCGTCCTTCCCAGTTCCAGTCAGCACCCTGTTCTACCGCAATGACCACCGAGGCTTGCAGAGAGGGTAAATCATCGGGATGAATTAAGGCCCAGAGGAGATTGGCATCTTGCCGCACCTGGTCTGGCTCTATTCCAAATAACTCACGGCAGCCTGCGCTGACGTAGGTAAAAGCACCGCCTTCGCCGTTGGGCAAATAGCGATAGACCATTCCCGGCACATTCGCCCCCAGCGATTGATATCGAGCCGTGCTCTCTTGCAAAGCCAAGGCTGTCCGTTTGCGATCGTCAATGTAGGTGGCAATGCCTAAACAGGCGATCGCGGCTCCGGCCTCAGCGACAAAGGGGGATAGATTGGCGGAGTACCAGTAGTAGTGGCCGTCTTGGTGCAGGGCTCGAAACTCTAAGTTTCGGCAGCTTTCGCCATGCAGGCAGGCCCGTACCTGCTCAACAACATGGGCCAGATCGTCGGGGTGGGGAAGGTCGGCAAAGGGGCGATGCAGTAAATCGTCCAGACTATGCCCGGTTACCGCAGTCACCATGGGGCTTAGAAAGCTCAAGGTGCCGTCGGAGGCAACCATAAACACTAGGCCGTTGATGGTGTCTATCACTCGGCGCAGTTTGTGCTCGGTGGCCTCAAGGGCAGGCTGATTAGCTTTTTGCTGGGTGATGTCTTGAATACAGCCGTACCAACGGGTAAGGCCCTCTGGCTCTCGCTGGGGGGTAGCGTGACTTTGAAGCCAGAGCAAGCGCCCATCGGGATGGTAGAAGCGATATTCGCTACACCAGGGGGTGAGCTGAACGGCGGAGGCTTGAATAGACTGAGCTAAATCAACCCGATCATCGGGATGAACGGCAGCAAAGAAGGGGCTGACATCCTCGAGCACTGCGTTCGGGGAAATGCCACAGAGATTGAAGAGGCCGGCACTGGCGTAGGGGAAAGCCATGCGGCCATCGGGGTACTGGACAAACTCGTAGATGACCCCAGGGATGTGGCGGGCAATATGGCTTAGGCGATCGCTGTCGGCAGAGGGGGACGATGGAGACATGGCAAGGGATGGGTGGGTGCCGAAGCTAGTGGCGGCCAAGGACGTTGACAACAAGAATCGGCAGTAGCCTAAGCATAGCTTTCCCTAACTCGGTGCCCTAGCTTGGGCTAGCCCCCACTGCCATTTGCTGCTCGGCCTAGCACACCGATGCCAAGAAAACCACAATGGGAATTGATAAAACCCCCGAGGTTCCACTTTTAAACCACTGCTTCAGGGGTGGGCAAAATGCACCCACCACTATAGTTCTAAAATTTCATCCACCAGCACTGTCTCGCCTCTAAATATTTTTATTATATTATCTCAAAGACTTACGATAAAACTCCTCGCCTACCTTAAGAAAAAACGTTAACTCAGTCGTGTTGGCATCGTTTTTGTCAACTTTAGCTTTCACCTTAAACTTGAGATCCTGACTCGCCTCAGGATGAAGTTCAGACTCCGGCTTTCTCAAAGATAAACGCATTTTAGTTCTCCTATCCTGACACACCCTGACCCCTAAAAGACCAATAGCTATTCTATAGGTTTGTGAATATAGAATCGGTAGCCTACTCTTACAGGCAAGCTGCCGACTCTACCTAGTGACGCCAAACATCAGAATTACTATGGCTTCAGTTTATTTCTTAACCGACCGCAAATAGGGAAAAAACTTGCTCTGCCTTCATCGGCTTGCCAAAGTAAAAGCCTTGTCCATAGTCGCAATTAAATGCCTTTAACCAGGCCATATGGCGAGCACATTCGATCCCCTCAGCAATGACTTCAATGCCTAGGTTGTGAGCTAAGCCAATGATGGATTGAGCAATCGTAAACCCTGCACTGGACGCATCTTGGTCGATGCTATTGACAAAAGATTGATCAATTTTAAGTGCATCGATAGGGAACTTATGGAGGTAGTTAAGCGAAGAATAACCCGTGCCAAAGTCGTCAATCAGAATTGTCACCCCCAAGTTTTTCAAGCATCTAGCGATATTGATAGCCGTTTGAAAATCTTCCATAATGGTAGATTCAGTAATTTCAAGCTTTAGATTAGAGGCACTGATTTGATATTGTTCGATCAAGTTTCGAAGTAGATTGATCAGATCTGAATGATAAAACTGATATTTTGAAATATTGACGCTCAAGATGATCGGCAGCATCGATTCCGATTGCCGCTCCCACTCCCTTAGCTGCCGACAGGACTCTTGCAACGTCCATTGACCAATCGAGTCTGTTAGCCTAGTTTCCTCAGCCTGCCTCAAAAATTTTTCTGGCCCCAGTAGTTCTCCATTGGGATGTGCCCACCGAATTAAAGCTTCTAGTCCAGCTATTTTTTTGCTTTTAAGTTTAAAAATTGGCTGATATAAAAGCCGAAATTCTTGCCGCTCAATCGCCCGTTTTAGAGCACTGTCTAACTGCACAAAGGCGAGGGATGGCTTGACACTATCCGGTTCAAAGATGGCGTATTTAGCACGACCATTGGCCTTGGCCTGGTACATGGCAGTATCGGCGTCTTTAATGACCTCCTCTACGCTGTTATAGGCATCGGTGCTAAAGGCAATGCCAACGCTAGCACTCGGAAAAATTTCTCTGCCATCCAGCATAAGAGGAGTGGTAATCTTGCTCTGTAATCTCTCAGCGACTTCAATAGCATCGTCAACAGCCTGAATATCGTGTAGCAAAATAGCAAACTCGTCCCCGCCCAGACGAGCTACCATATCCTGGGGTCTTAGACAGGCTTTTAGCCGAGTCGAAACTTCAACTAGCAGGCGATCGCCAGCCAGATGACCCAGGCTGTCATTGACAATCTTGAAGCGATCTAAATCCACAAACAAAACCGCAAAATTATAGTCTTGTTTGCGCTGCTTTAGCACGACAGAATAAGCCGTTTTCTCCAAAAAAAGTGTGCGATTTGGTAAACCCGTCAAACTGTCATGGACGGCTTCGATCTGGAGTTTTTTTTCTAACGCCTTGCGCTGATTTATGTTGCGAACAATGATAATTTGATTGTAGTCTGTCGCCAGAAAAATCCTCAGCTCGCAAACCAAAAAATGCCCGTCTCGGGGCAGAGAAGCCTCAAATGAGTGCAGGCCTCCATTTTTTTCTACCTGCCGAATGTGCTTAAACAAGCTGAGGGAAAAATTGACGGGAAAACATTCTGAGATGGGTCTACCTAGATGCTCTGGCGAGAGTGCTGGCAACTCCGCATCTCTCCCATTTTGAAAACTCAGAATTTGACCTTCAGAATTAACTTTTATAAACAGATCCGGACAGACAGAAAAAAGATTAGATTCAATCTCTTTGTCAAGATCTGCATGGCTATCGACTGGTTGCAGGTAGTTTAAGTTGCCACCACCAAAAGTCTGTTCCAGAACCTTTTTTTCTTCTGTCGAGATAGACATATAGTCTTTTATCTCTCCGCGGACGTTCTTGCATAAAACCACCCTATCCCCAGTTTTTATGATTTTCTTTTTGATGGCTTCTCCATTTACATAAACACCATTTTTACTTAGCCTGCCGCCGGGCTCTCCATCTATAATTTGATAGCCATTGCTCAACCATATTAGACTCGCATGGTAGCGCGACACCCCCGAATGGGTCAGCTGAATATCTCTGTCTTGATCGCGCCCAATGGAGTAAAAGCTTCTGCCTAAAGGTATGGTTAACTGACGATCTCCATCTTGGATAAGAAGGATAAATTGCCTCGGATCTAGCGAACTTAACGGGTAGACTTCTCTTTCCTGATTGATCTTCATATTTTTAGACTGACGATAGACGGAACCTGCTCTCTTGCCCTTTAAATAGGGTTGTCTTAGTCTGTTGACATATCAGCCTCAAGGGCATTTAGTCTTTTTTCTACAAATTTATAGCTCAGAAGATTGGTAATTTTATCAGAGTCAACCGGTCTAGAGAAAAAATAACCCTGCATTTTTTGACACCCCAGCCGCCTAAGATTTGTTAAATCGTCCAAGCTTTCCACACCCTCTACAATCACGTCTAGCCCTAGTTTTTGGGCAAGCATCAAAATCGTTTCACTCATGATCCAGTTTTTATTGCGGACAAAAGACTGATCGATTTTGAGGGTGTCAAAAGGCAGATCTTGGAGTCTGCCTAAAGAAGAATAGCCAGTGCCAAAGTCATCAATATAGATTTGCACTCCAAGCTGCCGCAGAGCGGTCAGCGTTTTGACGGCTACATCTGCATTTTTTACTAAAGTACTTTCTGTAATTTCTAATTTTAAGCTGTTGGGCAGAAGAAAATTTTTCGCCAGTATTTGACTAATTTGCAACTCCAAGTCAGGGCTTTGGAGTTGCACAGCGGAGAGGTTTACACTCATGGTGAGTGGAGAGCTAGATGGAAATTTGATTTGCCACTGACGCAACTGATGGCAGGCTTGATCCAACAGAAGAAGACCGATGCTGTAGATCAAATTCGTCTTCTCCGCCAGGGGAATGAAAACCTGCGGAGCAATTTCTCCTCGGGTGCTGTGCCGCCATCTAGCCAGAGCCTCAAAGCCAATAATTCTTCTCGTTTCTAAGCAGATTATTGGTTGATAGAGCAGATGAAAGTTCTTTTCTTCTGCGGCTAAATGTAGATCGTTTTCTAGATGAAGCAGTTCAATTTTGGCGGAGGACAGTACGGTCAGCAATGGGGTTGGCTGAACTTCGAGCGCATTGGTCAATCGGACAAGGCGATCGGCATTGTTGATGGCGATCGCTAGCAGGTGTTGAGCATCGTCAGACAGCGAATCGAGGTGCTGGTAGCCCAACAGCTTGAGTGCTCCCTGAATAGAGGTCAACGGCGTTTTTAGCTCGTGGCAGAGGAGCAGAGACGTATCTTGAGTCGGGTTGATTGGGCTCGTTAGCATTTAGAGAAGGTCTGTGGGGTAATGGGCTGAGCACACCGGCAGCCGGCCACGTATTCAGATTTGCGAGCGCGATTTCCGCCGCTAAACTAGAGCTGGCTGGCGTCTCTAGAGGTGAGGTCGGTGGGGCGTCTAGACATCACCTCTAGAGACTTTGAGGCAGACTGGACTGGCAACGGCAGGGGGCAAAGGTTGCTAGTCCACCGGTCAAAACATCCTGACTGGGTTTGCTAATTAACCCTAAAAGAAAAATGTGTCATTCTTGTGAAACCCCTGGGGCACAGGTGGTGGGGTGACTGGGAAGGCTGCCCCTGCTCATCCACAGTGCCTGGACGTAGAGCTAGGCACGGGTCTCCCAGCTATTGCCAACCTGTGATGCCCCCCGTCGTCCTACTGGTCTAGGTGACTACGGCCTCAGCACAACCTGGCTCTTTTTCTATAGCTCCAGGCAACCGCTACCCCGCCACAGGATTGTCACAGTTCTTGGCCATGATGGAGCTGTTCCTGAAATAGTCGACTGTCCCTACGGACGGGTGAACCATGGCTGACGGCTCTGGCTCAGGTTTGTTCGGGCAACAGGGCGATCCGGCCATGGTTTCACCTTAACTTTCTCTACGTCTATGCCATCTTTCTCTCCTGATCAAATTACGGTGCTGGGTATCGCCTGCAACCCGGTCGATGGCGATCGCTTCGCCCAGTGGCTGGGCGACTCCAGCCGCTATCGCTGGATTGTTTGGGAAAGCGACAACAGTTTTGCCCTAAACTCCACCTGGCCTCCAGACGTGATCTTGCTGGGCCAGGCCGCCGGGGTTGAGAGCCTGGCGGCCCTGGCGGCCCAGTGGCCTGGCTCCCGGATGATTGCCATCCTGGAATCGGAGGAGGACGCTGAGGCCACGCTCTGGCTCGACCGGGGAGCAGATGATTACTGGGTCAGCAATCAGATCTCGCCGGTTCGTGTTCTCCACTCTGTGCAGCGGCTGGCAGCTCAGAACCAGTTGCTAGAGCAGCGGATTGCCACCTGCACCGCTGAACTCCGCCAGAGCAAGCGCATCGCCGAAATGTCTAACCGCATCAGTTATCAGCTGCTGACTGACCTGAGCCGAGATTTGCGGCTTCCGCTCAGTGAAATCTTGGAGGTTTGTCGGCAGCTGTTGGAGGAAGCCAGCCTCACCCCCCAGCACCGAGAGGCATTAGACAGTGTCTACACCAGCGGTGATTACCTGCTGAGTCTCTTCAACAGAGCCCTGACCATGACCCCGCCGAAACCTGTGGCTCCTCTGGCACCCTCGCAGCGGGCGGTGGCCCTAGCCCCTGGTTCTCCTTCCTGTCGCATCTTAATTGTCGAGGACGACTTCATCAGTCGCGTTCTGCTCCAGACCCTGCTGGCTCCGTTGGGCTTTGAGCTACGGGTGGCCACCAGTGGACGCGACGCCATTATCCAATGGGCAGACTGGCAACCTCACCTGGTCTGCATAGCCCTGACCCTGGCCGATCTCGATGGCTACGAAACCGTGCGCCACCTGCGCACCATAGAGCATAGGCATCTCCGCCCAGAGACTTCCCCAGAACAGTTTGTGGCGACTCAGATCATCGCCCTGACAGACAGCGATCGCGACGATGCCTTTCGGATGAAGGCCGCTGGCTGCCATGACTGGGTCAAGAAGCCGGTTCAGCCCGACGTAATGCTGGAGAAAATAGCCAAGTGCTTAGGGTTGGAGTATGTCTACGCCAGTGAATCAGACCTTAGGGGATCCGTTCAGCCCGCGCCCCACTCCACCCTCTGAATTAGCTTCTACCATGACCCACTGCGACCCCCCCCCGGCCTCTGCAACCATCGCCATTATGAACTCCACGGCGGAGGATCTCAGCGATTTGATCCAGCCCCTCCAGCGGCGGGGCTATGCGGTACACTGCCGCCAGGGAAAGGCGATCGCCCCAACGGAAATCCGGGCGGTAGCCCCCGATCTGATTTTGCTCAATCTATCTGAGCCGGATGGCTACGGCGACTATTTAGGGTGGCCCTGGCAGGCAGACTCGGCCCCAGAGCCCCTGCCGGTAATCGTGCTTGGCCCGCTAGACCCCCAGACAGGGCTGGTCAAAGCCCTGGCGATGGGGGCGATCGACTACCTGGCTCAGCCCGTCGCCCCTGAGGCCCTGCTGGCGAAGGTGGCGAACTCGCTGCGGCTGCGGCAGTTGACGGCTGAAAATGAGCGGCTGCGGCGAGAGTTGGCCGATCGCGATCGCGACGGGCTCAAACTGAAACAGGTTTCAAATCGCCTCTCGACTCTGATCAAACACCTAACCGCCCACCAGCAGGTGGAACAGTTGCTAGTGCAGCGCTCTGACGTGCTACAGCAGTTTAGCCGCAGCTTGAAAGAGCTGCACCGCCTCAGCCTGACTCAGTTTGTCAGCTTCGATGCCCTGCTGGCGGACTATCTCCAGACCGGCTGTCAGGTGTTGGGGTTTGCTGGCGGCCTAGTGGGCCGGGTAGAGGAGACGGACTATGTGGCCCAGGCCATGCAGACCAACCTACCGGGCTTAGAACCCAACCTGCGCTGCAACCTAGACGACACCTTCTGCGGTATGGCCATTCGCCAACGCCAGACGGTGTGTCTAGCCCACGTGGGGGCCGATCCTGTCCTGCGTCAGCACCCGCTCTACCAAGCCCTAGGGCTAGAGTCATATCTGGGCACGCCGATCGTGGTAGAAGGAACGGTGTACGGCAGCCTCTGTTTTTTTGATACCGTCCCCCGACCTCAGGGGTTTGAACAGCACGAAACAGAAATCATCGAGCTGATGGCCCAGAGCATCGGCAAGGTGATCAGCACCTACCGGCTGGAGCAAAACCAGCAGCGGGCCAAGGCCGAGTTGCAGGCCAGCGAAGAAAAATTCCGCCAGCTGGCGGAGTACATCGACAGCGTATTTTGGATCTACGAGCTAGAAGAGAACCGAGTCAGCTACGTCTCCCCCGCCTACGAAAGCATTTGGGGCCGCCGCGGCGAAGATCTCCACCACAACCCCATGGCCTGGCTACAGGCAGTGCATCCCGACGATCGCTGCCGCATTTACCGCAGCCTGCCCCAACTCAGCGACCCCACGGCCCTAACCCGCTTTACCTACGACGAAGAATTTCGTGTGGCCCAGCCCCAGGGGCAGCAGGCCTGGGTACGGGCGCGCGCCTTTCCCATCTGCAATCAGCAGGGAGAGGTGTACCGCCTGGTGGGGGTAATCGAAGACCTGACCCAGGTCAAACGCCAGGAGGAAGCGCTGCGCCTGATGGTGGAAGGTACCGCCGCTAAGACCGGCCAGGACTTCTTTGAATCCCTGGTGCGCCACCTAGCCGACATTCTCCAGGTGCGCCATGCTCTAGTCACCCAGTGTCTGCCCCTCGGTGACCAGCGGGTGAGCACCCTGGCCTTTTGGCAAAACGGGCGGCTGAGCCAGCCCCAGGAGTACAACCCCCTGGGCACCCCCTGTGAGCAGGTGGTGGCCGGGGAGGTGCTGTACATTCCTGCCCAAGTGCAGTCGTTGTACCCCAGCGACCAAGAACTCCGGCGGTTAGAGGCCGCCAGCTTTTTGGGCATTCCCTTGGTCAATCAAGCCGGGGAGGCGATTGGCCACCTGGCGGTGATCGACGACCAACCCATGGTGGCTGACCCAACCCGCGAGATGATTTTGCGAATTTTTGCCGCCCGAGCCGCCGCTGAGCTAGAGCGGCAGCAGGCCGAGCAAGCGCTACAGCTAGCCCGCGCCACCGCCGATGCCGCTAACCAGGCCAAGAGCACCTTTCTGGCCAACATGAGCCACGAGCTGCGCACCCCGCTCAACAGCATTATTGGGTTTGCGCAGCTGATCAACCGCGACTGCCAGGTCGATGCCGAGACCGTCGGCTATCTAGAAATCATTCGCCACAGCGGCGAACACCTGCTGACGCTGATTAACGACGTGCTCGAAATGTCTAAGATTGAGGCGGGGCACGTCTCGATGCAGGTGACCCACTTCGATCTGTCCTACCTGCTGTTGGGCTTAGAGGCGATGATGATGCTCCAGGCGGAGTCCAAAGGCTTGGAGCTAACCTTCGACTGCGATCCGGCCATGCCGACCTACATTGCCGCCGATGAAGGCAAGCTGCGACAGGTGCTGATCAATCTGTTGGGCAATGCGATCAAATTTACCCAGTCGGGCTGGGTGATGCTGCGGGTGCGATGCCAACCGGGCCCGACTGGAGCCTCTCCCCCAGCGAGCATGGCGCTGGAGTTTGCGGTCATCGACACCGGCTCCGGCATTGCCCCTGAGGATATACATCGGTTGTTTGAGCCCTTTAGCCAGACCCACGCCGGAGAGCAATGGTCAGAGACCGGCCTGGGGCGATCGCCCCAGGGCAGTGGGCTAGGGCTCAGCATTAGCCAGCAGTTTGCCCGTCTGATGGGGGGCGAATTGACCGTGGAAACGCAGGTGGGCCAGGGCTCAGTGTTTCGGTTTACCCTGCCGGTCGATTGGATGGATGGTGCAGAGGTTAGCCTCGCCCCCGGCCCGATGGCCATTCTAAAGCTCGACCCCGACCAGCCCCCCTATCGCCTGCTGGTAGTGGACGACCATCCCACCAACCGTTATCTGCTAGTGCGTTTGCTCGAGTCAGCGGGATTTGAGGTGCGCGCCGCCGCCGATGGTGAGGCGGCGGTGAAGCAGGCCCAGGAGTGGTGCCCCCACCTGATCTGGATGGATCTGCGCATGCCCGTTTTAGATGGCTACGCAGCCACCTACCAGATCAGAGCCCTCGATCTGACCCCCAGCCCGGTGATCATAGCGCTGACCTCTAGTCCCTTTGAAGAAGAGCGCTCCAAGATCTTAGCCGCCGGGTGCGATGACTTCGTGCCCAAGCCCTTCCCCCTCGAGACCATTTTGCAAACCGTGGCCGCCCATCTGCCCGTACACTACCTCTACAAGACTGACGCTGGCGAAACCTCGGTTCCCGCCCCTGGCACCGCTGCCTCGTTGGCCGCCCATTGCTCCAGCCCAGCAGCGATGGCGGCCTGGCTGCAAACCATGCCTGCCGACTGGCAGCAGACGCTGGCCCAGGCCGCGACGACGGGCTCCGATGCGCGGCTGATTGACCTGCTGGAGCAGACGAACGGCGTTCCCGCGGCGATCGCCCGTACCCTGACCCTTTGGGCTAAAAACTTTGAGTTTGACCGCATTTTGGCCTGCCTGCCCTCGGTTTCACCGTAGGGCTCTGGGGCTACCCTCGCCAGCCCTAGCCACCACAGGTCTAGCTAGATATTTGAACCTATGCCCTAACCGCCCCCTGTCTTCTGCACCTACTTTTAACGAGTCTGGCGATGGCAATGTCTAAATTTCGCCTTAAACCGATCCGTTTTTTGGAGCGACTGCCCCTGGTCGTCGTTCTGGAGGTGCCCTATCTGCTGCAAATGCTGACGGTGGTGGGGCTGTCCAGTTGGGTGCTGGTGCAGTATCGCCAGGTGACGGTAGCGGAGCTCGCCACCAACCGGCAAGTGGAGACCACGGAGCGGGTTGCCGCCTACATTGATTACCAAACCTCAATGGTGACCCGGCTGAATGAGACCCATGTCGCCGCCGTAGAGACCCAACTGCTCGATTTAAATAACTTTGAACAGATGGGGCGGTTTTTTTGGCAGCAAATGCAGACTTACCCGGTTGACTATCTAAACTATGCCAACTCCGCCGGAGAGTTTATTGGCGTCGAGCGGCTGGCAGACGACACTCTGCTGATCAACGAAACCCGCCGCGATGACCTAAACCACCTGACGATCTACGAAACCGATGACCAGGGTTACCGCACCCCGCAGGCTGAGGTAACCCCGGCCCCCGATCCGATACAGGAGGAGGAGTGGTACGCGGCGGCGGCGGCGGCAGGACAGCCCCTGTGGAGTTCAATATATGCCTGGCATGACCAACCCGATGTGCTTTCGATTTCGGCTAGCTATCCGCTGTACACGCCCCAGGGTGAGCTGATGGGAGTGATGGGGGCAGACTTGGTCTTAACCCAGCTGGGGCAGTTTTTGCAGACCATTCAGGTGAGCCCCGCCACCCAAATTTTTGTAATAGAGCGCAGTGGGCTCTTGGTGGCCAGTTCTGCTGGCGGAGCGCCGTTTGCAATGGTAGATGGCGAGGCCAGCCGTCTGGCGGCCACCGACAGCCCCAATCCTCAGATACGGGCGGCGGCCCAGCATCTGGCCCAACATGATGGGCTAACGATCACAACCCCGCTCTCTCTAAAGTTCTGGCTGCCCGACGGGCAGCAGTTTGTCAGTGCTGCGCCCTTGACAGACGAGCTGGGGCTCGACTGGGTGGTGGTAGTGGTGGTGCCCGAGACGGACTTTTTGACCCAGATCGATACCTACGTGCGCACGACGCTGCTGGTGGCGGTGTTGTCTTTGGCGATCGCGCTGCTGATGGCGCTGCTGAGCGATCGCTGGATCAACCGCCCCATTTGGCAGCTGGCGGTGGCCAGTCGGGCGATCGCGGCGGGCGATCGCACCCAGCCTGTAGCGGTGCAAGGCCTGCGTGAGCTAACTATGCTGGCCAGCACCTTCAATCAAATGGCGACCCAGATGGCCGAGGCGATGGATCAGCTGGAGAGCCGGGTGGCCCAGCGCACCGCTGAACTAGCGGCGGCCAAGGTGGCCGCAGAGGCGGCCAACCAGTCTAAGAGCCTGTTTTTGGCCAACATGAGTCACCAGCTGCGGACGCCCTTAAACATCATCCTGGGGTTTATTCAGGTGATGCAGCGGGATGCGGCCCTGGCAGAGCCCCACGACAAGGCGCTGACTAGCATGTACCGCAGCGCTGACTATCTGCTGGTGCAGATCAACAATCTCCTGCTGGCCTCTAAACTCGATCTTGAGGAGGCCCCCGCCATATCTGCGGGCTGGGTAGACCTGGGGCTGCTGCTGCACCATCTTCAGACCCAGTTCTCGATCCACCTGAGCCATCTAGCGCATCCGGCGGTGGAATTTCGGGTGGAGGTGGAGGGAGCGGTACCCCAGCGCATCTGCATTGACGAGGCCAAGCTGCACCAGAGCCTGGTGAATCTGCTCGACAATGCCTTTCGGTTTACCGTCGCCGGGCAGGTCACTCTGCGAGTAGTGGGCCTGCCGCAAAGAACCGATGCTCCCTTGTCCGATGGAGCCGCTGTGATGCCGACACCCAAGGGCTATCACCTGACCTTTGCGGTTGTCGACACTGGCCCCGGCATCGATCGCGACGAGCTAGAGCACCTGTTTAGCCCCTTTGAACAGGCGGCATCCGGGCAGCGATCGCAGCGGGGCAGCGGCCTAGGTCTGTTTATCTGCCAAGAATATGTTCGCCTGCTGGGGGGACAGCTCCAGTGCCAAAGCCAACCCGGCCTCGGCAGCTGTTTTGAGTTCACGGTCACGGTGCCGGGCAGTGCCCAGACCCTAGTCGCGATCGCCCCCGCGCCCAGCAGTTCCCCCAACATTCTGCCACTGTCTCCACCGCCCCAGGCCGAGCACCTAGCGATCATGTCCCAGGACTGGTGCGACCGGCTGCGGCAAGCGGCAACTCTGGGGGATGACAGTGCGGTTTTAGCTCTGCTCCAGACGATTCCCCCCGAGGGAGCTGAGCTGAGTCACTGGTTACGACGCTGGGCTACAGACTATCAATTCGACTCCGTCCTGGAGCTGTTTCAGCCGCCCTCTCAACAGCGCGATGGCAGCACATTAGCCCCAGATTCTGCCTCCTGAAATGAATGCCTGTGGGTGAGGATATCGCTGGGAGACGATCTCCCCCAGCGATATCCATAGCAGTGAAGTCGTTGAAAACCGCTAGCCGTTGCTGACGCAGAGTAGTTGCTTCAGCCGTTGCTTAAGAATTGGCCAGTTGATAGTCAGGTAGTCGGTGGCCCCGGCGGCAAAGGCCCGCTCCACCGAGTTGTCATCGTCTAATTGGGGCGTGTTAGCCGATTACCCGAACCGCTGGTCGGGGCGCAGGTAGGCATCGGTATAAATCTGCGCCAGGGTCATGGGCTGGTGCAGGTCGAGGGGCAGCTCTAGCAGCTGACACTGAGCTTGGGCTAGGGTGATCAGGTGCGATCGCGTCATGGCCATGTCATCATCCCGGGTCAGCTCAGTATCCCCTTTGGGCACAGCACTCGGCTGAGGAGATTCTGAAACAAACGCCGTGCGATCGACAATATCTTCTCAATCGAGGTCGAGGGTAAAACAGATATCAATAAAGATGTGGCGCTCAACGGGGCGGCCCGAGAAAAACTTCCACACCGGCTGACGGGTTTGCAAGTCTACTTCAGCCGCCAGGTATTCTTGGGTTTACCCTTTTAAGTCAAAGGCCCGCTTGGCCCAAATAATACCATCTTGAGACGCTTTGAGCGATCGTTTTGCCATCGTTCTCCCCAGGGGGCTGGGCACCTATGAAATAGCGTAAGTAATAAGGTCGAATTGCATACTCCTCAGGGGAATTCACCGCGAGGACTACCCCAGCCTCAAACCAGACTGGATATATATTCCTTCCACAAATACGCAATAGGAACCGGAACAAAACTAGAAAACAGGCGAATTTACGTATTTTTAAAAAGAGAGTTAATTGCCATAGGAATTCAGTTAAATTCCTGCATGATAATACTGTTTTTACTTTTTTGAATTTTATTGGGGCGCGATCTTTAAATTCGCACTTAAAAGTACGAGTGGATGAAATCCAGCATGTCTGGCGTTGGTTTTTGCCGATTCACCGGCCAGTAGAGAGTACCGTAGCGACTCAACGACTCTGGGCTTAGAACTCACCTTAGGCCGCTTGCAAAAGCTGCTGAATTAAGCCCTTTAATGCTTTCATTTTGAAGGGCTTTGAAAGGTAGTCACTCGCGCCTGCGGCTAGGCATCGCTCGCGATCGCCGGGCATGGCCAGAGCCGTTAGGGCCACGATGGGGATGTTGGCACAGCGAGCATTGCTGCGAATGAGCTGTATGGCCTCCAAACCATCCATACCGGGCATTTGAATATCCATCAAGATCAAGTCGGGCGTCTGGGTTTGGGCCAGATCGACGGCGGCCTGGCCATCTTTGGCGTAGATCAGGCCATACCCCAGGGCGGTGAGGTAGCTAGAAACCGTCGCCACATTCATCTCATTGTCTTCGGCCAGCAAAATCAGCGGCGACTCGGCTGCCGAGTTGGCCGAGTCGGGCGGCACAACCGGCACCGGAAACGGGGGAGCCTGGTGGCTCTGTTGTAGGCTCTCGATCGCCTGCTGGAGCCGTTGGCGGCTAATGGGTTTAACCAAATAATCTGACGCGCCGAGGGATAGCCCGTAGGCTCGCTCGTCTACGACAGACACCACAATGACCGGAATGGCCAGGGTTTTGGGATCGGTTTTGAGCTGGCGCAACAGATCCCATCCAGACCGATTGGGCAGCAAAATATCGAGAATAATCAGGCCCGGCTGGGACGTGGTCACGTCGTCCATCACCCGATCACCGCTGGGGCAGATGATGGCTTCCATGCCTTGCTCTTCGAGGTAGCGAGCGATCAGACCCGCCGCCGCCGCAGAGTCTTCGATTACCAGAACGCGGCAGTTGTGGGCATTGAGCAGGTAGCTGGGGGCGGCTGGGGTGGCGATCGCCGGTAGAGCAATGTCGGTGAGGTAGGGCAGATCGAGGGTGAAGCAGCTGCCCCGATTGACCTCACTGGTCACGGACACCGTGCCCCCATGCAGTTCGGTCAGCTTACGCACCAGGGCTAGCCCCAGCCCCGTGCCATTATATTGACGGCTAAAGCTGCTGTCGATTTGCACGAAGGGCTGAAAGAGTTTAGCGATATCGCCTGGGGCAATGCCAATGCCGGTGTCGCTTACCGCCAATATGAGGTGGTTTCGGCCATTTTTCTGGTCAACACGAGCCCGGAGGATGACCTGCCCGCCGGAGGGCGTAAACTTGACGGCGTTGCTGAGCAGATTGATCAGCACCTGTCGAATGCGCCGTTCATCCACCAAAATATCTGACATTGCCTGAGCACTCTCTAGGCTCAGATTAATACCTTTGGAAAGAGCCAGCTGTCGGACAAAGACGAAACTCGATTCGCATAGGTATTGAACATTAACCAATACCATTTCTAGCTCAAGTTTGTCGGCCTCAATTTTAGACAGATCGAGAATATCGTTAATTAAATCGAGCAGGTGGGTACCGCTGTGCTCGATTGTCTCCACGGCCTGCCGTTGACGATCGCTCAAGCGGCCAAAAACATGTTCTTTAAGCCCCTCAGACATGCCTAAAATGGCGTTGAGCGGGGTGCGGAGTTCGTGGCTCATGCTGGCCAAAAATTCGTCTTTGAGGCGGGTGGCGCGATCGAGTTCGGCATTGGTCAACATGAGCTGTTCATTGCTCTGCTGGAGGCGATCTTCGGCCTGTTGGCGCTCGGCTTCGCTGCGCTGGCGTTCGGCGTCGAGCCGCGCCCTTTCGCTAATGTCTAGGTTTACCCCAATCATGCTTTTGGGGTTGCCCCCGGTGTCAAGCACCACCATGCCGTAGGCCTTGATGTGGTGGATGCTGCCGTCGCCATGGACTACCCGAAACTCAGGATCGTAGACGGCTTGCCCCAAGACGGCCTGTTGTAGCAGGGCTTCGGTCGCTGGGCGATCGTCGGGATGAACACTGTTGGCCCAAACCTCGTAGGGCACAGCGGCAGATATATCAGCGGCAGAGGCTCCGTAAAGTTCATACATTCGCTGATCCCAAAAGATGTTGTTTTGCTGAATATCCCAGTCCCAACAGCCGATCGCTCCAGAGGTTAGAGCGACGGCCAGACGGTTGGATAGGTTTTGCCGCTCTAGTTCGGCAACTTTGCGCTCCGTAATGTCTAGGGCCGTGCCAAAGATTTTTGCAATTTGTCCTTGGTCATCCAGTTTGGCTTCACCCCGCGCCTCTAGATAGCCAGTGGTACCGTCCACCCGCAAAATCCGCAGCTCAATTTGAAAGGGGATGCCCTCCTGTATGGCCCGCTCCACACACTGATTTAGGCGATCGCGCTCCTCCGGGTGAATCAGATTGAAATGCTCTGCATAGTCAGGTTCAGGCTCACTTGGGTCAAGCCCAAAGCAACGGAACACTTCATCGGACCAACTCAGCTGGCGGGTGGCGGCATCGACCTCCCAACTGCCCAAATGCACCATGCGCTGAGCTTCTGCTAGGGCAGCTTCGCTCTTGCGAAGTTGGTTCTCAATGGCTTTGCGATCGCCAATATCGGCAAAGTAGCCGACGATTTCGACCGGTGTGCCCTGGGCATCGCGCATTAGCCGCAGTTCGTTGCGCACCCAGATGTAATGTCCAGCTTTATGCAAAAACCGATATTCATGGATATGCTGTCCCTGGTCAAACAAGGCCGGTAGCTCTGCCCACAGGCGCGGGGCATCCTCGGGATGGAGGCGGGCCGCCCAAAAATCGGGGCGAGACAAAAACTCTGCGGGCGTATAGCCGCTCAGGTTGACAATGTTGTCGCTGATGAAGGTGGGTGCATAGTCACCTGCGGGCTGGCAGGTAAAAATAGCCGCTGGGCTAGAGGACAGCACAAACTCCAGCTGCTGCTTCAGCGTTTGGGCTTCTAGTTCGGCTTTTTTACGCTGGGTAATGTCCATTTCGGAACCGATGATGCGAGTTGGGTTGCCGGCCTCATCCCAGACGGCCTGACCCCGGTCAAGAATCCAAATATATGACCCGTCTTCATGGCGAAGGCGATATTCCTCCTGGTAAAAGGTCGTTTTCTGGGCTAGATGGTCAGCCATCGCCGCCAGAACACGATCGCGGTCATCGGGGTGAATGCGATCGGACCATTCTTCTGGAGTGCCGCTCACCGCATCCGACGCTAACCCTCGCAGCTCGTGCCAGCGTCGGGTGCGAAAGATCTCGCTGGTTTTCACATTCCAGTCCCAGAGGGAGGCATCGCTCCCCTGGAGGGCGAGCTGCCAGCGCTCTTCGCTTTCCTGAAGAGCGGCTGTGCGCCGGGCGACCCGCGCCTCTAGCTCGTGATTTAGCGCCTGGAGGTCAATTTCTGCCTGTTTGCGTTCCCGCAGGGCGGCTTGCTGCTCGCTGATGTCGCGGACAATCACCAGCACTTCGTTGTCGCCGCAGACGTTGATTCTGACCTCCTCAGTACGCCAGGTGCCGTTGATCACAATCTGCTGGTCATAGATTTGCAGCTCTCCCGTCCCCAAGGCCTGCTGAATGGACTCTAGGCGCTGGGCCGCCAGATCAGCGGGCAAGATCTCGCCGACCCGTTTGCCCACCAGATCTGCCTCGTCGTGGTAGAGCTCAAAGTCAGCGGAGCCTACGCAGTCAAGGTAAACCCCCTCCGCCGAGGTTCGGATGACCAAGTCGGGCAGCGCCTGGAGCAAGGATTGATACTGGGCCGCGCTGTGACTCAGGAAGGTGGCCAACGCCTGCTGGTGAGTGAGTTGGGCCTGCTGCGCCTGGAGCGCCTCCCACAGGTAGGGTTGCAAACGGCCTCGGGTAATCACCCCCACCAGCGCCCCCTGCTCGTCTATCACGGCTAAATGGTCGGTGGCGTGCTGCTGTAGAAGCTGCGCCGGAACTGAGATATCGCTGAGATCAGCCTGCCGCACGCTGACCACTGGGGTCTGCATGACCTCAACCATGGTCAGCCTGGCGAGCGATCGCCCCTGGGCCACCAGCGGCAGCAGCGCACCCTCGGTAAAACTGCCGACCATTTTTCCTGCGTCAGCGACAAAAACACAGGGAAGTTGCGGTTGACTCCCTCCCATTAAACGCACGACATCGCTCACCGATGTCATGCAGCCTACAGAAGCGGTAATGTCAACAAATGCGTGACGCATACAAGCAGCTACCGGGAAATCTATGTTCAGTCTAGTTTTCCCAAAACCTGAGCAATAGGACGGTTTTCAGAGTTACTCTCCCCAAGATCTGTATTTAAAGATACGGAGCCTGATTGCTTACTTAGAGATAGGGCTAGCATAAATCACTCGCGGTGTTTTTCGATCATTTTTGAGTCGGCATTTAGAATATCTAATATTTTTGCTCCATCGTGACCAAACGTTTAAGTTGTAATGCAATGCCTTTAAAGACAGGATTTTCGATCTCGACCCGGCTAAGGCTTGTCATGACAAGTTACAGCCAGATCTAGCCCCTCTATGGGTTATGCAGATTCTGCATAGAATGCCAACTTTCATGCGCTCGGCCAGGTGGCTGAGGTGCTATTGCTGAAGCAGTTTAGTCAAGGCTCCCATGGCTGCATCTCAACCATTTTCTATTCTTGTTGTTGACGATGAACCCAGCAATTTTGAGGTGATTGAAACCCTTCTATCCATAGAAGAAAAGGTTTTGGATGAG
>JANPIO010000116.1:0-14167 GCA_031425055.1 Phormidium sp. VAR_61_metabat_6
ATTGTGCTCGAACGGGGCAAGTCGGTGCGCGATCGCAGCGTTGACACCTTTGGCTTTTGGCTCAAAAAGACCCTCAACCCCGAGTCAAACGCGCAGTTTGGCGAAGGCGGCGCGGGCACGTTCTCCGATGGCAAGCTCTACAGCCAGGTCAGCGACCCCCACCACTACGGCCGTAAGGTGCTCACTGAGCTGGTGAATGCCGGGGCTTCCCCCGAAATTCTCTATATCAACAAGCCCCACATTGGCACCTATCGCCTAGTTAAAATCGTGCAGACTATGCGGGCCATGATTGTGTCTCTCGGCGGCGAGATTCGCTTTCAAACCCGGGTAACCGACATCGATATTGACCAGGGCCAGGTGCGCGGTGTGTGCCTCGACAACGGCGACTACCTGGCCAGCGACCACGTGGTGCTGGCCGTGGGCCACAGCGCCCGCGACACCTTTTCCATGCTCCACGAGCGGGGGGTTTACATTGAGGCTAAGCCCTTTTCCATCGGCTTTCGCATTGAGCATCCCCAGTCGTTGATCGATCGCTGCCGGTTGGGCGACCAGGCCGGGCACCCCCGCCTCGGCTCTGCCGACTACAAGCTGGTGCACCACTGCGAAAATGGGCGATCGGTCTACAGCTTTTGCATGTGCCCCGGCGGCAAGGTGGTGGCGGCGGCTTCAGAGCCGGGTCGCCTAGTAACCAACGGCATGAGCGAGTACGCCCGCGATGAGTCGAACGCCAATAGTGCGATCGTGGTGGGCATCACCCCCGAGGACTACCCTGAGGGGCCTCTGGCGGGCATTGCGCTCCAGCGTCGTCTAGAGGAGTTTGCCTTTGAACTGGGCGGAGGCACCTACGAAGCCCCCGGCCAGCTCGTGGGAGATTTTTTGGCCAACCGTCCCTCGACGGCCTTTGGCGAGGTGCAGCCGTCCTACAAGCCAGGGGTCAAGCTGGGGGATTTGAGCGACAGTTTGCCCGACTATGCGATCGCCGCCATCCGCGAAGCCATCCCCGCCTTCGACCACAAAATCCACGGGTTTGCCATGGATGATGCCGTGCTCACCGGCATTGAGACTCGCACCTCATCGCCCATTCGCATCAAGCGCAATGAGCAGTTGCAAAGCCTCAACACCGCTGGGCTATACCCCGCTGGCGAAGGGGCCGGCTATGCTGGGGGCATTCTATCCGCCGGCATAGACGGCATTCGGGTGGCGGAGGCCGTCGCCCTGAGTTTGGTAAAGGGGCAATCTCCCGCTTAGGGGCGCACAGCGCGCGCTCCACTCATCCTCTTTGGGGGGCCGATCGCCGGGCGGGGAGCCTGCGCCGCGAGGGCTTGTTCTCCGGCTCTAGTGAATCGGGGTGCTGGGCCTCCAGCAAAAACACTCGCCGCCCGTCGGTAATGCGGTAGAGCGTGGTGCAGGTGCAGTTATGGCCCTCAGCTTTGAGCTGGGCGGCCCGCAGGTCGCAGGCGGCTTGGGCTTGCTCAACCTCTTCCCAATCGGTTTCGAGAAAGATTTCTTGAATTAAACTCATACAGCTAAAAAATGAAGAGTAAAGAACGAAGAGTGGAAAAACGTGCCCAACGCGCGTGAATGATGGCGTTTTAGATTGCTCTAGCAGACACTTGATTGACTAGTACCGATGGCGGAAATCTCCCGGCGATCGTCATGCAGGCAAAACGCCTGTGGCAAGCCAGAGGCTTGCGCGACGATCGCTTTTCTAACGCCACCTAATACCCAATCCGACCCACAAAACCCCGCTTCGAAACCGATACCTCGTAGGGGCATTGCACCCCAATGTCCCTACGGTTGGCCTTTTGGGAACCGGAATGATGTGATTCGGATTGGGTATAAGACCTTCTGATTAAAGATACTAAATTTGTAGCCCAAAGTGCTGCAATTGCCCTACCGCCGGGTTTTAGCTGGGGCAACGGCTCTAGATTCGATCAAAAACTCAGGGATATCCCACAGCGCATCGGCATCGAGGCAGTACTGTTCGCACACTAGGCTGAGGCGGTTGCCTGCGCTGGTCATGGCGTTGATCGAGTGGGTCAGATCGCCCTGAAAGTGCAGCAGCAGACCGGTTTGGGGCCGAATCTGTGCCACCCGCTGCCGCCCCCGCTGCAACACCAGTTCGCCGCTGGCCAGGTCGTCGGGCACCTGCACGTAGAGCACGCTGACCTGCTCAGGGGGCTCAATAGTTTTGCAGTAGGATCGCAGCGATCGATCGATGTGGGGGTCAACCCGCGATCCCTGTTTCAACATCAGCGGGTTCAAATAAAAGGCGTTGCAGTCGGGCAGCAGCGCCTGGTCGAGGTAGGGCTTAAAAAAGGGAAACTGGCGATTGACCTCGGCCCGGCCCGCCTGCTTAAACACTACCGAGAACCCCTTGGTGGCGACAAAATCGCGGTTGAGGTTGTTGGTGGCAAAGTAGCGGCATGACTGAATTGCCCCCCGCAGGTTGTGCAGGTAGGCAGCAGAGAAAGCCTCGGGCTGGCAGCGATAGTAGGACATAGCGTGCGATCGGCGTGGTCTAAGGCGAGGTGGGTGGCTAAGGTCACGGGTGTTTGGCAAAGGTGGCGGTGTCACCATTGGCGGTGAAAGAGACCACGGTGTAGGGGTCAACGCGATGGTCAAAGACCGGCCCAGAAGGGCTATCGCCCGTTTCCATCCCCGGCGAGCCTACGGGCATCCCTGGCGCGGCAAGTCCCAAAATAGCGGGACGCTCACTCAGCAATCGCTGCACATCCGACGCGGGCACATGGCCCTCAATGACGTAGCCCTCAATTAGGGCCGTGTGGCAGGAGGCCAGCGCCTCTGGCACGCCGTACTGGTCTTTGATCGCATCCATGTCGTCCGTGACTACATCTTCTACGGCAAACCCAGCGGCCTGCATGTGGTCAACCCAGTGGCCGCAGCAGTTGCAGGTGGGACTGCGGTAAACCGTCAGCTCCGTCGCCGCCTGGGCCTGGCCGGTTAAGGGGCCGAGCAGGGCGATCGCAACTACCATCCCCACGGCCATTAGTCTGGCAATCAACCCACGACGATTCATTGAGCAATTTCCTTAGGGTGTCGGTTTGTCTGGCCCTACCTTAAGGATACTGAAATCTAGTGCTGACCATTCATCACTCGATATGTTGTGTCTACTTTGGTCAAGACTACAGCGTTGCACTTTGGGTCTCCAGATCGATGCCGAGTACCTGGGTGTAGGCTCCGCGAGCCTGGGTGACGCCGATGGTGCGCTGGGCGGCTTCAATCATGGGGCGACGTAGGCTAACCACGATGAACTGGGCCTGCTCAGTTTGGTGTTTGATCATGCGCGACAGTCGCTCTACGTTGGCCCCATCGAGGAACATGTCAACCTCGTCGAAGGCGTAGAAGGGGGAGGGGCGATAGCGCTGGAGGGCAAAGATAAAGCTGAGAGCCGTGAGGGATTTTTCGCCCCCGGACATGGAAGCTAGGCGGCGTACGGGCTTGCCCTTGGGGTGGGCGACCAGATTAAGGCCGCCGTTGAAGGGGTCTTCAGGGTCTTCGAGCTGAAGGTGGCCGTCGCCGTCGGAGAGTTCGGCAAAGATCGACTGAAAGTTGAGGTTAACGGCATCGTAGGCTTCGGTGAAGGCCTGGCGGCGCAGGGTGGTGAAGGTTTCGATGCGCAACAGCAGCTCGGTGCGCTCTTCTTCAAGGGTGGTGAGTTTGTGGGTCAGCTCAGTCAGGCGCTCTTCGGTGCGGTTGTATTCTTCGAGGGCTAGCATGTTGACGGGTTCCATGGCCTCCATGCGGCGCTGGAGCGATCGCAGCTCTTTGCGCAACTCCTCCAAATCGGTTTCGGCAGGAATCTCGGGCAGGGGGTCGGGCAACTCCGCCGCTTGAGTTGCTAGTAATTCTTGGGCTTCTGCCAGCTGCTGGCGTCGCTCCTGCTGGGTTTCGAGCAGCTTTTGGCGCTCCCACTCCTGCTGCTGGGTCTGGGTACGCCGGGTGCGCAGCCGTCCCTCTAGCTCGTCGCGGACGGCTTTTTCGGCGGCCAGGGTTTGGTCGAGGGCGGCCATGGACTGGCGCAGCTGGGCGATTTCACCATTCAGTGCTGCCTGCTGCTGCTGCAGCTGGGCGAGCTGGTGGTCGCGCTCAGCCTGCTGCTGGGCCTGGGTGGTGAGAGTCTGCTGAGCTTGAGTCAGGGCTAGCTCAAGCTGCTGACGCTGGTTGTGCAGCTCTTGCAGGTGGCGCTCGGCGGCTTGAAGGGCCTGCTGGCGATCGCTCAACTGACTCTCTAGCTGCCCCACCGCCGCCTGGGCAGTCTGCCACTCGCTGTGGGCCTGGGATTGCTCTAGCTCGCTGAGGGCCTGCTGCTGCCGGGCGATCGCGGCTTCTTGCGTAGGCAGGGATTGGGCAAGTTCTTGCAGGTGGGCCTGGGTGCTGGTCAACTCTTGCTGGTGCTGACTGAGCTGGGCTTCGAGCTGGGCTTGCTGCTGGGCCTGCTGCTGCTGCTGGCTCTGCTGCTGTTCGCTCGCCAGCTGGAGTTCGCGGTATTGCTGGCGCTGGGCAATTAAGTTTTGGGAGAGGGTTTGCAGGGTGGCGGAGGTAGTGTTGAGGTCGCGATCGCAGCGTTCTAGCATCACCTCAATATCCCCCAGCCGCTGGCGCAGGGCCTGGGCTTCTGAGGATTCTGCGGGTTCTACGGTGCCAAAGTGCAGGCCGCCGGAGCGCGACGACACGTTCCCGCCGGTCATCGCCCCGCTGGTTTCGAGAATTTCCCCTTCTAGCGTGACGATGCGGTAGTCGCCGAGGTACTGCCGCGCCGAGGTGAGGCTGTCGAACACCACGGTGCTGCCAAAGGTGTAACCAAAAATATCGCGGTAGCGAGGATCGCAGTCGATCAGGTTGACGGCGTAGTCGAGGAAGCCGTCGGGGCGCTTCCAGTCAGGTACAGGGGTAAATCGGGGCGCGCGAATTTTGTTGAGGGGCAAAAAAGTGGCTCGTCCGGCCCGGCGCTGCTTGAGAAACTCGATTCCCTTGGCGGCCACCTGGTCGTTCTCTACCACCAGGTAGCCAAGGCGGGCCCCGGCAGCGATTTCTAGGGCCAGCTGATACTTGGGGTCTACCTTGCCTAGCTGGGCTACCAGCCCACTAATGCCCACCAAACCGCTGTCGAGCAGCAGTTTGGTAGCGTGGGTGCCCTGACTCTCTTGCAGTGCTTGGGTTTGGGCTTCGAGCTTGTCGAGTTCGCGCTGCTTGTCGCGCTGTTCTTTGAGCAAACGGGTTTGGGTATCGCGCTGGACAGAGAGTTCTGCCTCAGCAGCGGCAATCTTGGCGGCGATCGCCTGAATCTCTTTTTCCGCTGCCGCCAAACGCTGGGCGAACCCAGCATCGGCTTCAGACTCCGCTGGCGTGGACCCGAGGGCGCGGCGCTGCTCGGTCAACGCCTCGATTTGCTGCTCGAGCTGACGCAGGCGCTCTTGCAGGCGAATTTGCTCGGCCCGCTGGGGTTCGACCTCTCCCCGTAGGGTTTCGATCGCCTGGCGCAGCTGGGTCTGCTGCTGAATGCTGGCCTGGGACTCAGAGGCGATCGCCAGGGTCGCCTGGCGGCGTTCTTCTAGGGCCTGCTGTACCTGGTTTTTGGCCTGGGTAAGGGCGACTAGCTCTCCCGTGGTCAGCGACTCAATGGATTGCCCGACCTGCTCCAAATCGCGCTGCTGCTGCTGGCGGGCGATCTCGGTGTCGCGGCGCAGGGCCGCCCCCTGGTTGGTGGCGTTGCGGTTCTCCTGTTCCTGGCGCTGGAGCTGGCGCAGCTCGGCCTCGTGGGTGGCCACCTGGGATTGCAGGGCCAGGTGCTCGTCTTCACCCATGGCCCGAATGTGGGCATTAAGGGTAGCGAGTTCGGCTTCGAGGGCGGTGATCGCCCCCTGCCCCTGGGCGATCGCCTCGGCGAGCTGGGTAGACTTGGCCTCGCCCTGCTCTAGGGTTTGGTGCAGGGCGGCGATCGCCCGCTGCTGGCTCTGCCACAGCAGCACGGCCTCCCACTGACTCTTGGTCTGAAAGGTTTCCTTGAGGCGCTGGTACTTTTCAGCCTTCTGCCGGTCTTGGGCCAGACGCTCGAGCTGAGCTTGCAGCTCGCGCTCAACAATGCGAAAGCGCTCCTCATGGTCGCGCACGGCTTCTAGCTTGCCCCGGGCCTGGTCAATTTTGCGATCGAAGGCGGCGACCCCGGCTAGCTCGTCGATAATCTCCCGGCGCTCGCGGGAGTTCATTGAAATAATGCTGGTGACATCCCCCTGGAGCACCACGTTGTAGCCTTCGGGATAAACATGGAACCGCTGCAGCTGCTCGTGGAGCTGGTTGAGGGTGCAGGGTTCGCCGTTGATGTAGTAATTAGAGGTGTAGGTGCCCTGGCTGGTCACCCGCAGTCGCCGGGTCACGCTCCACTCGCGGCCCGTGGGTAGCGTGACCACCTTGGCGGTGTCTGACTCAGAGATTTTGAGGGTGGGAGCACTGCCGTTAGAGCCGTTGGTGCTGGCGATTCCCTGAAAGGGAGGCTTCGCCAACGCGCCGTTGCCATTGAGGCCGTTCCTCTTTGCTTCGGCACCGTCGCCATCGATCATTAGATCGGCGGCGACATCGCTGAGGTCAAAAGTTACGGTAACGCTAGCTTCGGAGGTGGCGCGACGGCTCATCTGGTTTTGGTTTACGAGGTCGGGCAGGCGATCGGCCCGCATGCCCTTAGAGCTGGCCAACCCCAGACCAAACAGCAGCGCGTCTAAAATATTCGATTTACCTGAGCCGTTAGGCCCAGATATGACGGTAAACCCAGGCAACAATGGAACCTGGGTCGTACCCCCAAACGATTTAAAGTGAGACAGCTCGACACGCTTGATGTGCACTGGCCAGCGTTACCTCAGGCTTGAAACAAGTGTACTATAGGGCAGGGATTTTGGCTAACCCGACTTAAGCAGCTAGGATCCAACCTCCTAGCTAGGCTGATGCCGCCTAAGTTTAGTGCAAAGAAAAGGATTTGTACGCTAGATAGCGGAGAAGTTGTCCACATTTTGGGCCAGCCGCGTTGAACTAGGCCAGCCGCCTCGAATTTTTGGGTTTACGTACAGCAAGAACTGCACCTTCTCGAGAAAACTAATCAAGGATGGCACAATGAAGGGGAAAATCTACCCCCCGCCCCCGTGAGCCAGCCTACCCCACCCCCTCTGTCTCAGCCGATGATTTTAGGCTTTGACCCCGGACGGCAAAAATGTGGCTTGGCCGTCATGGGGCTAGACCGACTGCTGTGCTACCAACAGGTGGTTGCTGCCGATGCGGTCATCGATGAGATTGCTAAACTGCGCCAGCGATTTCCGATTTCGACCATTGTGCTGGGCGACCAGACTGCCTCGGGGAACTGGAAAGACACCCTCAGTCAGCTCCCTGACCCGCCCCGCATCATGCTGGTGGATGAGCGATACACTACGCTGGAGGCGCGCGATCGCTATTGGCAGATGTATCCCCCATCGGGACTAGCAGGGATAATTCCCCAATCGCTGCGCAAAATTTCTCGCCCCATAGACGACATTGTGGCCATTTTGCTGATCGAGCGCTATTTGAATCGACTGACAGGCGAGTAGAGCCTAATCTTCCTCTTCGCCTATAGCTTTGCCCGAATGGTAAATGAGTAATCACCGCCGGGTTCGAGCTGGTAGTCAAAGCGTTCGAGAAAGCGGCTGAGGGGTTCACAGATCAGCGCTCGTCCCAACGACGGCTCTACCCGGAGGTTGCCCTGGCGAAAGCGCCACTGAAATTGCCATTCATAGGTGCTAGCCCGCACTTCGCCTTCGATGCGGCCCTGACTCCACGACTGGTGGGTAATGCGAACGTAGGCAGTGGTTTCAGAGGGGCGACGGGTCACGGCGACAAAAGCAAAGCGATACAAAACAATGGTGAGCGGGGTCAGGGTTAGGCAAAACCCCCACAGGTAAGATAACCGTAGCGTAGGCTGTGGTCTACCCCGATGTTGTGGGCAACGATACGACTCAGCACTCCAGCGATGGGCAATTCGGTAACGAGCTGTTTTACCCTAGACGAAAAAACGGTAGCCTAGGAAGAAGCTAAATTGTGATCCCCAGCGTGTTCGGCATCTTAGCGGGTGTAGGGCACGTTTTGTTTACCTAATTTCCCCGATTGTAAGGTTGGACCCTGCCTGTGCCCAAGGTTGGCATTATCTACAACGACGTTAAGCCTGTGGCCTGCCAGGCTGCTCTCGAATGGGAGGAAAAACTGACTCGTCGAGGCTACACCGTCAGCCTGGCTACCGGCATGGGCGGCATCTTGGGCTATTCGCAGCCCGAGCGCCCCGTTTGCCACACTCCGCTCGACAGTCTGGTGCCGCCCAATTTCGATGCCGATATGAGTTTTGCGGTGGTGCTGGGGGGCGATGGCACCGTGCTGTCGGCCTTTCGACAGTTGGCCCCCATCGGGGTGCCCCTGCTGACGGTCAACACCGGCCATATGGGCTTTTTGACTGAGGCCTATCTGAACCAGCTGCCCCAAGCGATCGACCAAGTATTGGCGGGCGACTACGAAGTCGAAGAGCGGGGCATGCTAGCGGTGCGCCTCTTCCATAAGTCTAGCCTCGTATGGGAAGCCCTCTGTCTAAACGAGATGGTGCTGCACCGCGAGCCCCTGACCAGCATGTGTCACTTTGAAGTGGCGATCGGCTGCCATTCTCCGGTCGATATTGCGGCCGACGGCGTTATCGTGTCGACGCCCACGGGGTCTACGGCCTACTCACTCTCGGCGGGTGGGCCGGTGATTGCCCCTGGAGTATCGGTTACTCAGCTGATCCCCATTTGCCCGCACTCCCTGGCGTCGCGGGGATTGGTGTTTCCTGACCACGAGCAGTTGGTGATTCGTTCGACTAACCCCGACCCTCTGGTGCTGATTGTGGACGGCAACGCGGGCTGCTACGTGATGACCAAAGACGAGGTGAGCGCCTGCCGCGCCCCCTACTCGGCGCGGTTCATTCGGCTAAAACCGCCGGAATTCTTTACTGTGCTGCGGGAGAAGCTGGGCTGGGGGCTGCCGCATATTGCTAAGCCCACGTCGGTGGAATTGCCCTAGGGCTGTGGGCGAATGAGTAGATGAGGTGAGGGAGATGAGGAAGGTGAGGAAGGTGAGGTGTAGCGCCTCTTTGGGCTGAGGCGTTTGTCTCAAGGGTGCAGACGCTGCCGTTGTGGAGCGTGCCCAAGGGGGAAAGGGCCGATCTAGGCTAAATCGCGGCGGATCGGTGGGAATACTGATCTGAACCCTACATCTCCGGTTGCTATGGATTGGCCCACCATCGCTGTGATCATTCCGACCTACCAGCGGGAGACGGTGCTGTGCGACACGCTGCGCAGCGTGCTGGCCCAAGATTATCCGGCCTACGAAGTAGTGGTGGTCGACCAGACTCAGACCCACCAGCCGGAAACTCAGCAGCAGCTTCAGGCCTGGCAGGAGGCGGGGGAGATTACCTGGTATTCGGTGCCCTGGGCGAGTTTACCGGCGGCGCGGAATCTGGGCATAGAGCGATCGCATTCCGATCTTGTTCTCTTCATTGACGACGATGTGGTGCTGCCGCCGGGCTATCTCTATGCCCACGCCCGCACCTTTCTAGAGCGACCGGAGGTCGGGGCGGTGGCAGGGCGCGTGTTTGACCGCATGAAGCTGGCGGAGCAGACTGATCTGGAAATCGACTACCTGCCCCCCGAGGCGATGGATCCAGGAATTGCCTGGTACCACATCGATCTGGTACACACTACTCAGCCCCAGCGGGTGCTGACGGCACGGGGGTGCAATATGTCGTTTCGGCGAGAGCTATTCGACAAGCACGGATTGCGTTTTGACGAGCGCTTCTACGGCAGCGCCGTGCGGGAAGAGTCTGACTTTTGCCTCCACATTCGCTCCACCGGCTACATCATCTGGTACAACCCGGAGGCGCACCTAGTGCACCTGGGAGAAGAGACGGGCGGCTGTCACGACATCACGACGCGATCGCTCAACTACCAGATGAACTTCTACCACAACCACTTTTTGCTGGCGCTGAAAAACCTTACCCTGGGGCAAAACCTGCGCCTCTATGGTCGCCTATTCGACTGTCATGTGCTGGGGCACCCCCCCTGCAATAAGAGCGGTCATCCACTCAAAATTCTGATTCGAGGGATGTTTTTTGGGTTGGGCTGGCTCTATACGGTTTACACGCTGGCCACTACTCTAGGCAAGCACGGGCGACTTTATGCCGATATGGAGTAGATTCTCATGCCTAAGGTTAAGAATCTCAGAATTGAGAATCTACCTGCTGTGGCAACGCCCATAATTCTAGAACCGTCCCCAAAGGCAGAGTATGGCTGACGATCGCGCCCCCACGATTCGACTACAGCTAGACCTGTCGCCCGACCAGCCGGGGCTGCTAGAAGGGCTAGACACCTGGCTGCGGCTGGGCCTGATCACTGACCATCAGGTGCGCGACCTGGGGCAGGCTCTCAGTTGTGATTGGCTGCCTCAATCCGCAACGGTAGCTATGCCAGAATCGGACTTGACTGATGCGGTCAATCCTTTTCTAGAACCTGAAGGTGCCCTGGCAGCGGGAGAGACGCCCCCCGAGGTAGTCCCCGCTGGAAATGCGCCGATTACGGATTTTGTCCCTGCTGAACTAGCTGTTCGCCCTCGGCGTCAGCGATCGCCCCGCTCCACCACCTCCACCCGCCCACCTACTCGCCTACCCACCCACTCACCCACTCCTTCCCCCACCAACCTCTGGCTTGGCCGCTTGATGAGTGAACTGAGCGTGGTCTGGCTGCTGGGACTAGGGGTATTTTTAGTCGTGCTGTCGTCAGCGGTGCTGGCGGCAACCCAGTGGGCCAGGTTTAACGCGGTGGGGCAGTATCTGGTGCTGCTGGCCTACACCCTGGTGTTTTGGGCGGCGGGGCAATGGTGTCGTCGCCGCCCCAATTTGCAGCTGACGGCTAAAACCCTGCAAATGATTACCCTGCTGCTAGTGCCGCTAAATTTTTGGGCACTGGATGGGCTGGGAGTGTGGCGCGGCGGCGGGGTGCTGGTGGGGGCGATCGCCCCCATTCTGCTGACCCTAGCGGCCCTGCAAGTGCTGCGCCAGCAAAACAGCACCCCCTTAGAGCAAGCCAATGCTCTGGGCTTAGCCTATCTCCATACCGGCTGGGGCCTTGCTGGTGGGCCGCTGCTGGCGGTCTATGCCGGGGTCTTAGGTACCGCCGCCGCTACCGTCTACGGTCAGCGGCGGCAGGCCGTTACTATGGGTCTGCGCTGGCCCACAGTGGTGATTACCGCTGCCCTCGGGCTCTTGCTCGCCCGCGGGCTAACCCTAGGGGAGTCGATTCAGACAGGGCAGTTTGGCCTGGCCTTTGGCCTCTACGGAGCCACCTTGGTGTGGCTGGGCCAGCGACGACTGGTGCCCAAACCCGAGGTCGAGCCTACTTCAGAACCTAATGCACAACCAGAGACCGCCGCAGACCGCCCCTTTCGCGGGGGAATTGCGCTGGGGCGGGGGCTGCTGTGGTGGGGTTGGCTGCTAGCGATCGCCGACTGGCTCATCCAGGCGTTTGGGATCGGGCTGCTTGGGCTGGCGCTGCGTATTCAGGCGTTAGGCAAGCTGGGCAAGCGGCGAGATTTGCTGATCGCCTATGCGATCGCCGTACAGCTTGGCTTCGTCGGCTGGGAGATGCTGCCCCTATCGCTGCGGCAGTCTATGCTGGCCCCCCTGGCTAGGTGGGATGAATTTGCTGTGGGCACCTGGCCGCTGTGGGGAATCTCGCTATTTCCCTATGTGGTGGGGATGGTGGCGTTGGCTGACCGGTATCGGCGGCGAGACCAGCTGAAACTGGGCCGCTTTAGCGATGGCATTGCCCTGGCTAGCAATTTTATATTGACGCTGATTAGCCTGGCCAGCGGCCCGGTGCTGGTGGTGAATTTGATCGCCTCTACAATCACCGCGCTGGTGGTAACGCTACGGCGATCGCCCCTGGCGCAGTGGCGCATTGTCGTCACCTACGGCCTGGCCTTAATGAGTGTGGTGGTCGCCATCGGCGATCGCTGGCCAAATTTGCCCCTGGGCCGCTGGGTTTTGGTCATGGTGGCTCTGGCAACGGTGGCCCTAGTGTTGAGCAAATTTCTGCACGCCCTCTGGGGCCGCACGGCCTGGCTCTACGGGGTGGGGCTGTCTGCCCTGAGCTACGCGCTATTGTGGGCAGACCTGCTCGATAGCGGCTGGCGCGCTAGCTCAAGCTGGGTGGGCCTAGTGATACCGCTGGTGCTACTGCTGATCGGTCGCCACCGCGCCAGCGTGCTGACCACAGGCATCGCCCTGCCCTTTACCCTAGGATTGCCCTGGACTCGGCTGCTGGGTCTGGGCTCGGCGACGGCTCTGACGGCGGCGAATAGCACGGTCTACCGGCGGCCAGGGGTAGCGTTTTTGGCGGTGGGCTTTGCCCTGGGCTGGGTCTATAGCAGCCTGGCAGACTGGGGGACGGGCTTCCCGCGCCATTTGGCCGATTGGGGGCTGGTGACAGTGGGGTTGATGGCGGCGCTGTGGATAGCCTGGCGGCGGCTGCCCGTGCCCTTGGAGGCTGAAACACCGCCATTGACTATGCTCTACCGGGACGCCTGCGATCGCTGGGGCCATATCCTGGCCATTGGCTTACTGACCCTTTCAACCATTGCAGTCTCCCTCTACTACCTGGGCTGGCGTGAACCCCGCCCCTTGATCGTTGCTGTTCTGGCTACATTCTTGATGGCTCTGGTTCTCCGCTATTGGGAAACCTTGCGGCCTCTGACTATTTACCTAGCGGGTTGGGGGATAGAACTGCTGGTAGCCGGAATCGCAATAGAGCGCTATCCCGCGGTGGTTTCTTTGGCAGTGCCGACCCTGGGGCTGGGGGCGATCGCCCTGGCTTTAGCCGCTATCGTCGGGCGCTCTCGCTCGGCCCTAGCCCCTCCCCTACAAACCCTGACGCTGCTCTATGCCGGACTGGCCTTGGCTCTGCGCGCCTATACGGCCACGGCCTGGACGGGCTGGCTAGTCATAGTCGCGGCCCTGCTGGTGCTCGAAGTGGGGCGGCGTTCCCAGACAGCCCTGGCTCGCTGGCTGGCTCTAGGACTGCTGTCGGTGGGGTGGTACGAGCTGGTGATCTATCAGATGCTGCAAGGCTCTGGCGGCGAAGCGGTGGATGCTTTGCTGGTGCTAGCGGGAGTCGCGACGCTGATCATGGCGGTTTATCGCCTGGCGGCAGGGCAGCTCGATCGCACCCTGGGCATTCCCCAGCTAGAGCTGGTTTGGGCGGCGCACCTGCACTGGTTCATTGGCAGTTTACTAATGCTGGGGGGCGGCATTGGCTTTGGGTTTGCCGAGGCTACCTTGGGCTGGCTGGGGTTGGCGATCGCCGCCGCCCTGGTGCTCTATGCCCTCAGCCAAGGCCGCCTGGGGGCTTCCGGCTCAGTAAAAAATGCCTGGGTCTACGCTGGCCTAGTCGAGCTGGTGGGTTGGTTTGCCCTGGGGCGATCGCTGTTTCCAGCTTTAGCATTTCTCGACAGCTGGTGGGGTGTGGTGGCCTGTGCTGTGGCGGTGCCCGTCTATTGGCTACCCTGGGCCACCTGGGGCTGGCCCCAGCGTCCCTGGCGAGTGATGGCTGTAGTTCTCCCACTGCTGATTGCCCTGCTTACGGGAGGGTTCGACCACATTCCCACCCTCTGGGTGCTGACCGGGTTCTACGGCTGGCTGGCCTGGCACAGCGGCAAAATTCGTGTGTCTTACCTCTCGATACTCTGTGCGACCTGGGCGATCTGGGTCTGGCTTGAGACTCGATCGGTTGACGACAGCCTCGCTTGGGTGCTGCCCCTGGGTCTGGCCCTGCTCTACGTCGCCCAGGTTGATCCAGCTTTGCAGCGCCCCGAGGGGAAAGAACAACGCCACTGGCTGCGGCTGATTGCCCTAGCGATAATCTTGCTCACGGCGCTGCTGACCGAGCGCTGGGCGGGGCTACCAGTGGGAGCGATCGCCTTGGGGGCGATCGCCGCCGGGCTTCTTCACCGCATTCGGGCTCAACTCTACGTGGGCACCGTTGTCTTTTCCCTCAACGCCCACAAACAGCTGGTGGTGCTTAAAGCGGCCTACCCGTTCATCAAGTGGGTATTG
>JANPIO010000117.1:0-20774 GCA_031425055.1 Phormidium sp. VAR_61_metabat_6
TGTTTCTTATACTGCTCATACCGCTTTACAGCATCGCTAACTTCGCCTTTCTCTGCCATTTCAGCGCCTCAAGGTTTTTCTAAAATATTTACAAAAAACCTATCACACGCCACGAAGGCGGTGCTTTTATTGTCATCCACAAAGAGATAGCTTTTGGCTGAGTGGTACAGGTACGCCGCTGCCTAGTCAGCCAGAGTCGGGTGCAGCAGTTCGCAGCCAAAGGTGGCCTGGGGTTGAGCCAAGGCAGAGTCTAATAGCCCTTGATCTTGAACCCCAGCAGTACCGCCAAAGGTGGCAATCTGGTCAGCGTGCAATAGCAACACCTCATCCCGCCTAGGAGAGTTAGGATTCGGCAAGACGACGGTAAACCTCCGCACGATTCTGCTTAGATTGCTGATAAGCCTATAAGACAGCCGAGTAGGGTGCATTCGCGCAGCAATGCACCACTGAGAGTATCTCTCCGCTTATTCGCCCCCCCTCCCGCAGATACCGATGCACACTTGAAAACGCCCAATCCGTAGCGCACTCCACCAACCCATGCTTTACCAGGTTGTAATGCACATACTCACAGTGGCTCACAAAATCGCGTTTATCCCGAATGCAATGCTCCCAATACCGTCGCTGCCATAAATTGCCCTCTCGCCGCCGCTCCCCCGACGCCGTCTTCTCCGATGGCAGCGCTAATTCTTGGCCACACGCCTTCGTCACCGTCAGCTTGATCAACCGCCACCGCTTGGCGTAATCACCATCGTTCTCCGGCAACGTCTAAATGCAATGGAGGTGATCTGGCAAGAGCACAAACGCATCAATGGTGAAGTGCTTTCGCCGTACCGCAATGATGGCGTCGCGTAGCGCCTGCCTGCCTAGGTCAGTGCATAGCCACGGGTACCGTTGATAGGTCACATGGGTGAAGAAATAGCTGCCGCCGGGTCGGTAGAGGCGTCGGTAATTGGGCATGAAACCGGGGGGTGCTGATAGCACTAGAGTGTCCAGGAATCAGCTTTGAAGCAGTCCATTAGAATACAGAAAAATACAGATCTCGGCATGGTGCATTGCTTCGCTGCGCTACGCGAATGCACCCTACGGTTTTGTGGCTGCGCATCAAGTCAGCTTTAGCACGGCCATAAAGGCTTCCTGGGGCACATCAACGGTACCGATCGCCTTCAGACGCTTCTTACCCTTAGCCTGCTTTTGCAGCAGCTTCTTCTTCCGCGAGATGTCGCCGCCGTAGCACTTGGCCAGCACATCTTTGCGCAGGGCGGGGATGCTCTCGCTGGCCACCACCCGACTGCCGATCGCCGCCTGAATCGGAATCTTAAACTGGTGGCGTGGGATTAGCTCCTTGAGCTTTTCGACTAGGGCTTTGCCCACATAGTAGGCCTTATCGCGGTGGACGATGGACGCTAGAGAATCGACCGGGTCACCGTTGATCAGCACATCGAGCCGCGACAGATGGTTTTCTCGGTAGCCAATCAGGTGGTACTCCATGCTGGCGTAGCCCTTGCTGCGCGACTTCATCTGGTCGAAAAAGTCGGTCACGACCTCGGCCAGGGGCACCTCGTAGATCAAGGTGGTGCGGCCCTGGGCCAGATACCTCATGTCTTTAAATTCGCCCCGGCGGCCCTGGCACAGCTCCATCAGCGCGCCCACATATTCTTCGGGAGTGATCATGTCGAGCTGAACGTAGGGCTCTTCGATTTTTTCGCGGGTCTGGGGATCGGGCAGAGTGCTGGGGTTGTCGATTTCGAGCACCTCACCTTTGAGGGTGGTGACCCGGTAGATTACCGAGGGTGCAGTGGTGATTAAATCCAGGTTATACTCGCGCTCTAGACGCTCCTGCACAATTTCCATGTGCAGCAGGCCCAAAAAACCGCAGCGGAAGCCAAAGCCCATGGCGCTAGAGGTTTCCGGCTCGTACTGGAGGGCGGCGTCACTGAGACGGAGCTTTTCGAGGGCCTCGCGCAGCTCCTCAAACTGGTCAGACACGATGGGGAAGAGGCCGCAGAAGACCATGGGTTTGGCTTCAGCGTAGCCGGGCAGCGCTTCCGTGGCGGGGTTTTGCACCAGGGTAATGGTGTCGCCTACGCGGGCATCTTCTACAGCCTTAATTGAGGCGGCAAAATAGCCCACTTCCCCGGCATGGAGTTCTTCAACTTTGAGCTGGGTGGGGGCGAGCACGCCCAGTTCGTCGATTTCGTATTCTTTGCCTGAGGCCATCAGCCGCACTTTGTCTTTGCGACGAATGCTGCCATCCATGACGCGGAAGTAGACGATCACACCCCGGTAGCTGTCGTAGTAGCTGTCGAAGATCAGCGCCCGCAGGGGCTGATCGACGGTGTCGGCTGGGGGCGGCACCAGGTAGACAATCGATTCTAAAATTTCGTCAATGCCGACGCCTTCTTTGGCCGAGGCAAGAATGGCACCGCTGCAATCGAGGCCAATGATGTCTTCGATTTCCTGCCGGATGCGCTCGGGTTCGGCACCGGGCAGGTCAATTTTGTTGAGAACGGGGATGATTTCGAGGTTGTTCTCAAGGGCCAAATAGACGTTGGCCAGGGTTTGAGCCTCGACCCCCTGGGAGGCATCGACCACCAGCAGCGCCCCTTCGCAGGCGATTAAAGAACGCGACACTTCGTAGGAAAAATCGACGTGCCCTGGGGTGTCGATTAGGTTGAGGACGTAGTCTTTGCCGTCCTTGGCCCTATAGTTCATGCGGGCGGCCTGGAGCTTGATGGTAATGCCCCGCTCCCGCTCTAGATCCATACTGTCGAGGAACTGAGCCTTCATATCGCGATCGCTGACGGTGCCGGTACGCTGGAGCAGCCGGTCGGCCAGGGTCGATTTGCCGTGGTCAATGTGGGCAATAATCGAGAAATTGCGAATCTGAGAGACGGGAACCTCTGTCATACAAGGCTTACCAGCAGCATATAGTTTACAGACTTTAATATTGTAATCCCTTGTCCGGCGAATGCTTGGCGGAGGGAGGGGGAGTGGAGGGACAGATGGGTGCGGGAGTAAGGGGGTGGGGATGTAGGGAAGGTGGGGATGTAGGGAAGGTGGGGGAGGTTGAACTTGTTATGTCAAGGACTTCAGACTTAATCTGGCGGGGGTTGTGGGCGCTAGCGTCAAACCCACCTATGCCAGGGCTTAGACTGAATGGTAGATTCTAATCCACCCCATACCCGGCAGTTAGGCCACTCACTATGCAACACTCTGCCTCTCCTTCCGGCGAGCGATCGGCGGAAAAAGTCGACCTCTCGGTGCAAATCGACAAGGATCTGCTCGACCAGGTTACCCACCTTTCCCCTGACCCCAGCAAGGTTATCGACGTCGCTTTGCGCCAGTGGCTGCGGGGCGATCGCCGCTACGAAGATGATCTGGTGCGCCACCTGCCCCGCAACCCAACGGTGCCCCCCAAGGGTGAGTGGAACGATTAGGGGTCACTAAGTAGAACTAGGGTTACAGGGTGTATGGGGTTTAAGGCTATCCCTCAAACCCTATGCCTGCCGCCTTATACCTTATCCAATTCCATCTCGACTAGAGCCATCGGTGCGATTGGTTGGTTAACATGGGAGCATTCCGGCCTCGTACCCCTATGCGATCGCGACCTTCTTTCCCGACCTTGGCGGCGGCCAGCCCAGCGGAAGCTATTTCCGCCTGGATTATGGTGCTTAGCCCTACGGCGGTGGTGGAGTCAATTCAAACCGTAGGGGCCAAAGCCCTGCCGGAGGCGCTGACGGCTAACTGGGTGGGGCGATCGCTGGCCGAAATTGTCTCCTTCGCCACTCCCCATGCCCTGAAGCAGGCGCTCGACAGCTTGGCCACCCGTCAGGAACCAGTCCATCTGCCGGGGCGTTGCCCGTTGGGATCCCACAGCATCGATGTGCAGTGGGTACTTCAGCCCCTAATTGGCCTAGAGGGCCAGCTGTTTCGCATTGCCGCCACAGGCTATCTGGCTGACCTGCATGGGGAGTTGGTTAGCATTCCCTGGCTGCGAACCACAGAATCTCCCGCTGTGGCCCAAGGGAACGTGCCTGGGACCTGCGCCCAGATGCAAACCTATTCGCCTCGGCTCACCCAAATCACCCGTAACGTTCGCTGGACGCTGGATCTAGAAATTATTCGGCAGCAGACGGTGGAGGGGCTGGGCGACTTGTTTGGGGTGAACCGTTGCCTGGTGTGCAGCTGCGACGCTATCCCTAACATGGCTCCTCAGGCTGCCACGGTAACCGCTGAGTACACGCGGTTGGGCGATTTGCCCAGGTGGCAGGGGCAGGTATGGACGCTGGCCGAAACACCTTGCCTTAGCGCTGCCGCCCAGTCGTCGGTAGCGGTAGTGCCGCTGCGGCAGCCCGCTGACCCATCCATTGTAGCGGTGGCTACCCGCTACCAAAACACCATCAATGGCTTTATCGTGCTTCACGATCGCCCCGATCGCCCCTGGTCAGACATCGAGCTAAATTTGCTCACCGACCTGGCCGATCAGGTGGGCACGGCGATCGCCCATGCCACCCTGTTTGGCGAAAGCCACGCCCTGGCGATCAAACTCCAGCAGGCCAACGCCAGCCTGATGGAAAAGCAGCTTGAGTTTCAGGAGGCCCGCCGCCAGGCTGAAGAAGCCCGCCAGCAGGCCGAAGAGGCCTCGCGCCTGAAAAGTGAGTTCTTGGCCAACACCTCCCACGAACTGCGCACCCCGCTCAACGGCATGATCGGCTTTCTCAAGCTGGTGCTTGACGGCATGGCCGACGACCCCGCCGAGCAAGAAGAATTCATTGAGGAGGCCCACAAGTCGGCCATCCACCTCTTGCAGCTAATCAACGATGTGCTCGACATCGCCAAGATCGAAGCGGGCAAAATGCAGATCGACATGGGGCCAATTAGCCTCAAAGAGCTGCTGGCCGATTTAGAAACGTTCATGCGCCCGCTCTCTGACCAAAAGAATCTGTCCCTGGAGATTTTGCTGCCCGCTACCCGCGACGACATCACCGTCAACGGCAACTATCAGCGCCTGCTCCAGGTGCTGATCAATCTGGTGGGCAACGCCATTAAGTTTACCCACGAGGGCGGTGTCACCATCAGCGCCGAGGTGAAGCCCCAAAAGGTAGAATACCAGGGCAAAACCTGGCCCGGCCTGGTCAAAATTAGCGTGGCCGACACGGGCATTGGCGTGTCGCTAGAAAAGCAAGATCGGCTGTTTCAAAGCTTTAGCCAGGTGGATGGCGATCGCACCCGCCAGTATGGCGGCACCGGCCTAGGGCTGGCGATTTCTCAACGCCTAGTGGAGGCCATGGGCGGCGTAGTGCAGTTTATCAGCATGGGCGAGGGGTTGGGCTCGACGGTGACCTTTACAGCCCTGCTGTACCAGAAGCCGGTGGTGATCGACAAAGAGCCGGTGTACCCGCCGAAGTAGAAAGGTGGCCACTTCAAAATCTGCGGTTACGATAGGGCTGTTTCTGCCACATTGCGCCATGACCGATGAACGAGCTACAACGCTCAAACAAGCTTTTCAGGTCTGTGATCTGGGGGCGCTGACTGGGGCTGCGATCGCTTGCTACTACGTCAATTTACCCACAGGACGTAGTACTCAGTCGATTACCAAAGCGCAGGCGCAGGCTAACAGCGATTCTTGATACAATTCACTCCCAATTACCCATCATGCAACTCACCCTTGACGACGACAAAACTAAAGCCCTGCTTACCGAAGTTTTAGTAGAGCTAATCCAACAAAAGCGCGAGGTATTTTATGAACTCATACTCGACGCTTTAGAAGAAGTCGGTCTAGCTAACGCCATCCTTGAAGGCGAAAAAACTGATTTTGTCGATGAAGCTGATATTCAAGCTATGCTCAAGGGCAAAGCGTGAGGATCAGGTTTAGAGGTAGCTTTAAGAAAGATCTAAAGCACATCAAAGACCAACATTTGCTGGGTCAAGTTGGCGATGTTATTGATGAGATCAAATCATCAGCCTCTCTGACCGAAATTAAGAACATTACAAAGCTCAAAGGCTATGACAACTTTTACAGAATTCGGATTGGAGACTTCAGGCTGGGATTACAGTTCAGTGATGGCGAAGTGATCTTTGTACGTTTTTTGCACCGGAAAGAGATATATCGATTCTTTCCGTAGTGTGGGTATTTTGGATTTCTCTTGCTTGCTAAACTCAACTCGCCTTTTGAGTAGTTGCTGGCGAAGACTAACTCTGAATTGGGTTGAGGTAAGCAGGTCGGGCGGCTTGGGCTTTGCTGAGGGTTTCGTGTACAGCGTCCCAATCTTCGGCAGCAATCAAGGCTTTCATCTGCTCTAGCTGCTGCTGATACCCGGTGAGCGCCTCCAGCAATGCCGTACGGTTGTGGCGGGCCATCAGGGTGCCAAGGTCAGGGACGCCGCCGCCAACTCGGCTGGTGTCTTTAAAGCCAGAACTGGCCAGAGCTTGGGCCAGAGCCAGAATCGCCGGGTCAGATTCCCCCTGGCAGGCGAGAATCAGGCTGCTGCTGATCATCACCGGCAGGTGTGAGATCCAGGAGACGGCGCGATCGTGCTGGTCGGGGTGGCACTGGCAGAGGTTAGCGCCGAGGCGGGCGGCGATCGCCCTCACCTTTTCCAATGCCTCTGGTTGAGTCGCTTCTGTGGGAGTAAGCACGTAGGGACGATCCTGAAACAGCCCTGCCTCTGCAACCGCCAGCCCCGCCTCGGCCTTTCCCGCCATCGGGTGCCCGCCCACAAAGCCCGGCCACAGCGCCTCCAGAGTGGGGACAAGCGCCCCCTTCACCGAGGCCACATCGGTGACTACCGCTTTCTTAGAGAGGTGGGGGGCGATCGCCTCAGCCGTAGCGACGACAGCATCAATCGGGGTGCAGATAAACACCACATCGGCCCCCGACACCAGCGCCAACTCAGTGCCCGCCTCGGTCACGGCTCCCATCGCCACGGCTTCCTCGGCGGTGGGGGCGCGACGGGCAATGCCCACGACGGGATGACCGTACCGAGTCAAATCGAGCCCCAGCGACCCGCCAATCAGCCCCAAACCAACGATGGCAATGCGTTCCATAGCCGTAACCCCGTATCCACAGCAAACCCTATCAGCATATCGGTGGGGGGATACCTAGAGACCCCCACCAGTCATCTATGCGACAATGAACCCCTGTGGTTTGAGCAGGCAACCCTCCACCTACTTTAGTCGTCAACCGTTCCAATCAATTCTTTCGTGGCGCTGCGGCGTTTCCCCCCCGTGATTGAGGCCCAAGTACACCAACAACTGCGCGCGCTGCTGCGGGAATGGGGAGAGCCAAGCTGGCCCCACCACCTGACACTGGCGCGGTTGGTGGCGCGGGCGCTGCGGCTGGGGCGCAGTGCGTTGATGCAGGTGGGTGGCCTGTCGGCTTACCAGGGCGAGTATCGCCTCAGCTATCTGATTGCGCTGATGATGTGGCCCGGCCCGGCGGTGGTGGTGGCCCCCGACCCTACGGCCCAGCGGGTGCTGATGGTTGATATTCCTCGGCTGCAAGAAAAGCTGCGGCTGCGGAAGCCGGTGCAGATGGGCGATCGCTGGCCCGGCGACGGGTTCGACGGGCTGCTCGTCACCACGCCCGAGGCCTGGCTGGGCGATCGCCTGGAGGGAGGCACCCAGTTCCCCGACGGCATCCCCACGCTAATTGACAATGCCGACAACCTCGAACTTTGGCTGCACCAGCAGCTCACCGTTGACCTCGGCACCCTCGATTGGACCCATCTGGCGCTGGCCTACCCCGAGCACCAGAGCCTCATTCAAGACACCCACGTGGCGCTTACCCACGCGGCCTTTCAGCGCCCGGCCAACCCCTACCATCGCTACCTGCTCGAAGAAGGCGATAGTCAGCAGCTCCAGCGCCTGCACCAGGTGCTGACCGCCAGCCGCGCCACTGTGTCCCAGGCCGAGGGGCCAATGCCGCCTCAGTGGGCCAAGTTTTGGCAGCGGTTTAACCCGCCCGATAACCTGCTGTGGTTTTCGGTCGATCGCGATCGCGGCCACATGACGCTCCACTGCGCCCCAGTCGAGCTCGCCACCGCAATGACCTCGGTATGGCCCCGCCAGCCAGTGGTGCTGATTGGGGCCGCCCTCGACCCTGACGAAGCAGCCGAGAACTTTTGCCAGCGTCTAGGGCTTGACGATCTCACCTGCCTCCAGTTCACCCCCAATCGGCAAAACGACGCTATTCAACTCTACCTGCCCACCCACTTGCCCCTGCCCAACACCCCCCAGTTTCAGGGGATGCTGCACCAAGAAATTCGTCGTCTGCTGAATGTCGCTCGTCCCCAAATCTCTGGCCCCACGGTAATCTTGCTGGATGATTTGCCATTGAAGGGACAGCTAGGAGCGATGCTAGCGGGAGAATTTGGCTCGCGGGTGCGGGTGGAGAATGCCGCCATCGACGCCAACGGCATTCTCGTCAGCGGCTGGGCGTTTTGGCGGCAGCACCGGGTGGAATTACCATCCCCGGCGCTGCTGATTATTGCGACGCTGCCCCTGCCTTCTTTAGAAAACCCGATGGTGGCGGGACGTGTGGCCTATCACAAGCGGCGGCGGCAGGACTGGTTTCGGCTGTACCTTTTTCCCACGGCGGTGACGGAGTTGCAGCGGGCCGTGGCCCCCTCGCGGCTGCACGGAGGCACCGTGGCGCTGCTCGACACCCGCGTTCACTACCGCAGCTATGGAGCGCAGATCTTAGAGGCGCTGAGCCCAGCGGCCTGCACGCGATCGCTGCCCACCCAGTGGGGACCCTGAGCTAAGGCTGCTGTGGTGTCCCCCAATTCGCTATCGTTTATATGTAGCAATTGCAAACGTTAGGATGTGACAGGGTAGACCCATGGGCGAATCAAAACGACGCAAAGATCAACTGGGCGAGAAATACGGTCAGTCAGAGCCAATTTTGCCCTGGCTACCGATCACTAAAGAGCAGTCGCAGCAGTTTGTAAAGTGGACCGGTCGGGGCACCTGGGGTGCCATTGTGCTGATCATCGCTTTTTGGATTACACTGCGGTTTATTGGCCCTAGCCTAGGCTGGTGGGCACTGGCAGATTAGAGCGCTTATTTGAAGGTTTGAAGACAAAACACCTGGGTAAATTTCTCGCCAGCGCTAAGAAATCGTAACTGACGCTTTCCGTCTTCTTTTGATTCTGGGTAGAGTGGGTGTGGTGGTTGCGCGGGAGCTTACGGGTATATGCTGAGTCAACAACAGCAGTCGGCCCCCCAGCGGGGAGAACCCCTGGTAGAAGGGGTCGCCAGGGATTTCAGTCTAATGATTGATGAAGCCGACTCGGCCCTGGGGCTGTCTGACGTGATGGTGCCGGTACCCCAGAGCCGCAACCAGTCTTGGCGACTGCTGCTGATTACTCTGTTGAGCTGTTTTGCCGCCAGTGGGGCGGCACTAGGGGCATTTTTCTGGCTGATTAATCTGCCCCCCACCGCTAACTGTGACAACCCAACCTCGGTAACAACCGATCGCGCTCAGCTATTTTGTGCCCAAGTGGCGGCTGAGTCGGGCGCACTGCCCGATGTGCTGACTGCCCTCGACCTGGCGGGCAGCTGGACGACCGGACACCCGCTCTACTATGAAGTGCAGCCTCTGATTGAGCAGTGGTCGTGGGTGGTGCTCAAGGCTGCTGAACAGGAGCTGCGCAGCAACGGCAGCATGGAGCAGGCCCAGGCGCTGGTGAACCACATTCCGGTGGAGAGCCCGGTGTTTGCCACCGCCCAAGAGACCCTGCAGACCTGGCAGGGTGAGTGGGAGCAGGGCGAAGCGATTATGGTCACCGCCCAAACCGCGCTGAAGCAAAAAGATTGGGTCACAGCGTCTCAGCAAGTGTTGGCCCTGGGCGAGCTGAATAATCCTCACTGGCGAGTTGGGCAGGTGCAGGCCCTGTCGCGCCAGATTCGCCTAGAGCGTCGGGCTCAAGAGCTGCTGGGTGAGGCGGTGGCCACTGCTGTCCCCGGCGGTAGCGATCGCCTCGAAGCTGCCCTGCGCACCGCCAGCCAGATCGACGAGAGCACCTACACCCGTCAGCAGGTGCAGCCCTACCTCGATCGATGGAGCGATCTGCTGCTCAAGCTAGGTCAAGACAAGTGGTATGCCTCGGAACTCGATACAGCGATCGCCCTGGGTCGCAGCGCTGCCCTCAACCCCAGCCACGCCAAAGTCGCCCAAGAGCTGATCTGGATTAGCCAGGCCCGCCAGATGGCCCAGAGAAGTCTGACCACCTGGCGCACCTCTCCTGACCAGCTGGTGACGCTCTACCAGGCTATGCTGCTGGCCAACCGCCTGCCCGCCGACAGCCCCTACTATCCCCAGGCCCAGTCGAGCGTGACGAGCTGGCGCGGCCACATGGGCGAGTTGGCCCGCCTGCAAACCGCCCAGGCCATTGGGCAGGTGCGCACCAAAGAAACGCTCAAATCGGCCATTGGCCAGGCCGCCCAGGTGCCCCTGGGGCATCCCCGTCGGGTGCAGGCCCAGACCATGGTGGCCCACTGGCGACAGGAGATCGAGCGATTAGAAGATCGCCCCCAGCTAGTCAAGGCCCACAAGCTGGCCAGCGCCAAAACCTTTGAAAGCTTGCAGGAGGCTATTCAAACCGCCAGCGGCATTGCCCTCCACCGGGCCCTGCGCAGCGAGGCCCAAGGCTGGGTCTATATCTGGACTAGCGAAATCCAGGTGATGGAAGATCGTCCTATGCTCAGCCGGGCGCGATCGCTAGCCCAGCGCGGCCAGCTGTCTCAAGCCATTGTCGAAGCCAGTGCCATCAAACCCGACCGCGCCCTCTACGACGAAGCCAGCGCCGCGATCGCTGGCTGGCAGGGAGAGATTGCCGCCGCTGAGCGGGCTCGCCTGCGCGCTATCGAGCGGGCCGCTGCCCGTCAGGCCGAGGCACTAGCTGCTAAAGAGGCTGATGCCACAGTTGAGGCTCCTGAAGCATCCCTTGAGGAGGCTGCGACCTCGCCCCTGGAAGAAGGCCTACCGATCGCCCCGGCACCCGTTAACTCCGCCCCGCGCTGGCCGCAGTCTCCCCTACCCGATCGCATTGACACCGTCCCTGGCGCAGCGGCTCCATCTGAGGCCGGAACCCCAGGTTTACCGCGATCGCCCCAGCCTTTTAATGCTCCTGCGGTAGACCCCACCCCGGTGGATCTCGCTCCAGCGCCCCTACCGGCGGCGATGCCGCCCCCGCCGCTGGTGACCCCGTCGGCCCCACCCCCCCAGCCCCTCGAACTCATGCCCAATCCGGCGGCGGTTCCCATTGGAGAACCCCAGGCGACACAGCCCTTAGCCCCGGTCGTATCGGCCCAGCCCCAGCCCGAAGATCTCATCCGTGCGCCGATGGCGTCATCCCAGGCGGCTAGTCAGAGGACCGAAGTGCTAGTGTCAGGCGCGCTTTACGCCGGGTATTGACCCAGCCCAACGCCGGCCCATGTCTCTATTTGTGCTGCTCGGCCCCGCCAGCGGTGCTGCGCAGCACCATCTCCTGGTGGTGAATAGTGTCGTTGGCGATCTCCCACGGAAAAGTAAACGACTCAAACGACTCACTGGTGATGCGATCGACATCTAAATCGGTTACCACCCGTTTGAGAATGTCAAACAGCTTTTCTCTCAGAGCATTCAGTTCTTCCAGCGATTGAGCTTTAGCAATCTCATCGATCAGCGCCAAAATTTCTAGATTGTAGGTGTCGGCCCGATTCTTTTGCTTGCCCAACAGCCACGATCGCAGCTGCAACAGACTCGACATGCCCAGCACCCCCACCGACAGCAGCAGCCCGATGGGTTCGGCATACTCTACCAAAAACTCAGGCTCTCCCTGGTTATAAAAGGCCTCCGCCCCAGGATGCAGCGGCAGGCCTAAATCCCCCGAAGTATCCAGACGAATCATGGCTGCCCTTGGATAGATGGCCACCAGCTCATTCCGGTTTTGGTGCAGGGTGCGGGTGAGGGCATTCACCACCTTGGGGGGCAGACCCTCGTGGGCCACCAGCAGGGCATTCACCGCCACCACCGGCAGGTCGACTACGGGCACGGGCCGACCGCCATTGTAGGTGCCCTTGGGAATCACCTGAGCTTCGAGGTAGGGCAGCGACAGCTGGAGGGCATCGGCCTGATCGATAGGAATCAGTCGAGTGGTGCCGGTTTGCAGCAGCTCTCCCACGGCGGGGTTGCCCAGGGTAATGACGCGAAACAGAGCATCCACCTCCCCTGCGGCCAAGGCGGCGTGAGCCTGGTTGGTGGACATGGGCAGAACCGTCATGGTGTCTGCGCCCAAACCGTAATGCTGCACCAGCGGCCAAAACAGGGCGTAGGAGCCGCTGCCCTCAGGCATCAGGGCTACCCGCTTGCCCCGTAGATCGGCCACGCCGTTGATATCGGCGTCGGTGCGAGCCAGCAGGTGAAACATTTCGGGGAAGAGCAAGGCCACCGCCCGCACCGGCGGCTGCACTGGCGTATCGCTCTGAACCAGGGCCAGCTGGGCCGCATTGGTCTTGAGCAAATCCATATTTTGCAGAGAGCCATCGGTCTCGATCACCTCAATGGCAATGGTGGGGTTGTTGCGAACCACTACCTCGGCAAAGGCCTGACTAAAGGCGTAATATTCGCCCGTGCTGCCGCCTGAGGCCAGCACTAGGCGGTAGGTGCGGGTGTGCTCGCGCACCAAGAAAAAGGCCGAGGCCACCACCCCCACTAGACTCAGCACCACCACCGGCAAGACAAGCTTTCCCTGCATAGATCTCCTGGGCCGATATAAAATGGGGATTGGCCAATTTTGCCGTGGAAGCTAATCCAAGTCCAGCTGAGGATTGGTCGCTTTTCCACCGGCAAAAATCCACCTCTGGAATTGGATTGGGTTTACACGTATGGCTCTACTCCAAAATTTACCCCAGGTACCCGATACTCTGCGCGGGCGCACCGTTGGGCGCAGCTTTCAGGCGGTGTTCTTGCTGGCGCTGGTGTCGGTGCTGCTGCTGGGGGCCTTTGGGTTACGGCTATTTCAGCTTCAGGTGGTAGAGGGCGATCGCAACCGCCAGCTGGCTGACACCAACCGCATTCGCCTGGTGCCTAAGCGCCCGGCTCGCGGCACCATTTTTGATCGCAACGGCAAGATTCTCGCCGGTAGCCGGCTGTCGCACACCGTGTCAATCTGGCCCATCGCTTTACCCCGCGACCAGTGGCCAATGGTGATCAATCGCCTATCCAAGGTGCTCAAGGTACCCCCCGACGAAATTCAAAAGCGCCTGGAGCAGGCGGGCTACGAGTCGATTGAGTCGATTACTATTGCTCGCGGCATTAGCCCAGCCCAGGCCACAGCCCTAGCCGAATATAGTAACGAGCTGCCGGGGGTGCGTCTGGAGGCCGAGGCGGTGCGCAACTACCCCAACGGCGACCTCGCCGCCCACGTGATTGGCTACACGGGCGAACTCACCGACGAGCAGCTCAAGGCCCGTCGCGAGCAGGGCTATCGCCTGGGGGATGTGGTGGGGCAGATGGGGGCCGAGTCGGCCTTTGAAAGCACGCTTCACGGGGCCTGGGGCGGCCAGCAGGTGGAGGTTGATAGCGCCGGACGCATTATCAGTATTTTGGGCGACAAGCCCGCCGTCGCCGGGAAAGATATTCAGCTCACCATCGATATTGAGCTACAGCGAGCGGCGGAGGCGGCCCTGGGCAACCGCGAGGGGGCGATTGTCGCCATCGACCCGAGCAATGGTGCTGTGCTAGCCATGGCCAGTTGGCCCACCTACGACCCCAATATTTTCACCACCCGCATTACTGAGGCCCAGTGGCAGCAGCTTCAGGGGGCTGACCACCCCTTTCTCAACCGATCGCTGCAAGCCTTTCCACCGGCCAGCACCTTCAAGATTGTCACGACGGCGGCGGCCCTAGAGTCAGGCAAGTACGATCCGGGCACGGTGTTACCCACCTATCCCTACATTCAGGTGGGGGGCATTCAGTTTGGTGACTGGAACCGGGCAGGCTTTGGCCCCCTGGGGTTCACCGGGGCGATGGCCTGGAGTAGCGACACCTTTTTCTATCAGGTAGCCATGCGCCTGGGCGGCCCTACCCTAATTGAAATGACTCGCCGCTTTGGCTTTGGCCGCAAAACCGGCATTGAACTGGGGGCCGAAGAGAGTGCTGGCTTGGTGCCCGACGACGCTTGGAAGCGTGAAGCCCTCGATACCCCCTGGGTGATTGGCGATGCTATTAATATGTCTATCGGCCAAGGGTTTATGCAGGCTACCCCATTGCAGGTGGCCAACATGTTTGCGGTGGCTGCCAATAATGGCTATAACATCAAGCCCCACCTGCTCAAAGACAACGAAGAGCACCGCAACTGGAAAGAGTCTTTGGAGCTGAGCGATGCAACCATTGATATCTTGCACCGGGGGCTGCGGCAGGTAGTTACAGGCGGCACAGGCCAGAGCCTCAACGTGCCCCACCTGCCTCCGCTGGCGGGTAAAAGTGGCACCGCCGAAGCACCGCCGGGGCTATCCCACGCCTGGTTTGGGGCCTACGCCCCCCTGGAAAACCCGGAGGTGGTGGTGGTGGCCTTTGCCGAACACTCGGGCGGCGGCGGCGGCAAGGTGGCGGCTCCCATGGTGTTGAAGGTTTTAGAGGCCTACTTCAAGGCCGACCCAAATGCCTCGGCGGCGGCTCCCTAGCTGCGGCTGGCCAGGCTAAAGTTGCGAAAGTGCTGGGCCTGGGCCTCAATGCGGCTGGCGAGGCGATCGCACACCAAGCCGCACAGGTCAAAAATCAGCTCGTCAGCAACGCTGTAGTAGGCGGAGGTGCCCTCGGTGCGACGGCTGAGAATGCCCGCCTGGAGCATCACCTTGAGGTGCTTGGAGACATTGGCCTGGCTGGTTTGGGTAGCCTCAACTAGCTCCTGCACGCATTTTTCACCCTCTCGCAGCAGGTTGAGAATTCGTAGCCGCATCGGCTCGCTGAGTACGCTGAAATACTCCGCTACCTGCTGCACAACTTCGACTGAAACCGGTTCTACAGAGTCCATTGGTTTAGGGGGTAGGCTCGGGTGTGCGCAAACGATTCTCAGTAATCTTAACAACTAATTTATTTTTGCAGCTATCCATAGCGATACAGTCATCAAATCTTGTCAATTGCTTAGCCCTGATCCCCGTAAGGTTTAAGCGAATTTTAGGAAACGAGATTTTGCCAAGAGCTTGGGTCATGGCCCCCGCCGTGGGATTCTTAAAGATAGCGTTCACCCACCCTGAGGATTGCTGTGAAAGCCATCACCCTGCTTGGATCAACCGGGTCTATTGGTACCCAAACCCTCGACATTTTGGAGCACCATCCCGACCAGTTTCGGCTGGTGGGTATTGCCGCAGGGAACAACGTAGAACTGCTGGCCCAGCAGGTGCGCCAGTTTAAGCCCGAGATCGTCGCCATCTGCAACCCCGATAAGCTGGGGGAACTGCGCGATGCCCTGGCAGGCATGGATCCGATGCCGCAGATTCTAGCTGGCGACGACGGCATTGTGGAAGTGGCCCGCTATGGCGACGCTGAGGCCGTCGTGACAGGAATTGTGGGCTGTGCCGGGCTGCTGCCTACTTTGGCGGCGATCGAGGCAGGCAAAGACATTGCCCTAGCTAACAAAGAGACGCTAATTGCCGGTGGCCCCGCTGTGCTGCCCCTGGTGGAAAAGCACGGCGTCAAGCTGTTGCCCGCCGACTCCGAGCACTCTGCCATTTTTCAATGCCTGCAAGGGGTGCCCAAGGATGGCCTGCGGCGGATTTTGCTCACGGCTTCTGGCGGGGCCTTTCGCGACTGGCCCACTGCAAAGCTGGCCCAGGTAACGGTGGCCGACGCCCTCAAGCACCCCAACTGGTCGATGGGCCGCAAGATCACGGTGGATTCTGCCACGCTGATGAACAAGGGTCTAGAGGTGATCGAGGCCCACTATCTATTCGGCATGGACTACGATCGCATCGACATCGTCATCCATCCCCAGAGCATCATTCACTCGCTGATTGAGCTGCAAGATACCTCGGTGCTAGCTCAGCTGGGCTGGCCCGACATGCGCCTGCCGCTGCTCTACACTCTCTCCTGGCCCGATCGCATCGCCACCGACTGGGAACCCCTAGACCTGGTTAAAGCGGGCGACCTCACCTTCCGTGAGCCTGATCACGCCAAATACCCCTGTATGGATCTGGCCTACGCCGCTGGGCGAGCGGGCGGGACGATGACCGCCGTGCTCAATGCCGCCAACGAGCAGGCGGTGGCGCTATTCTTAGACGAGAAGATCCACTTTTTAGAAATTCCCAAGGTGATTGAGGGGGTCTGCGATCGCCACCGCTCTCACAACGTCACCCAGCCGGTGCTGGCCGATATTCTCGCCGCCGACCAGTGGGCCAGAGCCGAGGCCACCAGCGTTAGCGAATCCCTGGTTAAAGCTACCGTCGTCTCTATGGGATAGGAGGACACCTTTGGAGCTGCTGATTGTATTGGGGACAATCGTGATTGCGATCGTCGTGTTTGGTTGGGTGTTTAAGCTAATCAAAAACACCATTCAAACGGTGCTGGTGGTGGCTTTTTTGCTGCTGGCGCTCTACTTTCTCTTTGGCATCGGCCCCGATGCCATTTGGAATCAAATTCAAACCTGGCTGGGCAGTGGACAGAGTAGGTAGTTGAGACTTACGCTAATCAGCGTTACGAAGCGGCTTGGTAGGGGTGAATTTGGGCCAGGGCTTCCGACTCCTCTTGCTGAGCTTGGTACAAGTCCCAGCGTAGTTGCAGAGTCATCCAGAAACCGGCGGACATACTAAAGAACTTGGCCAGACGCAGGGCGAGTCCAGGCGTGATGCTTTGTTGGCCATCGATAATAGCTTCAACATTGGCAAGAGGGAGATTAATGGACTCTGCCAGACCTTGTGGAGTTAGCTCCATCGGCACTAAAAATTCCTCCAGCAGCATTTCTCCTGGATGAGTGGGTGGTCGATGGGTTGGGATCCTCATGGGGTTTGCTGCTCCTAGTGATAATCTACAACCTCAACTTCAGCTGCCCCTGCTCTGTCCAGCGAAAACAAATCCGGTACTGTTCATTGATCCTAATACTGTATTGTCCCGTTCGGTTTCCTTGGAGAGCTTCTAATCGATTGCCGGGAGGAATTTTAAGGTCGTCTATGTGAGCTGCTGAATCAATTTGATCTAGCTTGCGAGCAGCACGTTTCCAGAGAGTCTGAGGACAGGTTGCCCGCGCTGCCTTGGAGCTTTTGCCGTTAAAGATATCCTCAGTTCCTTGATTGCAGAAGGAGTGAATCATCTTCAGTGCCCAATGCCTTTACGCAAACACTACGGTGCGGTTGCCGTAGACTAGGGTGCGGTTTTGCAGGTGCAGCCGCACGGCGCGGGCCAGCACAATGCGCTCTACATCTTTGCCCTTGCGGATCAGTTCCTTCACGTCGTCGCGGTGGCTGATGCGCACCACATCTTGCTCGATGATCGGGCCTTCGTCGAGGTCGGAGGTGACGTAGTGGGCGGTAGCCCCGATAATTTTCACCCCCCGCTGAAAGGCGCGCTGGTAGGGGTTGGCCCCCATAAAGGCGGGTAAAAACGAGTGGTGAATGTTGATCACGCGATCGTACTGATTTAGAAAATCTGAGCTGAGCACCTGCATGTATTTGGCCAACACTACTAGATCAATGGTGTACTGCCTGAGGAGTTCTAGCTGCCGCTGCTCGTTCTCAGCCTTGGTGTCTTTGGTCATGGGCAGGTGCTCAAAGGCAATGCCAAACTGGTCGGCGACGGGTTTGAGGTGGGGGTGGTTGCTAACAATCAGCGGAATTTCGGCCTTGAACTCGCCCGCTTTGTGCCGCCAGAGCAGGTCGAGCAGGCAGTGGTCTTGGTGGCTGACCCAGATCGACAGGCGCGGTACATCATCAGAAAAGTGGAGCTGCCAGGTGGCCCCCAGGGGTTGGGCGATCGCCCCAAAGGCCGGCCCAATGATTTCCCTAGGTAAGTTGAAGCCATCTAGCTCCCACTCTAGGCGCGACAAAAACAGCCCCGCCTCCGGGTCGCGGTGCTGGTCGGCGTGGAGAATGTTGCCGCCGTTGGCGTAGATAAAGTTGGCAATCTTAGCCACCAAACCCTTTTGGTCTGGGCAAGAAAACAGCAAAATAGCAGTGGGAGAGCCCATAGTCAGCCGTGAAAACAAATTTGTGGGCTTAGCCTAGCATCTGCACCAACAATCAATTGGTAGCTCCGGGAGCGGGGCTATCAGTTGGCGCAGGCGCAGGCGGAGCCTCTTTCGCCGGGGGCTCTACAGTAGGTGCTGGAGTGGGTGCCGGGGCGGGAGGGGATGCCGCTGGTGTGCCGCTCTCTGGGGTCGAACTGGCCCCCGGATTTGCTGGGGCTGGGGTTGCCACCGGCATCTTCCACTCGGCCAGGGGACGCTTCATGCCGTTGGCCACATCGCGGGTGACGACGAACACGGAGTATTCGGTTTCCCCGGCGGGCGGCCAGGGTTCGGGGTCTACTACCGCGTAGTTGGCGCTGCCGCTAAAGTCGGGGCCACCCAAAATTAGCTCGTGCTTGGTGCCGTCTTTAAGGGTGACGGTGACGACGCCTAGGGGAGCGTTAAAGCCAAAGTCGGTGGCCTGGTCGGCCCCCATGGTGACGGTTTGCAGAGGCGAGTCGGTGTTGAGGCGGCTGAGCAGGAAGGCGATCGCCCCCGGTTCAGCCGGAGCTTGGTCAGGCGCTGTCATTTGCCAGGTGGCGTCGTCGCCCTGCTCAAACACTAGGGTTTCATTGCCGCGATCGACGGTGAGGGTGGCGACGTCGGCTTCTTCAAAGGTGAAGATGGGCGCGGTGGAGGTGGTGTCGGCGGTGGAGGTGGGGGACTGCGATCGCTGCGATTCGGCAATCAGCACCCCAGCCCCCAGCAAAAAGGCCACTCCTACCAGCATTACCGTACTGCGCTTAAGCTTCATACCCGCTTACCAAAACTTCCAGGTCAAGGATAGATCCTGCTGTGCTGATCCATCCTACGACCTGGAAGGCGGCTTGATAGGCATGCCCATCAGGAACTTTTATTGTCCAAGGGCATTGACTCGTCAATCTGTGGGGTGGGAACGAGAGCCTGGTTGTTGTGCATCACTCTAATGAGAAATCGCAACGCCTCATTAACAGCATCGGCATTGGGAAACATCGCGGCAACATCAGGTTCTAACCGCACCGTTGTCTCCCCAAAGCTTTTGCGCTCAGCACCCACTCGCCTAACCCGTAGGCTGTTTAAGTCATACTCCGGACGAAGGTGGTCTTCCATATCTGGTTCATCCCTCTTCATAGACTTGTCGCTCGCGTTGGGTCACTGTTCTAGCGCTAATCAGGCGAATAGAGTTACCTCTTTCGGTATAAGACACGATTAGCAATCGCCTTTGGCTAGACACGCCAACAATTAGATATCGCGCTTCCGCTTCTGCGTGGTCAGGATCGTAAAAGTCAACGTAAAGTGGGTTGTCAAATACAGTTTTGGCTTCGTCGAAGGAAACTCCGTGCTTTGCCAAATTTGTAGTTGCTTTCTTGCCGTCCCACTCAAACCGCATACTGCCATTCTATTGAAGTGATATCTGTTCTCCCCCCATGAGGGGAGAACACAACAGCGATTAGGCTGCGGCGAGGGCGGGGGCAGGAGCCGTTGAGGTCGAGAGCTGGGCGAGGATACCGTTGACGTTGGTTTTGGCATCGCCAAACAGCATCAGCGTGTTGTCGTTGAAGAACAGCGGATTCTCGACGCCAGCGTAGCCCGACGACATGCCGCGCTTGAGCACCACCACGGTATCGGCTTCCCAGACTTCCATTACGGGCATACCGGCGATCGGGCTATTGGGGTCATTTTTGGCGCTGGGGTTGACGGTGTCGTTAGCACCAACCACCAGCACCACATCGGTGTGAGGCAGGTCGTCGTTGATTTCGTCCATCTCCAGCACGATGTCGTAGGGCACGTTGGCCTCGGCCAGCAGCACGTTCATGTGGCCGGGCATGCGGCCCGCCACGGGGTGAATGCCAAAGCGCACCTGTTTGCCCTGGGCGCGGAGAATGCGGGTGATCTCGGCGACGGGGTGCTGGGCCTGGGCCACAGCCATGCCGTAGCCGGGGACGATCACGACACTTTGGGCGTTGGCCAGCAGGTCGACTACTTCGCCGGTGGTGGTGCTAGTGGCGCTGCCCTCCAGGGCGGCTGCCTTGCCGGTGCTGGTGGTTTCGCCGAAGCCGCCCAGCAGCACGTTAATGAAGGAGCGATTCATGCCTTTGCACATGATGTAGCTGAGAATAGCGCCGCTGCTGCCCACCAGCGCCCCGGTGATGATCAGCAGGTCGTTGTTGAGCATAAAGCCCGCCGCCGCCGAGGCCAGACCCGAATAGCTGTTGAGCAACGAAATCACCACCGCCATGTCGGCTCCGCCGATCGCCATCACAATCACAATGCCAAAGATGCCTGCGATCGCCGTCATCGCCGCCAAAATCCACATCCCCGTGCTGCCAGTAGCGGTGAGAAAGGGCGCGAGCAGAAACGCGATCGCCCCCAGCATCCCTAGCGTAAAGACGTGGCGGGCGGGCAGCAGCACTGCTCGGCTAGGCACCCAGCCCCGCAGTTTGGCCACCGCAATCATCGACCCGGTAAAGGTGATGATGCCAATGAACACACCGATATAGATTTCTACCCGGTGAACGGTGATATCTGTGCCCGTCAGCGCGGCACTGGGCTGGAGATATTCGGCAAAACCGACCAAGACAGCGGCCAGGC
>JANPIO010000118.1:0-31443 GCA_031425055.1 Phormidium sp. VAR_61_metabat_6
TCGCGTTTCAGTTCTAGTAACCGCCCTAAAAACCCTTCAACCCGTGGAGAAGATAAGAGCTGAACTGGAAGAATCCCTGGCCCACCATGCGGAATGATCGCGCTGGCGGCTGAAGGATCTGGAGCGATGCTGCGGCTCTAAGAAGCATGCATGCGATCGCCCGACCCAATGTTCACTACTCTGCCCCCGACGTTGATCTTGCCCTTGCCCAAGGGCGCAACGTCTTCCTCTCCCGATGACCCATGAAACCCTCTATTCGCATTCCGATTCTAGTCGGCATCAGTTTACTCACTACAGTTCTACTAGCCTGTTCTGCAACGCCCCCGACCGTTCCGCTAGAGACGCCCGCACCCCAGGCCGACGCGGCCACCCCATCCGGATGGGCCGACATTTTGGGGCCAGTTTCTGCTCCCCCAAACTGGCAGGTCGAGCCCTGCGTCAACGCGGTGCTGCTGTGCGTTAAGGCCGACGGTGAACTGATTGGTTCGGTAGAACGCTTTAGCCATCCCATCAGTGAAGTGCCCTGGCAGGGCAGCTCACCGCTCCCTAAAGGGTCAGAACTTGAGTTCCTTCAGGACTGGGTGAGCGACCACTACCGCATCATCGAAGCAGACCGGCAGATCGGTGACCCCGCCCTCAAGTTTGTCGGGGAAACGCCGGAAGCCATTTCCATAGACACCCTGCCCGGCCTCCGCTACGGCTACACCATTACTCACCCCAACGGGGCGTTGTTTGATCGCGGCATTGGCTATGTGACCACCGACGGCACTCTGCTCCACGTGTTTGTCACTGGAGTAATTAGCGGCGATCCCAGCGGCTCGTTCTCAGACGAAGGGTTGCTAGAAACCTTTGAACCTCACCTCAACACCATTATTCAAGCGCTAAGACTATGATGCGAGGCAACATGAAGCGACTCAAACGGCTGGCCTACTTGGGCTTGGGTCTGGTACTGGCAGCAGCGTTGAGCTGGCCGGTGTCGTCTCTCCAGGCCCAGGTTGCCCCGACCGCTCAGCCAATGAACTGGGCGCAGACTCAGGCGGTGGATGTGGGGGCGCTGCGATCGCACCTAGCCGCCCAAGACTGGGCCGCCGCCGATGCCGAAACCCGTCGTATTCTAGACCCCTGGATTCATCCTGGGGGCGATATTCTTGGCCGACCGTTAGCAACCAACATTCCGCCAGAGGTGGTGCAAACTCTTGACCAGCTTTGGGTTGAGGCCAGCAACGGTCAGTTTGGCTTTAGCGTGCAGCAAAAAATTTGGGCTGAGGTGAGAGCCGTGAACTCGGTAGACTCGGCGGTGGCGGCCAAGGTCTTCGGCGATCGCGTCAGCTGGACGCGCCCCCCTGGCCTGGAAGACCCCACCTTTATCGCTGGGGACTGGCTAACCGAGATGGAGATCAACTATTCCCTCGATGCGCCGGTGGGCCACCTGCCCTGGGCCGGGGTGAGTTGGGAGCAAATTACCAAAATTTTGTCGGTCGAGAGCTGCGGCAGCTGCACGATCGACGCTATGTACCTCCAGGGCGAACGGTTCAACCAATATCTGCCGGTGCTGTTTAACTGGGTCGGCACAGCGCTAAATCTACCCCTGCCGGCGATCGGCTCCTGGCATCAGCCCCAGTTAGCGAGCAGCATCGATCTAAAATCCCTCTACCCCGACTCCCCTTGCCCGATTTACACCACGTCTTCGGCGATTAGCCCTAACGGCGCGGTGATTGCCATCGGCAGCTACAGCTACGAGCGATCGTGCATCCGGGGAGAAAGCACCCTGGCCCTGTGGAACGCTGAGCGCGGCAACCGCATCATCACTCTGCACCGGGGGCCAGCCCTAGAAGCGTCTGCCCAGGGGAATCCACCCCAGGAGCCTGCGGGGCAAGGCACTCGCATCGTTGGGGATGTGGCCAATGCTGTGGCGTTTACCTCCGACAGTCAGTTTGTTGCAGCGGGCATGTCCTACGGTGTGGTGCGGCTTTGGTCAGCGACGACGGGCGAGCCGATCCGCACGTTTCAGGGGCATCGGTATGCGGTGCGGGCGATCGCCATCAGCCCTGACGGCACCACCCTGGCCAGCGCCAGCGCCGACCAAACCCTAAAACTGTGGAACCTACAAACTGGGCAGCTGTTGCGGACGATGCCGATGAATGCCGCTGACGGCATAGTGCACACCCTGCGGTTTAGCCCCAACGGTCAGCGGTTAGCCACCGCCACTGACCAAAACACCCTCCAGCTCTGGGATGCCACCACTGGGCAACTGGTGCGTACCCTGGTAAACCGGGCCACCAACCGCTACCCCCTGCTGCCGCTGGCTTTTAGCCCCGATGGGCAAATCTTGGCTACGGGCGATGGCCCTATGGGGCCGGTCTCTGACCATCGCGACAACAGCGTCAAGTTGTGGAACGCCACCACTGGCGCACGCCAGATCACCCTCACCGGGCACACCGAGCCAGTGCGGCACCTGGCCTTTAGCCCAGACTCCCAGCGATTGGCCACCAGCGACGGCAAAACGGCTCGTCTGTGGAACCGGCAAACCTATGAGACGATTCACACCCTCACGCTCAACCAAAGCGCCGGACACCCTATTCAGCCTACTAACCTAGGCGAAATAGCCTTTAGCCCCGATGGACTGACCCTAGCCACCAGCACTCTGCTGCTGCCCCTGGTGCAAAGCGAGCCCATTCCTAGCCAGGGCATTACCCTCTGGGCGCCAAACGGGCAGGTGCTCTCGCAACTCCACGACGTGGGTCAGTTTCAGTTCAGCCCCAATGGTCGGTTTTTAATGGCCCAGGGTCAGCGGGTGCAGCTTTGGCAGTCTCAACAAGGCGTGTTGCAGTAGCCAGCGTGGCGGGTGCGATCGCGGGTAAAGCTGCTATGACCCGCGATCGCAGTGGCAGCCGGTACGCTCCCAGCTTCACGTATTGAGCTGGCGGGCTGAGGGCAGATTGTACCAGGGCAGATGGGGATATTCGTGGTGCTCCCAGTGGTAGCCAAAGTAGTAACAGGTCAACAGCGACAGCACGAGCGGATAATTGCTGCTAGTCGCACAGTGAGAATTGGCTTGCCCCGCGCGGTGGGGCAAGTAGGTGCCAAATAAAAATAGCTGCATCGAGCTTAGAACGATGGGCAAAAGCCAAAATAAGGCCAGGTTGCTGACAGAAACTTGAAAGCCAAGATTGAATATGAGGCCGATGGCAATTAGCTTTATTAGCATGACCCCCTTTTCTTTGCCGTTGAGATAGCCCGACATAAATTTCCAATACCAGCAGACAAAGCTGCGGTGAATGCCGTCGTGAAAATCGGGATCTTGAGCTTGACCAGGATACCGATGATGCCGCCAGTGGTTAATAGACAGTTTCTGATAGGACAGGGGGGCATATAAGGTGACGGCTAGTCGCCCAATGCCGTGGTTTAAAGGGCGATCGCCCGGCACCACGACCCCATGAATGGCGTCGTGGGCCACAATAAATAGCCCCGTTTGAATGTAGGTGCGCCCTAGTATGGCTGCCACAATCCACAATAGGTTGATCTGGTTTAGGTCTACCAGCAGAAGCCCTGCTAAACTGCTCAGCCAGAGCGCCACAATTACTAAAGCAACAAAAATACCCATGACAAGAAATGGCCTACAAAACCAGGCTATAAAATTCAGTAATCAACCTTGAGAGCTGTGGGCTAGACGCTGTCGCTGCGCCCGAGCTGAAAGTCGCTGAGGTTTTGCGCATAGTTTGGGTCTTGGGTGCCGAGCAAACGATCCCAAAACGTGAAGTAAAGCCCGTAGTGCACGGCATATTTGAGGTGATGAATGGAATGATGGGCAGGGCCAATCACCCATTGCCCTAGCCAATGGTGAGGAAACAGGGCCGGTAGCCGATCTGGCCCCAAATGGTTGAGCACAGCCCACACCGTCATCGTTGTGAGCACGGCAATCATCGTGATGAAATGCAGTGGCAGCACAAAGACAATGCCCAACAAAAAGAGCGCCTGCACAACGGCCTCTAGGGGGTCAAAGGCAAAAGAAGTCCAGGGGGTGGGGTAGCGCGATCGGTGGTGCCCCCGGTGTAGCCAGACAAACAGCTTGGGGTGGTGAAACAGTCGATGGGTGAAATAAAAATAGGTATCTTGCAAAATCAAGACTGCACTATAGCTAGCCCCCAAGTACCACAGGCCATGTTGTCGCGGGTCGGTGTAGAGTTGGGTGGCACCGTCTTGGTAGGCAGAGAGCACATAGGCAGCGGCCAGCGCAAACACCAAGGCCGACAGCGCCGACAGCTTAATATCGTGACGAATTGTGGGCCAAGATGGCACTCGATGCCGCAGTCGATGGTTGATAAACGACTGACTGACCGACGAGTAAAAGAACCAGTAGGTGATGCCTGCCACCACAAAGTAGCGGCACAGAATAATCCCTAAGAAGGCGATGCTGTAAAACTCAAAGGATTGTTCTCTCAAGTTGATTTAGTTCCTTTTTCGGCCCTGGTAGTGCAGTGGTGCGCGTCAACGGTCTAGGGAGCGCTAGACTGCCCGGTGTAGACCGAGTTTAGCAGCAGGGCAAGCCGTTGGGCCTGGCGATCGCTTGCCACTACCTAAGACGTGATTGCAGACATCGCTATGATTTTCCCTGTTAGCTTTACCCTATCTTGCTAGCCGCAAATCACCACCTGTCGTTGGTAGGATGGTTGGAGATTGGCTCACAGGTTAAACCTTGACTGTTGAGGTTAACCAAATGCCAGAGTCGCCTCGCGGCATATCACTATTGCTTTAAACCTAGCGGCACTGCTCCGCAACCATGGGCGCGGCACGGGCTGCCGGGTCTATCTGTCAGACATGAAGGCCCGCATTGAGGGGCGAGGTCAATAAGCTATACAACTGTGCCACTTCGCTATACAGCGGCCTCTATAAGCCATGCAGCTGTGCCACTTGGCTTTACGGCGGTCTTAGTTTGCTAAACGGGCTGCTCAATGCGCCAAGTTGCGGGGCAGTGTGCTTGTTGTGCTGGGTAAGTACGTAATCTGGGTACTTATCCAGCACTTTTGACGGATAAGCACCCCAATGTCCAGGATTAACTATCAGATCTACTGGATAACACCCCAAACTTGGGCTTAGTCAGCAAATATTCCGTTTAATTCCTTAAAAACCAGGTATTCTCCCGTAGATATGCTAGGTAATGCGAAGATTGTGGTGTCTTATCTAGCGAATCTGACACCTAATGCATAGTTAGGCATGGGCTGACCCTGGCTAGGGTGATTGACGGGCGTCGACTATTTGACAACACCCAAGACATCCGCAGATGGAGCCGCTGAGATCGCCGAACTCCAACGCCCCTGAGCCGTGCGCTGCAACGCATCTGGGAAGGTCTCATGATACGCCGTCAGCACCTGGGCATTGACTGCCATCGCTTTCACGTCATACATCTGGGTTGCCATCTTGGGATAACACCCGATCGCAATAATCAGCCCCAGAAAACAAGCCGCAATAAAAATTTCCCGCGAACTGGCATCCCTAAACACGGCCTCCTCTGGCAAGATACAGTCCGTGCCAAAACAGTTTGCCTCTTGGTTACCCTGGGCCTTCAAATCTAGATCATCGAGATCACAGGCAGGCACCAGATCACACATTTGATCAGCACTGGCCCCATAAAACACCTGCCGCACCATCGACAGCAGATAGATCGGTGTCAAAATCAACCCCACTGCTGCCAGAAAAACGGCTACCGAGCGAAAGGCCGAACCATACATGTCCGTTGTGGCCAAGCCGACAAAGACCTCCAGTTCTCCGGCAAACCCACTCATGCCGGGCAAAGCCAAGGATGCCATTGTCCCCATGGTGAACAGAGCAAACACCGTAGGCATCACTTGCCCCAACCCACCCAACTGATTCATCATCATCGTGCGGGAGCGATCGTAGGTAACGCCTGCCAAGAAAAATAACACCGACGCAATCAGCCCGTGGGACAGCATTTGCAGCATCGCCCCACTCACACCCAAATCAGTATAGGAACCAATCCCTAGCAGGACAAACCCCATGTGAGAAATTGAGGAATAGGCCAACCGCCGCTTCATATTGGTCTGGGCAAAGGAATTTAGCGCCCCATAGACGATGTTGACCCCCCCTAAAATCACCAACGCCGGCGCAAAATACACATGGGCATGGGGCAACAGTTCCATGTTCAACCGGATCAGCCCATACCCCCCCATTTTCAGTAATACTCCTGCCAAAACCATTGATACAGGAGTAGAAGCTTCGCCGTGGGCGTCCGGCAGCCAAGTATGAAAGGGGAAAATTGCTAATTTGACCCCAAAGGACACCAGTAGTCCAGCATACAAAAACAATTCCAGTCCTAAGGGAAACTGCCTTCTCCCCAGTTCAGCTATGTCAAAGGTGAGCGTATCACCGTAGAGCCCCATCCCCAGGGCTGCCACCAAAATAAAAATCGAAGACAGAGCCGTATACATCAAGAACTTTGTCGCTGCATAGTCCCGATTTTGCCCGCCCCAAATGCACACCAGGAGATAGACCGGCACCAGTTCTACTTCCCACATGATGAAGAACAGCATCAGGTCTTGGGCTACAAACACCCCTACCTGGGCAGCATACAGAATCAGCATCAGGGTGTAGAACAGGCGCGATCGCCGATCTACCTGCCAGGCGGCAAACATCGCCAGCGTCGTCACCAAGCCTGCTAACAGCACTAGCGGAGCCGAAATCCCATCCACCGACAGCGCCCAACTCAAGCCCAACTTCGGTAGCCAAACCACCTTTTCCGCCAGTTGGAAGGTCGCCTGGCTCGCGTCGTAATGCCGCCAAAAGGTGTAGGACATCAGTACAAAATCGGCCGCGCCAACCCCCAAGGCATACCAGCGAACAGTCTTGCCGCTTTGATCAGGGATCAAAGGAATGAATAACGCGGCTACCAATGGCAATAGCACGATCGCGGTCAGCCAGGGGAACTGTTCCATCATGATGAGAATAAATACTTATCCGTTGGGCTAAGGAATATCTTACGCAACTGTGAGACTCATCACTATCACTCCTTTGCTAATTTTCCATAGATTTAACGCTATGCATCTAGATGTATCTATAGAGTTTTCTATACGTATGAGATAGACCTTAACTGGGAGAAGTCTTGGCACTCATAGACTTAAGTAACTGGCCCATACCTCATCCAAATGAGAACCGCTATAACGTTCGCACTTTGAATGAGTATGGTTCTCGTGCTCCTTTTATCAGGACCTTATATGGGTAACTAAGTCCTATAGGTTGGGTGACGCACCAGCAGAACCCAACAAAGCCTAGTCTGAGACCGTTTGGATTTTAGATTTCTAGATTGGATAGTGCTGGCATGGCTGTGAAACAAAGGCGGCGGTGGATTCGGCAGTTGAGGTTGAGTCTGTGGTGCGTGGTGCTGTTGGGGTGTGTGGTCTTGGGGCCTGGGGGATGCGATCGCTATCCCGTTCGCTCCAAAGACATCACGCTTCAGACCGGGCAACTACTGGTCAATAGCTGGTTTGATTCTGCCCATAGCTTTCACGAAGGGTTGGCTCAAGTCGCACCAGTGTTCAATCAGGGCTATGGCTACATCAACCGTGAAGGGAAGCTGGTGATTCCGGCTGAGTTTGAGCTGGCTCAAGACTTTTCGGAAGGCTTGGCAGCGGTCATGAAAGGTGGGCTGTATGGGTTTATCGACCCGTCCGGTGAGATGGTGATTCAACCCCGGTTCCAGCGCAAGCCATTGCCAGGGCCCCAAACCACAAAGTTCGTCGCCGACTACCAGTTTCAGCAGGGCATGGCCTCAGTGTACCAAAACGACCGCTGGGGCTATATCAATCGGGATGGACGGTGGGTAATTCCCCCTCAATTTGATGCGGCGGACGGTTTTGTGGATGACCGCGCGGCAGTGCGGGTAGGCGATCGCTGGGGCATCATCGATCGCGCCGGGCAATGGATCGTCTCCCCCAAATTTACGGATCTACACCCATTTCACGAAGGCTTAGCCGCAGCGCAGGACGGTGACTATTGGGGCTTTCTTGATCTAACTGGGAAGTGGGTGATTTCGCCCAAATACCGCTCAGCAAACGCATTCTCTGAAGGGTTGGCGGCTGTTGCGACCAATGAAGGCGGAGGTTACATCGACACCACAGGAGCCTGGCGTATTCGGCCTCGCCCCGCTCGAACAATGGCCTTCTCCGACGGCATTGCGGTTGTAGAATCCGAAAAATCTGGCTGTATCAATAACACTGGGCAATGGGTCATCAAACCGCGATTTGATGGGGCATCGGAGTTTCGGCTAGGGCTGGCGGCAGTACGGGTAGATGAAGATGAGCAAGGGTTTGGAGGTCATTGGGGATTCATCGATCGCCAAGGTCGCTGGGCGATTCGTCCTGTGTATGATGATGCCTATTCCTTTGCCGATGGGTTTGCCCGCGTCTGTTTTGGGGGCGATCGCTGCGACTTTATCTACCGCTAAGGCGAAAGCCCGTCCACCCCAACACCAATACGTCCGGCTGCCTCAAAACCTTGCGGCAAGACAGTTTCCGGCGTTTTTGGGCTGCTCATGGGAGTGGCATTGGCCAAAATTGCGATCGTCTGCACTCGATCACACGCCACAACCTGGCACCCCCATCCAGCAGTTTCTTAAGTTGTGTCATGGGTAAGATGTCGCCGTGCCTCTGGTCTGGTTTAGTTTAATCAGGCCCTGTGAGGTGCATTGATGTTTCCAGCTTGGTTAGTGATTGCGGTGGTGGGGGTGGCGATCGCCTCCGCCTCCAGCCTGCTCAGTTCTCGCGACATCAAATGGTTTAAGCGGCAGCGGCGCCCCGACTGGCTGACCTTTGAGTTTGCCATCCCCATCGTGTGGACGGTGGTCTTTATCTGCGGCGGCTGGTCGGCCTACATCGTCTGGAGACAAACCCGAAGCTGGTGGTTCATGGCGGGGTACGTTTTGCTAGAGCTGTTAATTGTCAGCTACACCCCAGTCATGTGCAAATTGCAAAATCTGCGCGTGGGCACGGCGATCGGCGCGGCGGGGTTCGTGTTTGGGCTGCTGCTGGCCTGGCCAGTGGCGCAGGTAGATATGACAGCCTTCCTCTTGCTGCTCCCCTACCTGCTGTGGAGCCCAGTAGGAACACTGATTACCTGGCAGATGGCAAAACTAAATCCGGGCTAGTAAACCTGGTGGTCTGTCCAATCTAAGTTTGTCGGTTGACAAGGTAGTAGGGAAGGTCTGCGATCGCACCGATAGTAACTCAATGGTTTTAACTGCATAAATTAGTAGTGCGATCGCCCCTAAAAATATAAGGCTTTGTCTCGCATCTGAGTTTAAAGAACTCAATGGAGTAAATCAGCCAACCCTAAAGAATTGGCGTAAGTATTTGCCTAAACTGAGATCAAAGTCATGTAAGAGTCAATATTAATGCTTCACCTTTTCTATTAACTAACTCTACTAAAATCTATGCATTTAGGTTAAAAATTACACCTCCTGGTAGAGACAAGCTTTCGCTCGGGGCTCTAAAATGGTTTAGCTAATTATAAGGAAACACCATGAAAGCAGGCTGGATGGTTTTACCGCTGGTGCTTGGACTTTCTTCTGTCACCGTTGCCTGTGATGCTGGCGGAGACACAGAAGGCGACGAGCAGTTAGAAACAGAGCCGAACGGGGCTGAGCCTCTCGAAGGTGAGGAGGAGGAAGAATCCGAAGAGGGTGGTGACGACTAGAGGCTTTTGCCTTCTTAGAGCCGGAATTAAGATAGAGCAGATCGCGACTTGCTGGCAAAGCCCTATAGTTCTATCGTCACGCAGGCTGGGCACAGGTTGTAACTAAAATAAACCTCGGTTTAAGTTAGGCTACAATCCATTCGCCCAACCTGCCACCCAAAGACTTATGAGTTGATTGAGGCCAGTTTTTTGACTCTCTCTGCGAACAAGCTTAAGCGGTATAACGATCTAGTTTAACTGTTTAAATACAAACATAAAGCGTCAGAAAGCGAGCCGCCAAGCCGGCATTTTTGCGGCCATAAAAAATTAGAAATTAGAGCGCTGACAATGAGTCCAAAACAGGTTTGGCGACTGCTCAAGCAGGCCTTTCAAGAGTGGAACCAAGACAAAGCTTCGCAGTTAGCCGCTGCGCTGGCCTACTACACCCTGTTTTCTCTAGCGCCGCTGCTGATTTTGGCGATCGCGATCGCCAGCCTGTTTTTTGATAACGATGCCGTGCGTGCTCAGCTCATGGGTCAGGTCGAATCTTTGATGGGTGGGGCCAGCGCCGACTTTGTGCGCACTGTGCTCGACAACGCCAACCGTCCTGGAGAAAGCTCCGGTTGGGTGGCTTCAGCGATTAGCGTTGTGCTGCTATTGGTGGGTGCTACGGGGGTACTGTCGCAGCTCCAGCTGTCGCTCAACACAATTTGGAATTTAGAGGCTCGCCCTGGGATTGGTCTGATTGATCAAGTTCGCAAGCGACTGTTGTCGTTGGGGATGGTAATTGTCATCGGCTTCTTGCTGTTGGTATCGTTGATTGTCAGTTCGGCGATCTCCGGGTTTTCAGGCTACCTCAACCTGTTAATGCCGGGTTTAGACACCCTAGTTCAGTTCCTCAATTTCGTGCTGGCCTTTGGTTTGACGACCCTGCTCTTTGCTGTGATGTTTAAATATTTGCCCGACGCCATTATCGCCTGGCGCGATGTTTGGTTTGGGGCCGCTGCCACCGCCATTTTATTTTCGATCGGCAAATATTTGATTGGTCTCTATTTGGGCAACAGCAGTTTTGGCTCGTCCTACGGCGCGGCAGGGTCGGTAATCGTTTTGCTGGCTTGGGTGTTTTATTCGGCCCAAATTTTGTTCTACGGGGCCGAGCTTACCCAGGTCTACAGCCGTCGTTTTGGTTCACAGATTAAACCCAACAAGTATGCTGTTGAGCGAGAGCCGTCGCCCGAGCAGTCATGACCTCCCTTTTGCCCATCGCTTAGATAGATGTAGCGGGTCGTTTAGCCGTAGCTATTGCCCTCGGAACTTTGATTAGTATCGAGCGGAAATTTAGGGCGCTGGGGTTGCTGCTGGGTTAGGGCTATGGCAGCTAGGCTTTTTAGGCTCAGGATTTGCCTTAATTATTCTACGTCTAGTGAAGTTTGTCGAAGGCCGTATTCAGTAACCCTAATCTTTCCCCCAACCGAGCAGATATTTGCTAATGAAACTGCTCTTTTCTTTTTATGCTGAAGACAGCAGATTCTCCTAAAATCCATCGATAGGATGATAAATTTACGCGAACAAGATTGCTAGGCTAGATAAGCTTCTTCAGGGTTGACAGCCGCCGCCGCCGCAAAAGCCTAGTACAGGTGCATTTTTGCTTCAGGGACATGGCCTTCATCACTGTAGCTGTAGCGGTGTAATTTAAACTCAAATCTTATGGCTGAAAATAACTCGATGAACCTACAGCAATCGGATTTCGCTGAAAAACTTCTCCCCCATGAGATGGATGCAGCACCGCCGCCGTCTAACGAGCCCGTAATTCACCTGCCGCCCAGTCAGGCCGAAGTCGAAGATGCTCGGGTCGGGCAAAGCAATGACAGTGCGCAGCTTGGGGCTGAGGTAATCGCCGATCGCCCCCTGGAGACGAGTAGCCCCTTAACGGGAGGTGATCCGGATGCGATCGCAGCGCGGGCCGAAACCGTTGGAGAAGAGGCCGTTGGTGGCACGACACCAACCCCTGAGCAAAATGATGTTGACGCTCTTGCTGATGCCGTGGGCATTAGCACTCAGCCCGGGCACCCTGTCGGCGTCCTCAACGAAATGAATCGGCGGGACGACCACCGGTTTGAGCTCGATCCGGAGTCTAAAGATCCTGAGTCTTGATTGTCAGCTATGCCCTATTGTTTTTTCATGAATAGCACTGTTGAGGCCAACGTTCAGCGCATTCTCAACGAGCAGATCGAGAAAGCAATCCAAGAGCTGAACGAAGGTATGGAAGATGCCCCTGAGCAAGCGATCCACAATACTCGCAAGCGGCTAAAAAAGGGGCGATCGCTGCTGCGCCTGATACGACAGTCCATCGGCGAAAAAGCCTACCGGCGAGAGAACGATCAGCTCAGAAGCATTGGTCAAGCTCTTGCTCCAGCCCGCGATGGTGCTGTCTACCAAAAAACCTTGGCTGACTTAATCAAAGTCTATGGCATATCGCTTGAGGATAAGGGACTTTCTGAGCTGCAAGATAGCCTGGTAGATTTTTATAAATCTGAACTCAAGGCACTGGTTGATCGAGACAATGCGATCGCACCTATTCTGACTGATCTAGAAACAAGTAAGGCTCGGCTTAGCCAGCTTACCCTCCATCAGACAGGGTGGAAAGCCGTCTCCAAAAGCCTAGAACAAATTTATCGTCAGGGCCAAGATCGATTCGTCGTTGCCTACAAAGATGGCAACGATGAATCGTTTCACGACTGGCGTAAGCGGGCCAAAGATCTATGGTACAACTCCTGTTTGCTAAAGCAGATTTGGCCTCCTGTCATGGAGGTCTTTGGCTCAGAAGCTAACGGCCTCTCTGAACTGCTGGGCGACGGCCATGACATCGCTGTTCTAAAACGCTTTTTGCAATATCGCCCTCCAGAAGTAGCGTTGAGCGATACTCACTTGCAGGTGCTTATGCCCCTGTTGGTTCATCGCCAAGAAAACCTGCATCGTCAGGCCAAGAATTTAGGAAAAAAACTCTACAGCGAGAAGCCCAAAACATTCATCAAGCGTATTCACAGCTATTGGCAGAGTGAGTTTCTGTCTTCGAGTTAGTCCTAAAAATATAATGGGTGTTGCCGAATTGACGAATGAATCTGGGTAGGGGCAAACGGCTGTTTGTCCCTATGAGAGACGTTGCAGTTTTGATTCATACCTGTATCCAGCAATGCCATATAATGCTGGCCTCATAGAAGAACGAATGCTGTAGAAATGCTCTTAGTCGGTTGCTCCGACTCCGGCTTGGCCAGGTAGGCGAAAGATATCAGCAAATATCGCCTGGGGGCCGGGGCGGCGCGCATCGTCTGGCGAATCGTAGACTATCATCAGCCCATCGTCGTAGCCTAGGCAAGGCACCAGCGCTAGGCCTTCGGCATGGTCAGAGCCGATGGTAAACGGTAGGTCAAACAAAACCTTGAGTTGGCCAGAGTCTTGGCTCCACAGCGTATCGTTGGTGTGCTCAAGCACGTCCTCAAGGCGGAACATCTGCATAGCACCCTCTAACTCCATAGTTGGGCCAGCCAGCAGCAGTAGATCGCCTTCATGCAGACACAGTTCGCGAATGCCCTGCCCATTGAGGTCAAGAAAGTGTTTGCGGTAGAGACAACCCCCGCCTAAATCTTTGAGCGTAAGTACACCGGGTTCGGCATCTTCTACTTCAATTTCAAGAAGAATGGCCCACCCGCGCAGCACCGGGCCGCGCAGGCCCAAAAAGATTTTGCTGCCGCTAACGGCGAGGCCTTCAATATCAAAGCCGTTGTCTTTAGACGGTAGCTGCATCTTGAGAAATAGCCCCAGATGTTCGTCTTCGGCGAGAGCCTCTAGCAGCAGATTGTGGCCGCTCACATTCTTTAGGCTAGCTGCGGTGAGCATGTCGCCCTCGTTGTCACGGGCGTAGGTTGGCACAATTTCGCCATTGAGAACGGGTAGACGAGCCAGCAGCGATCGATTGGGGTCATGCTCGATTTCGGAAAGCCGTTGAATATCTTTGTGCTGCTTCTTACCCTTGGCCTGGGTGCGTTTAAAGCTGTGAGAACCCACTACCCAAAGATAACCGTCGCAGTAGTCGAGGCCCTCAATATCAATTTCAGACTCGTCATTAAAGAGCTGCACAAAGTCTTGGAGGTGAAAGGTTTTGTGGTTGCCATAAACCCCATTACCCATGGGAGTCAGCCGCTCTAGAGTCGTAAATTCATCAGAACCGAGCCAGAGATGACCATCGGGGGTGCGGGTTATAGCAGATAGCTCAGCCAGTAGATCGTCGTTGTCAGATTGAAATTTAAGTAGGGCGCGGCTGAGCAAAAAACCATTGGGCATAGTGACTAACCGATCGCTGATTTGAGCATTCTACTCTAAATGATTTTGCTGACAGCGCCCTCTTTCAAAGGAGGGGAATAGTGCTGCATATGGTCAACAATCTATACCCCCATAGAGGACTAAAAAATTCACCCTGCGTAGGTTTGGGGAATATAATTCTTTCAGGAAGGATTTGAGAGCGGTAGTAGGTCGCTTGATTGGGCTAACCAAGCTGTTTGCTTGGCAGTACGATATCCTGCGACAGTTACCTTGAGGGCGCAGGGTCCAATCTTATGCCAGGTCGCTTCCCTGTCCTCCTTGAACGCTAAATTTTAAGCCCGACCCCTTACCGATTCAACCGTTTTTCTTCTCCATGTTTAACTGGATCACGACCTGGATTGAGTCTCTTGGCTATGTCGGCATCTTCGGCCTGATGGTGCTAGAGCATTTGTTTCCGCCCATTCCGTCGGAGTTGGTGATGCCGCTGGCGGGGTTTGTCAGCCGCAACAGCTCGGATATGAACCTGGTTGGGGTCATTTTATCGGGATCCCTTGGTTCTTTGATTGGGGCGTCGGCGTGGTATGGGGTGGGTCAGTTGATTAGCCATGAGCAGATGATGGATTGGGTGAGACGCTATGGTCGCTGGCTGACGCTCAAACCGAGAGATATTGAAAAGGCGATGGATTTTTTTCACAAAAGTGGCGGCGGCTGGATAGTAGGGGCAGGCCGCATGGTGCCGGGAGTGCGCACCTATGTGTCGGTGCCAGCGGGGCTGAGCCACATGCCGCTGCTGCCCTATCTGGGCTACTCCGCCCTGGGCACCCTGCTGTGGACGGGGGCACTGGCGGTGGCCGGCTATATTTTAGGCGCTCAGTTTGAGCGGGTGCAGGTGTTGCTTGGCCCGATTAGCAAAATTGTGATGATTAGCTGTGCGATCGCCCTGATTATCTGGGTCGTCGCTCGCTGCCGCCAATCCTAGACTGCTTTGGGGAATTTTGTTGAACTTACTTAAAAGCCGCCGCCAGAGTTGCTCTGGCGGCGGCTTTTAGGGGAAATGTTTAGCCTTGGGCGATCGCTCCACCGCAGAGACAATTTCCTCAGGCTGAGATCTAATCAGACCCAGGCAGAGGTTTACCTAGACATCGGCCACGGTGGTCGTATCAGCTGTCGCCTTGCGAGCGGCTAGGGCCGCTGCTAGCAGGCTAATGCCGCTCATCAGCAAACTAATGCCAACATAGAGGCCGATCAGCCACAGGGCACTAACGGGCCAGCGATTGAGCACCATAATGCCCAAAATCAGGGTGACGACGCCGTTAAACGCCACCAGCCAAGACATGCTGCGGCCGGCTTTTTGGGTGAAGGCCATCACGATAGTAAAAACACCCTCAACGATGAATAAAACGCCGAAGGCAAAGGTGAGCGCCAGCAGCGCTGCCCCGAGGTTAAACAGAATATAAAGGCCCGCCACAGCGTAGAAAATACCGACGATGAGGTTGAGCCAAAAGCCTCTGACCGGATGCGATCGAAAGGACTGAACCACCATGACGATGCCGCTGATCAGAGAAATCCATCCCATCATGGCGGTGAAAAAAGCCGAGGCTATCATCGGCGAAATAATCGCCAAGGTGCCCAGTACAATCAGCGCAATGCTGAGAAAAATCACCCAGTTAGTTGACTTCTTAATCTCTTCACTTGATAAAAAATCGGTGGTCATAACCGTTCCCTCTCATTTCGTTGTTTGAAGCTTTGCAACTTAGCAGTGAAATGAAACGACTGTGAAAATTGTATGCGGCAAAAAGGTCAGTGAAATTAATAGATGTAAACCGTACCGATCCATCGCCCCGGCAAAAAGCATTGCCAGAGACAACGCTGGTGATGGTCATGCCGCACCCTACTCCGCCTCACTGCGGTTGTAGAGAATCTGCATCACCCGCGCACCGGGTTCGCAGAGGGCGTCACGGGCGACCACGGCGACCTCCCCGGCCACGCTAGCCTGGTACTTGGCCACCACATCGCCAAAGGCGTTGCGCTGCATCGCTACGGGTTGGCCTGGGATGACGCGATCGCGCAAATCTACCAGCAGTTCCAAAAATCCGCCCGTGGTGGCGCGAATTGTTTCCAGGGCATCGCCATAGACAGTGCCCACATCGGCGGCGGTGCGACCTGGGGGGCCATCGACTAAACCGTAGTGCTTGAGCACGTTGAGACTGCCCTCCACCGCTAGGGCAATTTTGCCGGTGTCAAACCGTCTAGGGCCACCAATTTCCACCGTCAGGGCCGGAATATCTGCCGTCACCAGGGCTGTTTCGAGGGTGCCGACCAGCCCCGGATCGTTTTGGATCTGCTCAACCGGAAACAGCTCGGCCATTTGCCGCACCGTGGGCTGGCGCAGGTCGGCAAACAGAAACAGGGTAAAGTCGCTGCCGGTCGTCACCGTGTGGTAATCGATCACCATATCGACGTTGGTAATTAGCAGGCGATTCCACAGCAGCCCGGCATGGCGGGTGGCGGCATTGGCCCCGGTTTCATCGCCGGGCCACACCCGATTCATATCGACCTGGGAGCCGCCGCCCTGGGCCGTCAGCCAGTGCGATCGCGTATACTCCACCGCCGGGCGCGACACCCCCAGCACCGCCACCACGCTGCCCGCCATTGTCGCCGGATCGAGCTGGGCCATCACCCGCTGAGCCGCATCGATGCCGCTCACCTCATCGCCGTGGATGCCCGCCACCAGGCCAACGCAGGGGCCGGGGCGATTGCCCTTGGCCACCACCACCGGCACATACCAGTGCTGGCCCGTCGCCATCTGCACCCCCTCAAAGAAAAACCGATGGCTGTGCCCAGAGGCCAAGTCGCCCACCTCCAGATGGCTGATCACCGGCACTCCCTGGAGGACATCGCCGGTATAGATGGTCTTAGCAACGTCAGAGACGGAACCTGGGTTGATGAGAGTCGTCATGGTGAATTAGCGGAGTTTGTGGACACCAGCGGTAGCGCGACTGCCCTGACCTAAAGCGCCTCGGCGGTGGGGCCGGGGGCAGTGGGCAGCTTCTCAATTCTGAAGCCCGTAATGCCGTAGAGCAGTGACAGAATGGGGCTGGCGATGTTAAAAACCGCAAAGGGAAAATACAGAAATGTAGAGACCCCCAGCGTCATCGTCATAAACGCACCGCAAGAATTCCACGGTATCAGGACTGAGGTCACAGTGCCCGCATCGGCGGCCAGGCGCGACAGGTTCTGGGGCTGCAACCCCCGCTTTTAAAACTCAACTCGAAACATGCGAGCGGACAGCACCAGGGCAATGTACTGGTCTCTCGCAAAAATATTCAGGCCGATCGCCGTGGCCAGTGGCAATCCCCACCAGCCCACCCCGATCGTGCCAGCGGTCGTCCACGAACTGCCGATCGCCACCGAGACAATGGCACAGATCATGGCTGAGGCCAGATAAAACCAGCCCGGCTGCAAAATCTGAATGCCGTAGTAGACCAGCGTGGGAATAGTGCCCGCCATATTCCAGGTGCCGATCAGCGCCCCCACCGCCAGCAAAATGAAAATAGCGCTAGTCACCGAGGCCACGGCCCGACCCCCGGCAGCGCTGATCTCTGACCAGGGGTTGCCATTTTTAAGCGCCACGATCGCGGCCACCATAGCGCTGAGAATCAGCGCTACCTGCAATGGGCCATAAACTACATAACTACACGAGCGGCGTATGGGTTTTGAGGTTATAGCGGTAGCCGTGGGGCAAAATGTGAAGCTTGACGTCCCATAGGGCAATGGGTTCATCCTTGAGCAACCCTTCCAGGTTGTTGTGGGTGGCGGTGGTTTCATCGACCACGGTGATGGTGCCTGCCCCGACGACCTGAAACTCATCGCCAGTGACAATAATGGCCGTGTTTTCGTCGATGCCCAGGCCGATAACGGCGGGCTGTAGCACCAGGGCCGCCAGCAGCCGCCCCAGTCTGCCCCGCTGGGCAAAGTGCTGGTCGACCACAATGCCGGGCAAGAAACCCATACCTGGGCCCATTTCCACCGCATCAACGCTGGGATTAGATACCGAAGCACCCCCCACAATCATCTCGTCGGGCATCATCGCGGCCCCGGCGCTGGTGCCGCCGATCACGGCCCCTTCCCGACGGCGTTGGTGAATCGCTTCGTCTAGGGGGGTGCCTTTGATGTGATCAACAATGCGAGACTGGTCGCCGCCGGTAAAGAAGATGCCGGTAGCCCCTTTAATTTTTTCTAAATTGTCCTCGCGCTCGGAATCTTCGCGGCGATCGGTGTGCACCACATCGACCCGCTTGGCTCCCAGCCGCTCAAACACGCGAATGTACTCATCGCCCACTTCGCCGGGTAGGCTGGTGGCGGCGGTCATCACGGCAATCTGGGCCTCGACCCCGCCAGCGGCCCGGACAAATTCCCGCAGGACAACGCAGTCGCCTTCTTTATCTTCCGCACCGCCGATGATGACCAGCGCGCCCAGTTGTTGTTCGGTACCCATCGTGATTCTCCTTGAGGTGTCTGTTGTTACAGAATCCCAGCATCTCAGATTGACGAGCGGGTCGTGCTATATCCACCGGCTGAGACCTGAGGGCAAATGCCGACATCGGCAACGTTTGCCCTGGCTCGGCATGGGTGGGCATCACACCTAAAGCGGGTAGATCAACGGTCTGTAGCGGGCAGGCTGGGCACTTCACCGGGCACATAGCCGGGCAGTCGCCGGGAGGGCACAATCACCAGCAGCGACAGCACCGCCATGGTGAGGAAGGAGAGCTTGAGGGCCCGCAGTCGAGCCGCCGCGTTGATCTCCACCGCTGCCGCCACCTGCTCGGGGGTAGCGGTGGTGGTCGCCAGGGTGGCTTCGAGGCGATCGTTGCTGACAAAGGTGACGTTATCGAGGTTGACCTGCTGAATTAACTCCGGCGGAAGGTTGGGGTTATCTATGACGCCGCGCTGAATGTTGAGGCTAAGAATTCCCACCACTACCGCCCCGGCCAGGGCCGTACCCACCCCCGCCGCCAGGTTGTTGACGGTGCCGCGCAGGGCTCCTACATCCGCCGCCAGCTCTTTAGGTGATGAGGTAACCAGCACGTTGAACAGCAGTGTTACCAGGGAGCCTTGGCCTAGACCCACCAGCACCAGGCCAAAGATCACCAGCAGGTTGCTCCACTGGTTATTTATCACAATGGCCAGAATCACCATACCCACCGCCACCAGCATGAAAGCGTTGCGAGCGATCTGGCGGGGGGAGAGGCGATCGAAAAGCTGCACGATGGAGATGGCGGCAGCAAACACCGCCAGCTGGTATGGAATCATCGCTACCGAGGTGTCGAAGCTAGTGCGGCCCTGCACCATTTGAATGTAGAGGGGCACCAAGAAGGTCAGCGCGTTGCCTAGAATCACGATGGACATCATCGAGTACACCGCCGCCTGTTCCTTCGGCGAGTCGATCACTTCCAGGGCTAGCAGCGGGGTGAGCTGCGCCGCCTGCCGCCGCTGGGCCCAAGCAATAAACAGCTGCACGCCAACCACGCCCAGCACCACCATAATCGGGGCGGGCGAGAGGCCCAGGGGGGCAAAGGGAGCGGCAGCTCGGGAGAGAAACAGGCCCCAGCTATTTAAATTGTTGACGCCGACGCTGATCAAAATAATTGACAGGGCAGCCAGCACCACGCCCACCCAGTCAATTTTGACGCCGGGAATTTTGGGCACCGGCTTAAGGCGCAGGCTGAGCAGCAGCACCACCGCCGTAAACGGAATGATGATGCCAAAAGCCCAGCGCCAGCCGATCCAGGTGCCGAGGGCCCCGGCCAAAAAGAAGGCGGTAACGGTGGTAATCGCCTGCACCGCGCCTAAAATGCCCAGGGCCTTAGACTGCTGCTTGCCCCGGTAGTTGTTGGCAATCAGCACCACCAGGGTGGGTACGATCGCCGCCGCCGCCAGCCCCGCAATCAGCTGAGCCACAATCATAATCTCGGCGCTAGAGCTAAAGGTCATCAGCACCATGGCCAGCAGCAGCAGCCCGGTAGCGATGCGAAAGACGGTGAGGGAGCCAAACTTTTGCCCCAGCTTGCCCCCCAGCATGACAAAGCCCGCCACTGCTAGAGAGTAGGCCACGATCGCCGTGCCGACCGTGGTGGGCGAGGTGTCAAACTCGTTGACGATGTTACCGATAGACACCGGCAGGGCGTTGATGTTGAGCGACATCTGCACCTGGCCCATGCCGATCACAACCATCGGCAGCCAGGAGTCTTGGACTTCAATATCGGTGTTGGTTGAGGGAATCGAGTTGGTGGTCATCGGAGGATCTCCGGTGGGTGGATGGGTAGAGGGGTGGACAGGTGGATGGGTAGGGTGGGCAATGCCCACCATTGAAAACAACGTTTTTAGGAAGACGGTTTTAACCTACGGATTCACTGGCAGGCTGCGACGCAAACAAATTCAGCCCTAGCTGTTCAGACAAAAACTGCGTTACCAACTGCCCCTTAACGCTGTTGCCCGCCTCATCCAATGGCGGGGCAAAGGTGGCCAAGCCGCCCTTGCCGGGGGAAACGGTCAGCAAACCACCGCTAACGCCGCTTTTGCCGGGTAGCCCAGTTTCGTAGAGCCAGTCGCCGGAGTTTTCGTAGAGCCCGGCGGTGACCATCACCGCCAGTACGTGCTGGCAATGGATCGGGTCAATAATGGCGTCGTGGGTGATGGGGTTGACGCCGCCGTTAGCCAAGGTCGCGGCCATCACGGCCAGATCCCGCGCGGTGACGTTGAGGGAGCACTGCCGGGTGTAGACATCGGTGGCCTCGACCGGGTCGAAAAAGATGCGATCGTAGGCGTGCAGCAGCTTGGCGATGCCGGTGTTGCGCTGGTTGGTGGCCGCTTCGGACTCGTACACCGCCTGATTAAGAGTGAGATCTCGCCCTGCAAACCGCGACAGCTGCGCCTGAATAAACTGCCACTTGGCCTCGGCGGTGTCGCCGGGGGCCAGGCTGGTGGTGGCGATCGCCCCCGCATTTACCATGGGGTTGTTGGTGCCTTCGTCGATGCGCTCCAGGGCAATCACCGAGTTAAAGGGCAGGCCAGTGCTGTTGACCCCCAGCTTCTCCTGGGCGACATCTTCGCCGATCGCCTGGCAGATCAGCGCAAACACAAAGGGCTTTGACACACTCTGAATCGAAAATTCGTAGTCGATGTCGCCCGCGCCGTGGATCGCGCCGTTGGTGCCGACCACGCAGAGGCCAAAGAGATCGCGCGGCACCGCCGCCAGGGCAGGAATGTAGTCGGCCACCGTGCCGTCATCGACGGGTTTGAATCGATCGTAGGCGGCAGCCACCAGGGTTTTGACCCGGCCAGGATCCGGCAAATGGCCGGTGGAGATCGGCGGGGTGGCCCCATCGGCTGAGGCAGAAGCACTCGCGGGAGCCTGCTGATTGCGTTTAGAGAACCGCCATCTATTCAGCAGCATTGCTAGTTCCCAGTAGTTTGGCTTTGGCGATCTGAAACTCGTCGTCGGTCAGGGCACCAGAGTCTTTGAGCTGAGCCAGCTGGGCCAGCTGGGCCACCAAATCGGTAGGGGGCGCGGCGGGCGGTTGTCCTACGGGATCGGGCGGGGGCACGATCTGCTGGGGTTGCGGATCGGGTACAGCCCTGCGCGTCGCCCGATTGTGCATAGCGTTGCTGGTCGCCTGGCTGGAGGCGGTCATGGCGCTGCTGACGACCGAGGCTCGGGCGGCGGTGCGCATCAGGCTGGGTTGGTTGTGGCGGTTTCTACGCATGGTTTTTTAACGTGTTGAGGGTTGAGGTGTGGGACGAATTCAAAATTAAAAACTTAAAACTCAAAATTTAAGCTTTAGTTTGGGCCGCCACGGCTTCTTCAACCACGCTGCTAGGGATGCGATCGCTCAGCACCAGCCGCCCGCCCGCCTGGAGAACGGCCTCACCAAAGGCCGTGGCCCAGGTGTTTTCAAACAGCATCAGGGCGGCGAAGGAGTCGTGGTCTAAGCTTTGGGCAATTTCTTCGACATCGGCTTCGGCAATCAGGCCTGAGATGTCGGCAATTAGCGGATCAAGCAGGGTGTGATCGACATCGTCTACCTCATCAATTTCGGCGTAGGTGACTTCGCCACTGGCGCTTTTTCTGATGAACACAATGTCGACGATGCGAATCATGTGGCTGTCTACCAGCGCATTAAGCGCTGAGACAATACCGCTGGTCACCGCCGTAGTCGGGAACTTGACACAGAGAATTTCAATGGGGCCGAGGGGCATAGGAGAGACCTTTTAGAAAGGGGAAAGGAGTTTTGAGTTTTGAGCTTTAAGTTTTGAGTTGTGACCCTAATTCAAAACTCAAAACTCAGAACTCAAAACTGATCTAATAGCGCAGGGTGAGGGCAATACCGTGGTAGTCGGCCAAGGCACCGTCGTTCACTAGCATGACTTCGCCGCCCTTGGCCAGCACGGCTTCGATGATTTCGTCGATCGCATCATCCATCACCTCGGTGCCGCCTTTGGCTTCGACGATTTGCAGACCGCCTTTGTCATCCACTACCCCCGGCACGTGGTAGCCGCTTTCTACCAGCAGCAGTTTGCCTCGCCCCTCGTTGGCCAATTGCCAGATCTCTCCGAGGGCGGTGGAGACTTTTTTCTCACCGATGGCGGTGTCGAGGGCGGCCAAGGCGTCGGTGCGCTGCTGGGCGCGCACCTCCTGCACAAATGGCCACACCTCAGGCACCAGTTCAGAGACCGTGGCCTTGTCGAAGTTGCCGCTAATCGTGCCCGCTACCTGGGCGGTGTATCCAGAGACTTCCTGAAAGAAGGAAATTTGACGCACGACGCCCCCCAGAATGATCGGCAGGGTGTCGTCTGCGGCATAGGCGGCAAAGGCGCGATCGACCGACTGAAAGAAGCGGCGATGGCGATCGTCCAAATAGGCACTGTCGGCGCTGTCGGGCAGCACGGTGGTGGCACCGGGGCCTTCCATTTGCAGCGGGAAGTCTTTGTTGTTGACCTCTTCGAGGGTTTCGCCCGTGCCCGCTAGCAGGCGGCTGGCGTTTTGGCTGAGCAAAAACACCCAGTAGCGCTGGGCGCGGTGCAGCCCGTAGACCAGGTCGCGGGTGGCGAAAGTCTGGTCGATGATCACCCGCTGGGGCACGGTAAAGGGCAGATAGAATTTTTTGGCGAAATCGTGGGCAACAAATAGGGCCAGACCGTCGAGGGCGTAGGTGTAGTCAATGTCCTCAACGAGCTCGTCAAGGTTTTTCAGCAGCGGCTCTAGGTCGCGGGCAGAAAACTCTTCGGCAAGGCGATCGCTGGCTTCTTTAACCAGGTTTTTGACCACGATCGGGTCTTGCTTGTTATCGGGGGAGGTGCGGTGGGTGGGCAGCAAGATCGACAGGGCAGGAACTTTGGTAAGGGCTTGCAGTTCCTTAAGGTCGTGGCGGGTAATCATGGGGCAATCCTGTGGTGTTGAGCGGTGGGGTGGGCAATGCCCACCGTTAAACTTGCGGAGTGGCGATCGCCTCGGTGGAGTTAGCGTTGGGTGGGTGGTGGGCATTGCCCACCCTACAAAGAGAGGCTGCACCTAGAAATCCACGGCGTCGCGGATGATCGGGCAGGTCATGCAGTGGCCGCCGCCGCGCCCGCGCCCTAGTTCGGCACCGACGATAGTGATCACTTTGACCCCTGCTTGGCGTAGGGCACACAATCGGCGTGGTCGCGCTTGGCCATTTCCACCCACAGCACATCGTCAAACAGCAGAGCGTCGTTGTTGCCTGGGGTTAGCCGCGAGTGGGCCAAACCGGTCGAACAGATCATCACCTTGCGCAGCTTACCCACTTCAGAATGGACGCCATAAATAGGGCCCATAGCAGATCCAAAGTTTTGTTCTGCGGTCATGCTCGTCTCCTGCTTTTTTAGACGGAGTGCTGCTAAGGATTACAAAGCTCAAAATCAAGAACCTTCAAAACTGTTCCAGCCCTAAAAAATCGGTCTCACTGTTGTCGGCAATGGTGCTGCAACTACTAGAAAGCACTCGCGAGTTAAACACCTCAATACGGCAGGTGCCGGTGGTGTTGGTGATGATGCGCAGGTTTGTCGACGAGTCAAAGCTGCGTATCCGCGTGAAGAGGCTAAAGCTGTTGGCATTGGCTGGGTCATTGGTGCGCCGGGTAATCGCGCCGCGATATTGCACTCGCCCTGGAGACTGGCCGCGCACATTCGACGGCAAAATCTCCGTCAGCTCCAGGCCAAAGTTTTCGCCATCAAGGGTCAGCGTCACGTTGGCATTGCGGCCTCGGTTAAAGGCTGCCCCCTGCACAACCCCCCGCCCCTGGGAAAGATTTGTCGGTGCCGGGCGATTGGGAATTTGAGCCTGGGTCGTCGCCGGGGCCAGCAGGGCAATCCCTAGGGCGGCTATGCCCCCTGTGAGTCCAATGAGTAAGTGATTTTTCTCAAACATCTGGCATTACTGGGTGGTTGCAATACATTAAAATCGACAGTCTGACTAGGCTTTGTTGCGGTACCGAAATGGGCCTAGGCTGTTTTAGCCCAGGCCCACCTCGCCCTAAAACTGATCCATGCCTCGAAACTCGGTCGATAGACCCAGCACAGTTAAGTCGGCTGGAAAAGCCGGGGCCGTAACGTTGCAGGTAGAAGAGACCACTAGCGCGTCAAACACCTCAATGCGGCAGGTGCCGCTGGCATCAAAAATCTGCCAGTCGCCTAGAGAAGACACAAACGAGTCGACCCGGGTCTCTAGCACAAAGCTATTGGCACCCTGGCGACCGGCAGACCGGCGGGTGACGGTGCCCTGGTAGAGCATTTCCAGGTCGTTGGCAGCGGTGGCGGCGATGGAAATACTAAAGTTGTTATTGGTGTTGCTCACGTTCAGCATCGCATCGGCCTGACGCCCGATCGCAAACTTTGAGCCCGTCGCCACCCCCCGCCCGGGGAAAGCCCCCGCTGGCGTAGAAACCCCGACCCCTCTGAACTCAGTCGATAGACCCAGCGCGGTCAAGTCAGCCGGAAAGGCTGGGGCCGTAACGTTGCAGGTCGAAGACACTACCCGCGAGTCAAACACCTCAATGCGACAGGTGCCGCTGGCATTAAAGACCTGCCAGTCGCCTAGGGAAGAGGCAAACGAGCTGACCCGAGTTTCTAGGACAAAGCCGTTGGTGCCTAGGGCACTGGTGGACTGGCGGGTGACGGTACCTTGGTAAAGCATTTCCAAGGTGTCGGCCCCGGTAGCGGCGATGGACAGACTGAAGTTGTTGCTGGTATTAAAATTCAACACCGCATCAGCCTGACGCCCGACGGTAAACTTCGAGCCAGTAGCGACTCCTGTCCCGGCAAAGGTTCCCTCACTTACTCTCTCCCCAGGGGGGAACTCGATCACCGGGAAAGACTGAGCTAGTTGTGAAGCTACAGATGGCCTGGTTAGGGGCCGATCGGCCTGACTGGCCACTGGCTCACGGGCGGCACCAGCACCTGTCATCCCCAGTGCGGCAAAGATGGCACTGGCCCCTAACAGCGAGTAAACGGGTCTAATCATCGAAATCCTCAAAAAAACGGTGCAGTGTATTGGTAGATAGGCTGCCAAGAGCCATCGCCCAGGACGACCTTTGAAGCCATGCTCTACCTATTCGCAAGCTGCGATCGAGAGATTGTAAAAGTTACCGTTGATGCCGCCAGTGCGGGCGTTGACAATGGCAGGCTGTCTACCTGTCGGCGACTCAAAGGGAATAGCAATGGTTTCACCGGCCTGCACATCGGCCCGTGAACTAAAGACCTGTTCTACCCCCCCGTGAGACTGCCTAAGGTTGATATCCATCCAGTAGGGGGCTGTATTTTCTGGGGTGACCAAGGCCACGAAATAGCTGAAATTGGGCTGGTTGGGTACCAAAAAGTCTAAATGCCAGTTGTTTCTGACAATGCGGCGGTTTTCGATGCGGCGGCGTACCTCGGTCTTGCCGGTGACGACCTCTTGCAGCAGTACGCAAGAATCTGTGGTTGGCTCTGTCAACTCAGCCTGAGCCAATTGCTGGGGCTCAGAGATAAGTTGGGGTGCAGCGGCGATCGCCCCCGGCATGAGGGCCATGCCCGTAACCACACCAGCGACCACAGCCGCAGTTTTGTTAGCGTTCACAATTTCTACCTTGATCCTTACAATAGTCCGGACACTTTTCTGGGCGAGCGCTGAAACCCTTGATTTCTCGTTGACTGAGCTACTGCGGAAGAGGCCTGAAACCCGCATTCTACCGTTGGCTATCAAAAACTGTCCGGAGTGTTGTCCTTAAAAAAGCTGTCTTAATACCACTGAAATGGGTTTTGCCAATGGCCTAGAGAAAGCCATCGCCCATCGGTCAGCCTCTGGAGTTGGACTGGGCGACCAAATTCCATAGGCATTGGAGCACTTATAGTTCAGCGCCAAAGTCTTCGCGCAGCTTAGCTTCCTGCTCAGCGCTCAGGTTCGACTGAATCAGCTCGCCTACTTCGTCGGGGGCAAAGGCTTCACTGACCTTATCGACAGTCACTTGACCGGTGAGCAAAAATAGGGCCGAGGTGCCCTCGGTCACCTTGTCGCGCAGATCTTTAATAAAGTCGTCATTGATGCCGTAGTCGGTAAACTTGCCCGACATGGCCCCAGCGGCAGCGCCCACCAGCATGCCGAACAGCGGCACCAAGAAAATCAGGCCAAACAGCATGCCCCAAAAGGCCCCGCCCAGGGCACCGACACCCACGGTGCTGACGGCCTGGTTGGTCTTGGGCTTTTTGCGCCCTACAGGCCAAGACACGATCGCAGCGTCTAGCACCTTAACAATTTCCTGTTTTTGTAGGTCTCCCAGCTTAGCCAGCGCTTTTTCGGCTCCCTCGGGGGTGTTAAATTTCCAAACCGTCAATGTAGACATAGATATTCTCCTGGTACTGTTTATTGTTGGCGGAATCAATTAAAAAATTCCTTGATTTTTCTGGAGCAAGCGCTATTTGAATGATGGCGAACAACCGGCTTTGAACGCAACATCTAAACCAGAATTCTGGCGTAGCAGGTTAATCTTCAGAGTTCTGAAAGGTCATAAGACGATATACCTGAGATGACAGAGTAGACGGGTTGAAAGGCTTGCTAATTGCCCCAGAAAAACCCATCCGATGAAACTCCTTTAATGTAAACCAGTTAGCCCGAGAGCTAATTAGAAAAAGAGGTACCGATTGACTCACAGAATACTGCTTTAGCTGCTCAACCAGAATTATTGCATCATTTTCAGAAATAGACGCGTCAATCAAAATTACGTCTGGTCGTTTTTCCTCACACAGTTTGATTCCTTCTTGAATAGACCCTGAGAGCCTAACCTCCCAGCCGCCAAGCTCCCTAAGGCAATCACCTAAAACGTCCCGAAGACCAGCTTCGCTCTCAATTAAAAGGATTGAATTGCTGGGCATAGTTCGCCCCTTTAGATCCCGAAAAGGAACGCCCAATACTTGGGATGTGCTTGTCTCTCAAGCATTGGTAAATTGAAATGACTTGAAGCCAAGAGTAGAAGAATCCTATAGGAAAGTTATAGGAGTAAATAGATAAGTTATGCCCGGTCTTATTTAGCTGGGGTGAGCGATCGCACCCTCTCCAGCCATAACTCGCAAAACATGCGCTTGCCCCTAGAATCAAGGATGTCAATTCACCTCTGAGGAAGCGTTGTGGCCGACAAACGACTGATTATTGAAATGGGGATGGGGGTCGATCAGCACGGCCAAGACCCCACCGTGGCGGCAGCGCGGGCGGTGCGCAATGCGATCGCCCACAACGCCCTCCCCGGCGTTTGGGAAGTCGCTGGGCTCAGCCACCCCAACGAAATGCTGGTCGAAGTGCAGGTCGCCGTTCCCTTTCCCGATCAGGTGCGGCAAGATGAGGTGCTAGCGGTGCTGCCCTTTGGCCAAAAGACTCTGGTGCTCAAGGAAGGCGGCATGGTAGTGGCCGGTCGCGCCATCCCTGAGCTCGACGATAAAAACGACGATATGTACGTGGCGATCGCCGCCGTTACCGTCTCGATTCCCGGCAAGTGATGGGGTGAATGATCACCTCACCATCGACCCGACGCAGGGCCACAGTGATAAACGTGCCCTGGCCCTTGACCTCAATGTCGCCAATGGTGCCGCCGATCAGCGGTGAGGCGGCATCGACCACCAGCTCGTTGAGCTGAATATCGAGCTCCGCCAAAAACTCATTGAGCCCGTGCTGGCCATCGGTCTGCGACAAGAAGTCCACCGCTGAGGGGTGGCTGATCAGGTGGGCCATCCGCAGGGCGCTGATGCTGGCGGGCAGCACCACGTGGTTGGCTCCGGCCAGCCGCAGCTTTTTTTCGGTGGAGGGCATTTCGCCCCGGGCCAAAATCATCAGGGCCGGGTTCATTTCCCGCGCTGTCAGGGTGATGAATACGTTGGCGGCGTCGTTGGGCAGCACCGTCGCCAGCGACTTGGCGCGCAGAATGCCAGCCGCCTCCAGGGCCGTTTCGTCGGTGGCGTTGCCCTGATAGATTAAATAGCCCTGCTCCTTGGCCAAGGCGACTCGTTCCAAGTCGCTATCAATAATGATGAACGGCTGGCGATCGCGCTTTAGCTTGCGGGCCACCAGCTGGCCAATGCGGCCAAAGCCGCAGATAATCACGTGGTCTTCCAGGCTAGCAATCTCTTTAGTCATACGCTTCACATTCAGGGCTCGATAAATCTCCCCTTCGGTAATCATCTGCACGAAGCCTGACACGGTGTAGGCCACCGACAGCGCCCCGGCAACAATCACAAAAATCGTAAACACCTTGAGCGGCGGTGAGGTCAGGGGCTGCACTTCCCCATAGCCCACCCCAAAGATGGTGATCACTACCATATAGATGGCGTCGAGGAAGTTCCAGCCCGCCACCATATAGCCCATTACCGCCCCCACCACCGTCAGTGAGAAGAAGATAATTCCCGTAACAATCCGCCGAAACGAGCTATTTGGCATCAACACCTCAGACAGGGCTCAGGCCCCGACAGAAATCGGCTCAGTCCTCCAATAAAGGCTATGGTAATTGACAGTCTGCCCCTCAAAGAGTGCGGCACACAGCAAACTGAGATACACTATAAAGCAAACTCATAATGACTTCGACTAAATCCACTATCTACTAAAATATTGGCCGTCCCAGCGGCGGCCCTAAGGGCACTGGGACGTTCGCGTTTGCGCAACGTCTCTTTTAGAGAAAGCGTCTCTAGAGGAAAATCGCCTCAGCCCAGTCAGTTTTATCGTTTTTGTCCCTCCTACCTCCATTGATTCTGCGACTATGACAGCTACCGTCTTGCAAAACCCCCTGCTAATTGGTGTCGGTCTACCTCCCTTCGACAGCATCGACACCGCCCACATCGTGCCGGGCATCACCACCCTCCTTGAAGACCTCACCACGGCCCTAGAAACCCTTGAAGCCCAAGTCACCCCCACCTGGGACGGCCTGGTTGAGCCCCTCACCCGCATCGAAGAGCGCCTGGGCTGGAGCTGGAGCATTGTCGGCCACCTGATGGGGGTGAAAAACAGCCCCGAGCTGCGTGCTGCCTACGAAGAAGTGCAGCCGCCCCTGGTGCAGTTTGCCACCCGCATGGGCCAGAGCAAGCCCATTTACGAAGCCTTCAAACAGCTCCGCGCCAGCGACCAGTGGGCCAGCTTCGACCCGGCCCAGCAGCGCATCGTCGAGTCCTCCATTCGCGAAGCTGAGCTGTCAGGGGTGGGCCTAGAGGGGGCCGAAAAAGATCGCTTCAACGAAATTCAGCAGTCCTTGGCCGAACTCACCAACAAGTTCTCCAACAACGTGCTTGACGCCACTAAGGCCTTTAGTCTTACCCTCACCACCACGGGCGAAATCGACGGGTTGCCCCCCAGCCTGCTAGCCCAAGCCGCCCAAACTACCCGCGATGCCGGTGACGAAAGCGCCACCGCCACCGCTGGCCCCTGGCGGATCACGCTGGATTACCCCAGCTTTGGCCCGTTCATGCAGCACAGCCGCCGCCGCGACCTGCGTGAGCAGCTCTACCGCGCCTTTGTCACCCGCGCCTCCGAGGGCGATCTCGACAACAGCCCCAACATTGAGAAAATTTTGGAGCTGCGCCACGAAATGGCTAACCTGCTCGGTTACGCTACCTACGCCGATCTCAGCCTGGCCCGCAAAATGGCCCCCTCTGTGGAAGCGATCGAAACGCTGATGGGCGAGCTGCGGGTGGCCAGCTACGACACCGCCGTCAAGGAGATGGAGGAACTCAAGGCCTTCGCCCAGGCCAAAGGTGCAGCTGAGGCCGAAAGCCTCACCCACTGGGATACCGCTTTTTGGGCTGAGCGCATTCGTGAAGAAAAGTACGGCCTTAACGACGAAGAGTTGCGCCCCTACTTCCCTCTGCCCCAGGTGCTCGACGGCCTGTTTGCCCTGGCCCACCGCATCTTTGACGTCACCATTGCCCCCGCCGATGGCGAAGCTCCGGTGTGGCACCCCGACGTGCGCTACTTCCAGGTGCTGAATAACGGTGGCGACTCGATCGCCCACTTCTACCTCGATCCCTACAGCCGCCCCGCCGAAAAGCGCGGCGGTGCTTGGATGGATGACTGCATCAACCGGGGCAAGATCAACGACCAAGTGCGGCTGCCTGTGGCTTACCTAGTCTGTAACCAGGCTCCCCCGGTGGATGGTAAGCCCAGCCTGATGACCTTCAGGGATGTGGAGACCCTGTTTCATGAGTTTGGCCACGGCCTCCAGCACATGCTGACCCAGGTTGATTTCACGGGAGCCGCAGGCATTAACAACGTGGAGTGGGATGCCGTCGAGCTGCCCAGCCAGTTTATGGAGAACTGGTGCTACCATCGCGACACTTTGCTCACCCTGGCCCGCCACGTCGATACCGGCGCGCCTCTACCCGAAGATCTCTACCAGAAGATTGTCGCTGCCCGTACCTTTATGACCGGCAGTGCCATTCTGCGCCAGGTGCGCTTTGGCTGGACCGATATTGAGCTGCACCACCGCTACCGCCCTGGCAACGGTGAAACGGTGACCACTGTCAGCCAGCGAATTGCCGAGCAGTCCTCTATCCTCAAGCCCCTGCCTGAAGATGCCTTCCTCTGCGCCTTTACCCACATTTTTGCCGGGGGTTACGCAGCGGGCTACTACAGCTACTTCTGGGCTGAGGTGCTGAGTGCCGATGCCTTTGCCGCCTTTGAGGAGGCCGGGCTGAATGATGAGGGTGCGATCGCCGCCACCGGTCGCCGTTTCCGCGACACCGTGCTCGCCCTGGGCGGTAGTCGCCATCCGATGGAGGTGTTCAAAGCCTTCCGGGGTCGCGAACCCAGCACTCAGGCTCTGCTCCGCCACCGTGGCCTAGTAGCCGCTTAGAGCCTGCCATTCACTAGACTAGAACCCAGGGTTTTTACGAAAACCCTGGGTTCTTTTTGAG
>JANPIO010000119.1:0-6309 GCA_031425055.1 Phormidium sp. VAR_61_metabat_6
TAGGGGCGATCGCTTTTGTGGGCATTCTAGTCAGTCCCCTAGGGCCTTAATGGCAACCCAGGCCACTTACGCACGACTGTGAACCTAACCGACTGACGGCAATAAGCCACCGCCAAGAAGCGCGAGATGGTTCAAAAAACCATTTTTTCCCTAAATAGATAAGCAGTCCACTTGCCAAAGCATTTAGGGCCAAGGTGTAACGATCTTGGCAAATATGTTGACAAAGCCAGACGTTTCTTAGCTACTTTTGAGATTAGGAAAGCTGCCTTAGAGTAGCTCTAAATATCACAGCAGCCCTAGCGGATAAAAGTTAAATGATTCAGAAGACGTAATGGGATCTATTAACTTGAGTCTAGGATGAGGAAGAAAATTTAAAAAAACAGGCGTCACATGGACTCTATGCAAACCCAAGTCACTCTTTTGACAAATAAGATTGACGCCCTGCATCAGATGATTGACCAGGTCAACGATCAGGTTGCAGCCCTGATCGCGACCCAGGCCTGCTCAGCTACTCCCAATGCGCCGGGTATCAGTCGCTTTGCCTACGGCAATGCCCCTCGCCACAGTCCTAGCATGTTAGACACCGTGTGCGAGCACAAAGATATTTTGCTTGACAGCAGCTATCTCGATTTAGACCGCCAGAGCACCGAAACCAATTTTTCTCAAGATGTACAAATTCAGCGACTAACGGCTCAGCTCACAGCCGCGTATAACCGCATTGCAGCGCTAGAAGAGCAGCTGTTAGCCTCCAGAGTTCATTAGCTAAACTCGTGAAATGGCCGCAAAGGCAATCCAGATATAGAACCGGTGCCATTCACTGGATCGCCTCGCCTCATAGGCTCAATCTTGAATATATGATTCGCCAGCGCTGAGGGCTGCCTCGGCCCGCATAAATTCGCGCCCCAAGTAGGCTGCATGATCGAGATAGGTAATAGGGCAGGGACGAGCTGGATCTTCAAAAATAGCAATACAGAGTTCTTTGGCTGTGCGACCGCTGTAGGTGCAGGTGGGTATACGCTCTACAGGGCCACGCACGGGCAAGGGTTTGCCAGTAGCGGGGTCACAGGCTAACCCCTTGTCGTTAATGATGTTGGCAAAGTGCTTGGCGCAAATCAGCCCCTGCTCCAGGTCTAAATAAATTAAAAAATAGCCCGCTGGGTCTAGCTCAATGTAGCGCTTCGAGAGCTGGTCATCGAGGGCCTGGCGCTGGACTTTGTCGATGGGTTGGGTGCTAGAGGGTAGAGTCATCGTGGGTGAGGCCATTGCGATCGCGGCCTGGCAGTACAACGTTAGGACTCTCTATGGTAGCGTGCCGAGCTGCAGCCTCAGTTCTCTAGTAGCCAAGTCAGCCTTCGAGGCTATCGATCGGCTGCGTTGTGACCTCATTGGTTTAGCTCTGCGCTTCAGGGCCGGGACTGCCTCCCGGCAGCAGTTTAAGCGGTAGCTCGGCGTTGATGGCGTCAATTTCCTGCTGCTCTAGCTCGTTGACCTCAGCGATGTAACGGGTCAGCAGCGTTTTCATGCGCGGCGCGTAGAATCGGTGCAGGCTGTAGTTACCCAGGGCTGGAAAACCCCGTCGTTTTTTGTGGCGGCCCCCGGCCCCAGGGTCAAACAGGGTAATGTCGTTCGCGATCGCCCACTCAATCGGCGCATAGTAACAGGCATTGAAATGCAGGTTATTCATCTCCATCGTTGAGCCCCAGTAGCGACCGTAAAGGCGATCGCCCTTGGCCAGGCAAAACGACATGCCCACTGGGTTGCTATCGTCCTCACCGTAGGCGGCAAAAAACACCATGCGGTGGCGGTAGTCATGGTGCAGCAGGTGAAAGAATTTGCGGCTCAGGTACTTGCTACCCCACCAGCCAAACTTGTCGCAGGTGTCGGCGTAAAAGTCGTACATCTGGTCGCACAAAGAATTACTGATGGCATCTCCGGCGATCGCCTCCAGACGCAGGCCCGCCGTCGCCATCGACTTACGCTCGCGCTTGATGTTGCGCCGCTGGTTGGCGTTAAACATGCCGAGGTAGTCGTCAAAGTCTTTGAACCCGTGGTTTTGCCACACGTAGCTGTGGTGCAGCCATTCCGAATAGCCCAGCTGGGTCATGGTGGCCCGCCACTCGGGGTCAACGTAGAGAAAGTGGCAGCCAGAGATGTTGTTGCGATCGCAAAACCCGTCAATCACCTCTACCATGGCCCGAGTAACGATTGCTTCATCGGCGTCGGGGGCAATCAAAAATCGATAGCCCTCCGTCGGAGTAAAGGGTGCCATGCCCAGCAACTTGGGGTAATACTCTACCCCAAGACGCTCAGCCAAATCGGCCCACTGGTGGTCAAATACAAATTCGCCCCGGCTATGGCCCTTGAGGTACATGGGGGCTGCCCCGACCAGGGTTTTACCCTGCCAGAGAGCCAGATGACAGGGCAACCAGCCCGCATTGGCCCCCACACTGCCCGATCGCTCCATGTTGTGCAGCCAGCTCCACTCCAGAAACGGTGTAACTAGCGGCTGGGCCAGTTCGTCCCACACGTCCTCGGGAATCTCATCAATGGAGCGCAGCCAGGTGGCGGTCAGCGACGGCACAGAGGGATAGCCCATGGAAGATTAGTCAGTAGGAGAGGGTTGGTTATTCTCCAGGGTAAAGGAATTTCCAGCCCCTTGCAGAGGTGGGGGCAGAACCCGATAGTGCAAAAATACCTCCCCGGCCACCGCTCGATGGGAGAGCAACTGGAGTCGGGGAGCCATCGCCGCCAAAAAACCTGCTCCATCTACCGGGGTTGGAGCTGTTGTGCCCCCCAAAATCAGCGGGCACACCGTTATGAAGATGTCGTGGACGCAGTGGTAGCCTACTAGCTCTGCCACCAGTCCGCCCCCGCCTAGGAGGGCCAGGCGGTGAATACCCGCCGCTTTCAACTGGGCTAAAATCCAAGGCCAATCCCAGGGCTGGGTTTTGGCTGCGGGCACTGCCCAAATGTGCTCGAACAGTCCCGTTTCTGTCCAGCGGTGAGCCCCAGCGGCAGTCGTGACCAGCCCTCTAGGTACCGGCTGCTGAAAGTACCGACACTCAGGGTCGAGATTGCCCGAGGGCGACCAGACAATCTGCACGGGTTGGTTTGTTTGGTGCCGCTGTCGCCGCTGGGCCAAAAAGTCTGGGTTGCGCACGCTCAAGGTGGTGCCGTAGGCCCGTAGGGTGCCCCCCCCAAACAGCACCCCGTCCGCTGCGGCCACTTTTTCCTCCAGGTGAGCCAGATCGGCCGCCGAGGAAAATCGGGCGGCACGGCGCTGGGCATCGGCAATTTTGCCATCTAGGCTCATGGCCAGCACCAGGGTGATGTGTGGCAGGGTTGGGTTGGGGGCGATCACCAAGGGTCAGGGCTGTGAAGCGTACCTCTAGTTTACCGAGGCCTCTAGAACCGCAGGCTGGCCTTCACCTAAATCCCAGCTGCTGTGGCATTTCCAGCTTTGGTTGGTCAGCTGCTGATAAAACCGCATTTCCCACTGGGTGGGAGTTTTCCAGTCAATGGCTGCTTTTGCCTGGGTAACTATGGCCTTATTGTCTTTGCGGCTAGAGCCATAGGCCAGGGGTAGACCCAGCTCATCTTGAATGCGGAGAGGCATTTTGCGGGTGGGCGACTTCACGGTGCAGGCAAAATTTACCATCACCTGCTTCAGCCAGGGAGAGGTAATCGCCAGACCGCTCCAGTCGGGTTTGACTACTAGACCTTCTAGGGTCACCACCGGAGTGGGGCGCGCTTTTAAGCCGCGGTTGTAGGCGCGATCGAGGCTGCGGGTATAAATTGGGGCTGCACCAGACTCTTCTTCAAAGCCCTCAATTAACAGGCAGCAGGCATCTGGGCCTTGCTGAAGGGGGGCGGCTGTCTCTCTGTGCTCGGCTAAGAACCGCTTGATCTGCTCGGCTAGGCTTCCGGTCGGGCAGACATAAATTGCAAACTTGGTCATAGGGCATTCCCAGAGAAACAGCGGACTGGGAAGTATGGTAGGCGACCTGCTCTAGCCCACTGGCTCGATGCAGACGCTAGGGATGGAGGCAGGACAACGACTATACCTCTACATAGCAGCTTAGACTATGAATGCTCGAATGCAGTTAATGGGGCGTTATTATTTACTTAAGAATTTCGGTTGTGCCTAATTCTACAGTCCTCAGCGACCGGGCACGTCAAACGCATTTTCGATGTAATCTTGCAGCGTTAGATAGCGGGCATCATCCACAGAGAGTTGCTTGATGGAGTTAGTAATCGGTGGGTGACCCCGCCGACAGGCTACCAGGGCCACATCAAAGCGGCAGGTGGCCTCGGCCCACTGGGGATGTTTTAGCAGGTAGAGTTGGGCGGCTTTCCACAGTTTGGCCTGCTTGTTGCGGGTAATCGCCATTAGGCCATAGGCATCCCAGTTGCCCTGGCTGCGAGTTTTGACTTCGACAAAGGTCAGCCGACCGCTGGCGCTAGCGGGTCCTTAGGCCATCACTAAATCCAGCTCGCCCCAGCGACAGCGCCACTGGCGATCGCACAGTTGCCATCCCTGGGTCGTCAGCCAGTTGGCCACTAGGGTTTCCCCCAAGGTGCCCAGTTCGGTTTTGCTGAGTTCGGCGGTCATAGCAGGAGGCTCTCCGGGCAGCATCCTCTAGCGTGCCCAAGAGATGAGAGGCGATCGCCTACCAGTGATTTCTACCGATAGTTGGTAAACTGCACCGCCACGGGCCAGTCTTCCTGCTTCACCAACTGCATGGCCTGTTGCAGGTCATCCTTAGACTTGCCGGTCACCCGCACCGCATCCCCTTGAATGGCGGCGGTCACTTTTTTGAGGTTGTCGCGGATCAGCTTGGTAATTTGCTTACCCATCTCCTGCTCGATGCCCTTCTTGAGGGTGATGGTCTGGCGTACGCGGGTGCCGCTGGCCGCTTCCACATCACCGAACTCAAAGATCTTGAGGGAAAGATTGCGCTTGGCTGCTTTCTGATACAACAAATCTTTGACCGCATCTAAGGTCATGTCGCTGGCGGTTTCGATGGTGATGGTGCTGTCCGCCAGGTCAATGGTGGTTTTGGTGTCTTTCAGGTCGTAACGGCTGATCACATCCCGCCGGGTCTGGTCGAGGGCGTTGACCAGTTCTTGGCGGTCGAAATCGCTGACGATATCAAAGGAAAAGCTAGAAGCCATAGGTACCGTTGAGTATCTGCGCACCAACAGACTACATCAAGGCCGACCGACAGCTCAAGACATAGAGCGTGAAGGTGCTCAGGTTGGCGACCCCAAACATCAGCGATCGCCCGATCGGCACATTCAAAATGTAGGCCACCGGATATAGGGTGCGGGCAATCAGGTAGGCGATCGCAGCACCCAGCGCCAGCCCTGACTGCTGTTGGGTGACATAGGCCATCAGCGCCGCTGGGGCAAACAAAATCATCGATTCAAAGGCATTTTCATGGGCCCAAGTAGCCCGCTGAGCGTAGGCTGGCAGTTTGGCCAGCATGGCCCGAGGGGCAGCCTGGTCATAGCCCACGGCAAACCGCCCGTAGCCTACGACAAAAAAGGGCAGATAGACCAGCAAAGCTGCCAGCCCAATGCTAACCAGCAAAAAACCTGGCATAGCTATCAAAGAGGCCATGAATTACTCCTCGCTAATTTTTTGCTGTGGGGTAAACCGATACGACGTTAGCGGGTGGGCAAGATTAAAACGCTGAAATGGTCTAATCTTATCAACTTCAACTTCCCAATCCCTAGTCGAAATAGAACAGCGTCACGATCTTGCGCTGGTCTTCCGCATCCTGGCAGGTCTTCAGCAGGGTATGGCTGTCATGAAAGGCAAAGCAGACCAGCTGTTGGCAGCGAGAAATAATTTCCTGGTTGCACAGCGAACTCGCCTCGGCCAACGACATGGCATCGTTAGCTGGGTTTTCGACCAGGTGCATGACCTGCTCTAGCTGCTCGCGCGACTCGCGTGGCTGGCGGGCAAGGCTCTGGGGCAAAATTACGGTCAGCAGGTTGGGATCGGCCTGCATCGCCCCCCTAATGGCGGCGGAGTTGGTGCCAGTCGCCCCCGAGGTAATGATGCGATTACCCCCTAGGGCCAGCGCATAGGTCATTAGCTCGATGAGTTGCTGGTGGGTAATCGGCACATGGCGCGACCCCAAAATAGCCACCCGCTTAGAACCTGACTGTTGAATAGCCGCAAGTTCCTGTAAAAACGTGTCGACTTTAGCGGATTCGAGCGACGCTTCCATGGACTGACTCAAAGGCTGCACCGAATGCGAGAATAACGCGCTTCATTGTATCAGACCAAACGGGTCAGGC
>JANPIO010000120.1:0-29141 GCA_031425055.1 Phormidium sp. VAR_61_metabat_6
GGTCGAAGGCGGTGGCCGGGTCGATGAAGCCGAGGCCCGCCGTATCGCGACCGCTGTTCTCGACGTGCTGGTCTATCTCCACAGCCTCAACCCGCCCGTGATTCACCGCGACCTAAAGCCGCAGAACATCCTTCGCCGCGACGATGGCCACATTTATCTGGTTGATTTTGGCGCGGTGCAGACCGTCTACCGCGACAGCCTTCGCCAGGGCAGCACGGTGGTGGGCACCTACGGCTATATGGCTCCGGAGCAGTTTCGCGGCCAGGCCGTGCCCGCCACCGATCTCTACGGACTGGGGGCAACGCTGCTGTTTTTGCTCACCCACCAGTCGCCTGCCGATCTGCCCCAGGAGCGGCTGCGCATCGACTTTCGCCCCTATGTAGCGGTGTCTGTCGCCTTTGCCGACTGGCTGGAGCAGCTGCTTGACCCCTTAGTCGAAGACCGCTTTGCCTCGGCGCGAGTGGCCCTTGCGGCGCTGACCCAGCCCGCCCCGCCTGCCCCCCGCCGGCTAGCCCCCCGCCCTCCAGCGGGTACCCGCGTGCGGGTAAGCGCATCGCCGACCGAGCTAAATATCGAGATTCCACCGCCGGGTCTGCGGGGTGAAACCGTAGGCATTGGCTTGTTTGGCCTGTTTTGGAACGGCTTTGTGCTGGTCTGGACGATTGGGGCCGTTACCGGCGGCGGCTCGCTGTGGTTTGGCCTCATTGCCCTCCCCTTCTGGTTTGTCGGCTTTGGCATGATTGGCGGCGTGGCCAATGCCCTGCTGGCCCACGTGCATTTGCGCATCGATCGCCAGCGATTTTCTCTCACCCACCGCCTGCTGGGTCGCACCCGCCGGATTGAAGGCTATACCGCCGACCTCGTTAAGGTAGAGCTGCAAACCGCCTACACCCAAAACGATCGCCCCGTGCAGACGATCGCCCTACTAGAGGGCATTAACCAGCACAAGTTTGGCACTCCCCTCCAAACCGTCGAAAAAGCCTGGCTGGTGGACGAAATCGAGGCGTTTATCCAAAAGGTCGCACCTTGACAACCAACCACCGCATCTCCCTAGTGACCGGCCCGGCGCGATCGGGCAAAAGCGAGTGGGCCGAGGCCCTGGCTGCCAACTTTGGTCAGTCGGTGATTTATATTGCCACCTCCTCCATTGACCCGGCAGATTTGGACTGGCAAAAGCGGGTGGACTTGCACCGCGATCGCCGCCCGCCCCACTGGCAGCTGCAAGAAGTGCCCATTGCCCTACCCGAAGCCATTCTGGTCGCCACCGCCCAAGACTGCCTGCTGATCGACTCCCTCGGCACCTGGCTGGCCAACCTGCTAGAGCAAGACGACGACACCTGGCAGGCTACTATGCAATCTCTGGTTGAAAGCCTGCGGCAGACTCCTGCCACCGTGATTCTGGTTTCCGAAGAAACCGGCTGGGGCGTGGTGCCCGCCTACCCGATCGGGCGGCTGTTTCGCGATCGCCTCGGCAGCCTCACCCGCCAGGTGGGCACCGTCGCTGGCGCGGTGTATCTAGTTGTCGCTGGCTATGCGGTGGATGTGAAGGCGCTGGGGCAGGGAGTTGGTAGAGAGTGTTGAATTTTGAGTTTTAAGTTTTGAGTTCTGGACTCCGTAATCTGAATTCAACACTCAACACTCAGAACTTTCTTCCCACCCCACCTCCTACACCTCAAACTCATCCATCTCATACCTCGTCCAATTGCCGTCAAATTTCTCGGCCACCAATGGGGTGATCGTCAACTTGGGTGGGGTTCCCGCAGTGACATTGACCCGCAGGGCCGAGTAAGGGCGCTTCAGGTTACTGCGGCTACCGTCGCGGCCCAGGTAGAGGTGAGATTTGGCCACGGCGTGGCTGTCGCCATTGTCGTCTTCCATTAGCTCGGGGCCTTCTTTGCGCTGACGACGCAGGCTGTAGCCGCTGCCGCCGCAGATCACCCAGGGAATGTTGGCATCGCCGTGACCGGTGTCGCCCGTGCGCACGCAGTCGAGGCAGTGGGCATGGCCGTTGAGCACCAGATCGACCAGGGGGCGATCTTGAGAAATATCGGCCACTTCAGCGGCGACGGCGTCGAGCACCTGGCGCAGGTGGTGGCGCACCGCCAGGGTTTGCCCCTGGTCCCACTTGGTGGCTTCGGTGACGTAGGGCGGGTGGTGAAAGAACAGCACGCGCCCGCGCACCGCCGGGTTTTGCCAGGAGGCAATCAGGCGATCGCGCAGCCAGTAGAGCTGTGCCGTATCCACTGTTTGCAGGCGAGAGCTGTTGAGCTGTTTGGTGATGTCGTTGATTTGCTCATCGATCGATTCAATGCGCTCCGTGATTTCTTCCTGCTCGTCCTCATCGCTGGGAGTCAACACCTTCACGCCTGCCTGGCGCAGGAGGTCAGCCTTCTTCACCTCTAGCCGCTGGCACTGCTGCTGCAATTCCTGACGACCGGCTTCGCCGTTGGCGATGGGCAGCGGCTGATTAAAGGTGTTGGAGTCGAGGGCAAAAAAGTCGATGCCGCCGTAGCGAAAGCTGTAGTAGCGGTTGGGCAGCCGGGTAAACTCGCCAGGGCGGTAGGTCAGCGCCCGCGCGTCGTCTAGCTTGCTGGTGTAGTGATCATCTAAATGCGCGCCCAGGCCTGCCTCAGGCACTGCCTTTAGGTAGTCTAAAAAGGCCTTAGCGTAGGCATCTCCCTTGTGAGAGCCGCGCCAGCTCACATCGAGATCGAGGTAAGAGCGCAGGGCGTAACGCAGCGGCCCGCTAATGCCCGACAGCAGCCCCACCACGGGGGGCAGATCGTAGTAGTCGTGGTTGCCCAGCACCGGCAAAATCGGGTGCTTAAAGACCATGCGATCGTAGTCGATGTGTCGGTAGTCGTCGCCCCCCATCAGCCACTCTTGGTAGGGCTTGATGAAGTTTGACCGATACTGATCGCGAGACCCCACCAGGTACACCACATCCCCGGTGTGCAGCGTAAATCGGGCCGAGTCGATGTGGTTCAACAGCTGCTCGGCCACCTGCCGCTGGGGGCTGCCGCTGCGGTGCCGCCCGGTACCGCTATCGCCCATCACCAAAAACGAGAATGTTTCGTCCGCCGCGCCCGGCTCGTCGATCACCAGGCTAGTTTGGTCAATGCCTCGCTCGACAATCTGACGGTGCTGCCACCGCACCCGCTGCTGCATCCGTTCAATTTTGGTTTCGATGGAAGGCTCAGTGACCAGTTTTAAAGACATAGCGCTTTGGTGCAGTGGGTGGGCGATGTGTAGAATAACCCCGTAGCCTAAATCTCGCTAGACCAGCGAAACGCAGCCACCATGGGCCTTTATAACGACAGAATTCTGCCTTATCTAATCGAGCTTTCCATGGCCGATTCTATCCTGGGGCGCTATCGGCGAGAGGTATTGGCCGATGTGAGCGGCGACGTGCTCGAAATTGGCTTTGGCACGGGGTTAAATTTGCCATACTATCCCGCCTCGGTACGCCAGATCGTCACCGTAGACCCCAACCCAGGGGTACATCGCCTAGCCCAACAGCGCATCAATGCCTCACCCATCACGGTAGACCATCGCATGCTCAGCGGTGAAACACTGCCCATGGCCGACCACAGCTTCGACAGCGTCGTCAGCACCTTTACCCTATGCAGCATCCCCAAAATTGAGCAGGCCCTGGCCGAAATCTATCGGGTGCTGCGGCCCGGTGGTCAGTTCTTTTTTGTCGAGCACGGCCTCAGTGATGAACCCTCGGTGCAAGTCTGGCAGCATCGCCTGACGCCGCTGCAAAAGCGCATTGCCGGAGGCTGTCACTTTGACCGCGATATGGGTCAGCTGATCGAGCAGCAGTTTGACCAGGTCGAGCTAGAAGCGGCCTATGCCAGGAAGGTACCCAAGGTTGCTGGATACTTTTATCGGGGTGTTGCGGTTAAGCAGTAGCGATCGCAGAGGGCTGACTAGGCCCAGGCACTATCCATTAGCCCTAGGTGCCGTTAGGCTAATAAGCACACCCAGCGATGGTCGAAAATCGCCCCTGTGGGCGATCAGCACCCTCAGCTCACTCTCACCGCGCCAGCCCAAAGCTATCCTCTAAAAGACTCTGCCCGCTATGGCCACCCGCCTCTGGAACTTTCTCACCACCGACCGCGACCGGGCTGCGCTGGAGCCCGCCGACCGAGCGGCCGATGCCGCCGATGCGGTGCTAGAACTGGCTGAGGTGCTCAAGGAAGCAAGACCTAACCTGGGGCGAGTCGCTGCTTTGGTCAGCCAGCTTGACTCACTGCTGGAGGCGATCAATGCTCCCTTGGGCAAGCTGATCGGCGCAACGCTACCGTTTGTTGCCATCAGTACCGGGTTGCTGAAGGTATATGGCGAGACGACGAAAAAAGAGCCAACCTTGGCCCAGGCGGTGGCCCTCATGAGTCAGGCGGCCTATCTGGAAAGTTTGCGAGAATTCGTCAAGCAGCACCCCAAGATTGAGCAGTGGCTGATTGCCAAAGACAGCACCCCCCAGGCTAGAACGATCACCCTCCCCGTCAAGGCGCTGGGCATCTTTGAGCTCACGGATCAAGAGGCTCGCCTCGCCACCCTGCATTTTCATCAGTCGGCTTTGGCGGGGGCGTTTAACAGTGCGCTCCAGGCACGACTGGTGCAGTTGGGGACAACCCCTGAGCAAGCCGATCGCATTACCAAAGTCGTGGCCAAAAACACGAATCGGCATATGAAAACGGCGATCGCCGACGCAGGTGACTCGCTTCAGCATCGGCTTGATCTCGATCGCCTGTAGGCTGCTGGTCAATACTTTCAGCGAAAGCGAGGGCCACCGATTGATCATCTACCTCAAGCTTTTGGTCACCATGGTGCTCTGGGGCGGCACCTTCATTGCCGGGCGGCTGGTGGTGCAAGATATGGGGGCGTTTGCGGCGGCCTTTTGTCGCTTTGCGATCGCCTCCCTCGCCCTCATTTTGCTCACCTACACGGTCGAAGGGTCTTTACCCAAACCGCCCCGAAAACTCTGGCTACCCATTGTTCTGCTGGGTCTGACGGGCATCTTCGCCTACAACGTGTTTTTCTTCTCGGGGCTCAAAACCGTTGAGGCAGGGCGCGCGGCGCTGATTATTGCGCTCAATCCGGTGGCGATCGCCCTCGGAGCCGCCCTTTTCTTCAAAGACCCGCTCAGCCGCACCAAGCTGTTGGGCATTGGCCTGTCGCTGCTCGGGGCGGCGGTGGTGATTAGCGACGGCGACCCCGTGCGGCTACTGCGGGGGGATGTGGGCCTGGGTGAACTGTTTATGCTCGGCTGCGTAGTGAGCTGGATGGGCTACAGCCTGCTGGGCAAAACGGTGATGCAAGACCTTTCCCCCTTTGCGGCGACTACCTACGCCTGCGGGGTCGGGACGCTGCTGCTGCTGGGGCCAGCGCTAGCCGAGGGGCTGGGGGAGGCGATCGCCAACGCCTCCTCTACCACCTGGGGTGGCCTGCTGTATTTAGGCCTGCTCGGCTCAGCGGTGGGCTTTACCTGGTACTACGAGGGCGTGCGGCGGCTCGGCCCCGCCCGAGCCGGGGTGTTTATCAACCTGGTGCCGGTATTTGCGATCGCCCTGGCCGCCCTCTTGCTGCAAGAAACCCCTACCTCGTCGCTGCTGCTGGGCGGCAGCCTGGTGATCGCTGGCGTGGTGATCACCAACCGCTAGGCCGCTGGGCACTACTACCGCTGGGCGTCTTCTAGCCGCGCATGTAGGGTGTCGAAGGCAAACTCGTCAATCTGCCGGTTCAGCCAATCGATCAGGGCTGGGTGCTCAGGGGGAATTTGGGTCAGCAGCTGGGTGAGCCAGTCGCCGTCGAGTTGCACTGTAGCCTGCTGAAGTTGGGCCAGCAGCGGCTGAGGCAGCGATCGCAGCTGGGCGATCGCCGCCTCAGCAGACAGCCCCTCCCGATTGCCTAGCGGGGCAAAGACCGGGCCGTAGCTGTACTTCACCCCCAGATGCTCAGCCAGCTTGGCCAGCACTTGGTCGAACTGAAAGGGCTTGCGCATAAAGTCATCACAGCCCGCTGCCAGGGCGCAGGCGCGATCGTCTTCAAAGGCGTTAGCGGTGAGGGCAATAATTTTGGTGGGAGCTGCGCCCGTGCCCTGCTCCTGGCTGCGCAGGGCGCGGGCCGTCTCAGGGCCGCTGAGAATGGGCATACGCATGTCGAGCCAGATCAGCTGGGGTCGCCACTGCTGCCAGAGGTCGAGGGCCACCTGGCCGTTGTCGGCCTCGCGCACCTCAAAGCCTACCGCCCGTAAGAGCTCACCCAGTAAACACCGGTGAGTGCTGTCATCGTCAACGACTAAAATGCGGTAGCTAGGCTGCCCAGTCGCCAAACCAGTGATGGGGGTAGTCGGTAACGGCGTTTCACTATCTATCCCGTCAGCCACCTGCATCGTTAGGGTAAAGGCAAAAGTAGCTCCTTGGCCGAGCTGGCTTTCGACCGTAATATCGCCACCCAACATCTGCACAAACTGACGGCTAATCGAAAGGCCGAGACCCGTGCCTGCCCCCTGTCCCACCTGCACAAACGGTTCGAACAGGCGATCGCGATCGGCGGCGGTGATGCCAATGCCGGTGTCAATGACGGCAAAGGTCACCGCCAGCAGAGCGCCCGGCGGCGGCGACGAGGGCATGGGCTGGGTAGGCGTCACTCGCAGCGTCACCTGCCCGGCCGGGGTAAACTTAATGGCATTGCCGAGCAGGTTGATCAACACCTGGCGCAGCTTGGGCTCGTCGGCGACAAAGTAGCGCGGCAGGCTCTGATGGCAGTCTAAGACCAGCCTCAGCCCTTTGTCTTGGGCTCGCAGATAGAGCATATCGCCCAGGGACTTGAGTAAGGCACGGAGATCGAAACGGACGACGTTGAGGCTGACCTGTCCCGCCTCGATCTTGGCCATTTCTAAAATGTCGTTGATCAGCATCAGCAGATGCTCGCCGCTGCGGTTAATAATGTGGAGGGCCTGGCCATGGTCGCCGCTGAGGGTGGCGTCGCGGGCCATCAGCTGGGCAAAGCCCAAAATGGCGTTGAGGGGAGTGCGCAACTCGTGGCTCATGGTGGCCAAAAAGGTGCTCTTGGCCTGGTTAGCCGCCTCCGAGATCACGACCGCCTGTTCTAGCTCTCGAGTGCGCCTCTGCACTCGCTGCTCTAGTTCTTGATTGAGCTGCCACAGGGACTCTTCCACCTGCTTGCGATCGCTGATGTCTTCATAGCAGCCCAGCACGCCAATCACCACATCGTCGGCGTTGGTGAGGGGCACCTTACTGGTCAAGGTCCAAAGGTCTTGGCCAACGACCGTGGTGGCGCGGTCTTCGTAGCCCAGTTTGGGCTGGCGGGTGGCCATCACCTGCCGATCGTCTGCCTGGTACTTAACGGCGTAGCTGCCCCAAGGCAATTCATCGTCGGTTTTACCAATCACGCAATCTGGAGTCAGCCCATAGTCGTTGGCAAAGGCTGGGTTACAGCCCAAAAACCGCGAGTGGCGATCTTTCCAAAACACCCGCTGGGGAATGGTGTCGAGCACCAGCTTAAGCATGTTGCGAGACTCTTGCAGGGCCAGCTCAGCCTGCTTGCGATCGCTGATGTCGTTCACCACCCCCAGCAAATATTGCGGCTGGCCCAGGGCATCTCGCACCAGCGAAACCGCCAGCGCTACCCACACCGTCGACCCGTCAGAGCGCACATAGCGCTTCTCGATCATAAAGCTGGAAAGCTCACCCCTAAGCAGCGGCTCGACATGGGTGCGATCGAGTGCCACATCGTCAGGGTGGGTCAATTGGGTGTAGGTCATGGTCAACAGGTCGGCAGTGGTGTAGCCCACCAGGTCGCAGAAGATTTGGTTGACCCGCACAATGCGCTCGTCTAAATCGGCCTCGATAATGCCTATGGCCGACTGCTCAAAGATGCCGCGAAACAGTTCCTCGTTTTCCCGCAGCGATCGCTCTGCCTGGCGGCGCTCGGTGATATCGGTGGCCACCCCGACCACGCGGTAGACCTCGCCGGTCTCATTAAACACCGGAAAAGAGCGATCGCTAATCCAGCGCAGTTCGCCATCGGCGCGGTAGATGCGATAGACCTTGTCTAAGGGGGTAGCGGCGGTGGCTGGCAAGGTTGCCTCCACCGCAGGTCGGTCGTCGGGGTGAATGCTGTTGAGCCAAACCGATGCCGACTGGTATAGCGACTCGCAGGACCAGCCCCAGATCCGCTCAAAGCCGGGGCTGACGTACAAAATTTGGCTGGTATCTGCGGTGCTCATCCAAAAGACCTCTTCAATCGCCTCGGCAATCTGGCGAAAGCGGGCCTCACTCTCTTGAACGGCCAGCTCCGACCGTTTGCGATCGCGAATATCGCGGCAGATGGTAGCAATGCTCAAGGGGGTACGGGTAACAGGATCTTTGACCAAGAACATCACCTGCTCGACGGCGATCGCCGCCCCCGTCTGGGCGTGGCAAAAGGTCGTCTCCCCCTGCCATACCCCCTCGGCCATCAGGGTGGGCAGCGCCTCCTGCTCAAACTGGGACAGTATGGCAGCACTCAAAAAGCTTTTGATCGGACGACCGGCAATGGGTGCGTCCTCTAGCCCCATCAGGCGCTGACCGGCTCGGTTGAGGTAAAGAGCGACCCCGTCTAGGCTGACTGTGCCGATCAAGTCGGTGCTGTTTTCGACCACGGCAGCAAGGGTTTGCAGGGCCTGGGTGCGCTGCTGCACCCGCTGTTCTAGCTCTTCGTTAAGCTGTTTAAGGGCCAGCTCTACCTGTTTGAGGGGAGTGATATCGGTAGTGGTACCCAAAAAAGCCTCGGGCTGGCCTTGGGCATTGCAGCGCAGCTGCCCCCGCGACAGCACCCAGATCACCGAGCCGTCGCGGTGCAGCATGCGGTACTCAAAGACAAATTCCGCTGTCTCGCCCCGGATATAAGCCTGAATCGCCGCCGCCAGCAGGTCTCGATCCTGGGGCTGAACCAGGGTGAACCACTGGTCTAGGCTGTTGCCAATTTCATCGTCTCTGTATCCCATCAACGCCTTGAGATTGGGATCGAGATAGCCAGTAAAGGTGGCAAGATTAAGCTCCCACACCCCCGCCCTGGCGGCCTGGGTAGCACGGCGGTAGCGCTCTTCGGCCTGCTCTAGGGCTTGCTCTGCCTTCAGCCGTTCTTGCAGGGCCGTCTGCCGATCGCTAACGTCGCGCACCAGCACCAGCACCTGGTCGGCCTGGTAGGGCACCATACGCACCACCTCATACTGCGTGCGATCGCCGAAACTCAGCTGCTGCTCAAAAAATTGGGGAATGCCCGTGGCCAGGGTGCGCTCGATCGCGGTCTGCCATTGGCGAGCCACCGCCGGAGGCAGCAGATTAGCAATGTAGTCCCCCACCGGGTCTAGGAGCACCAGGGGCAGAATGTCGCCGGTAAAGCCATTGGCGGCAAAGTCAAGGTACTGGCCCTGGGCACTGACCACCACCATCAGGTCGGGCACCGCTGCGAGAATGGCCTGGTTTTTAGCCTCACTCTGCCGCAGCGCCAGCTCCGCCAGCCTGGCCTCGGTGCGGTCTTGGCCGGTGCCCCGCAGCTGCACCACCTGACCCTGGTCGTTATGAACTGCCTCGCCTCGGCCCAAAATGTAGCGCACCGAGCCATCGGGGCGGACAATGCGGTGCTCGACCTCGTAGGACGCTCCAACGGCGATCGCCTGCCCAATGGCCGCCTCCAGGCGCAGCCAATCCTCGGGGGGAATGGTCTGCCGCCACTGCTCGTAGTTGGGCGCGGGCTGGGCTGGGTCGAGTCCGTAGAGGCAAAACATCTCTGCCGACCAGCTGATGGTTTGGCTGGCCAGGTCAAACTCCCAACTGCCCAATTGGGCAATGCGCTGGGCCTCGGCCAGGCTGCTCTGGCTGCGGCGCAGGGCCTGCTCGGTCTGAGCGCGATCGCTGACGCTGGCCATACCCCAATCGAGCTGCACCATCAGCGCCGACATGCGTCTTTGCAGCACATCTAGCTGCCGGTGGGCGTCGTCTAGAGCGACGTTGCTCAATGTGAGCTGCTGCCCCTGGCGGTAGTGCTTTAGGGCGGCAGCCACCGTAAACACCAGCTCGGCATCGGTGCCAGGGTAGGGCAGTCGGCGATAGATCGGGGCTGAGCCATCGGGGCTGGAGCGAGCTGGGCTGGGTTGAGCAGCCAGGGACAGCGCCGGGTCGAGCACCACCACCAGCGCCTGGGGAAAGCGATCGCAAAATGACCGCTGCTCCCCGGTGGCCCGCCAGCTGGCGGGGGCGATCGCCACTGCCACCGCGTCGGCGCTCAGCTGGTCTAGGCCGTCTGCCACCGCCACGCGACAGTCGGGAAACTCGGCGGCGAGCAGGGCGGGCACCTGGGCAGATACATCGACACAGCAGAACAGCGTGAGCAGACTCATGGGAATTCCCAAATCAACGAGAGAGAAACGCCGAGGCTAGCCGTCGCGGCTGGGAGCCGCCGGCAGGGTGAAATAAAAGATGCTGCCCAGGCCCAGCTGTGACTCGACCCAGATGCGGCCACCGTGGCGCTCGACAATCTTTTGACTGGTGGCCAGGCCAATGCCGCTACCGGGGTAGCTCTGGGCATCGTGGAGGCGGTGAAAGGCCTCAAAAATCTGTCCCAGGTGCTCGGCCTCAATGCCAATGCCGTTGTCGTGAATGCTAAATTGCCAGGCCTGGGGCAGGAGTTCCACCGCCAGCGTAATCTGGGGCACAGTACCGGGCCGAACAAATTTTAGGCCGTTGCTAATCAGGTTTTGAAACAGCTGCATGAGCTGCACTTCATTGCCCATCACGGTGGGCAGATCCCCGTAGCACAGCTGCGCCCGCGACTCGGTCAGGGCCACCTTGAGATTGAGAATCACCTGGTCGAGCAGGGCGTTGCCATCAACCGGAGCAAAAGTGGGCTGGACCTGTCCTGCCTGGGCATAGGCTAGCCAGTCTTGAATCATCTGCTGCATGCGATCGCTGGCATCCAAAATGTTCTTGATGTAGGGCCGGGCTGGCGACTGCTGCACAGCGGGGCAGGTGAGCCCAATCAGCTTGGTATAGCCCAAAATGCTCTGCAACGGCTGCTGCAAATCGTGGGACACCACCGACGCAAACTGCTCTAGCTCTCGGTTAGAACGCACCAGCTCCTCATTTTGAGCCACCAGCTGGGCCTGGAGCCGCCGCAGCTCTAGCTGATGGGCAATGCGAGCCAGCACCTCCGCCTCCTGAAACGGCTTGGTGATGTAGTCGGCCCCACCAGCGGCAAAGGCCTTGACCTTATCGATCGCATCGTCGAGGGCGCTGATAAAGATTACCGGAATGGCCTGGGTTAAGGGGTCAGCCTTCAGTCGCTGGCAGACCTCATAGCCACTCATCTCGGGCATTTTGATGTCGAGCAAAATCAGATCGGGGGGGACGGCCTGGGCAGCGGCGATCGCCCACTGGCCAGTCAAGGCCTTGCGCACCCCCAGCTGATGCCGCCCCAGCATGGCCGAGAGCAGCCGCAGATTGTCGGGCGTATCGTCAACAATCAAGATGTCGCCCTTGGCGATCGCATCGTTAGGGGAAGTCATAGAACATCTCCCGCCTCGATCTTGTACACCGTGCACCTCCGTTCTCTAAGTTCATTTTCGTTCTACAGCTTGCCATCACAGCCCCGGCTTGCCGAGTGCCTCGGGGATCAACCCAGCTGGGAAAAGCGACTTCTAACCCTACACTTCAGCATTCCCCAGCTGGTTCGCCTCGGCCCTAGGGCGCAAACAGTCGAGAATGCGATCAAACTCAAAGTTTTTGGCCCAGCCTGCCAGGATTTGAGTCACGCTGACCGGAGCGTCGGGCATCTGGTTGAGCAACTCAAGCAAACGGTCGTCGCAACCAGCAATGGCCGCCTGGGCCAGATTTTGCTGCCACTCAGGGGACATGGTTTGGAGCCACAGCCCGAGCTCCGCTGGAGCGGGCGGAGTAACGCCGACTCCAGCCCCCTTAGCATCGCTGGGAGAAGGGGGAGCGTCAGCCTCAGCCGCGTAGCGATAGCGCACCGGCAGATAGGCGGCGATCTTTTGCAGTATCGCCTGCATCTGAAAGGGCTTACGCACAAAGTCGTCGCACCCGGCGGCTAAGATTTTAGCTCGCTCTTCTTCAAAGGGGCTGGCGGTGAGGGCAATAATCACCGGTTTAGGGTCAAGAGGCAGCGCTCGAATCTGCCCCGTGGCGGCGTAGCCATCGAGACCGGGCATGCGAATATCCATCCAGATCAGGTGGGGGCACCAGCTCTGGGCCTGGTCAATGGCGGCATAGCCGTCCTGGGCGGACTGCACCTCAAACCCGGCGGCGGTGAGCAGACGCACCAGCAGGTAGCGGTTGGCGGGGTGATCTTCAACCACCAGCAGCCGCCGGGGGGGGTGATTGTCGGCCAAACCGACAATGGGGGGTTCGTCGAGGGCTGGAAACACCGCCGATCGCTCGATCTGCTGCACGGGCAGCACAAAGGTAAAGGTCGCCCCCTGGTTGAGCTGGGTCTCAAGGGTGAGTTCGCCCCCCATTAGCTGCACAAACTGCTGGCTGATCGGCAAACCCAAGCCGCTGCCCTGGTGCGATGGCCCCAGATTATTCTCAGACCAGCGCAGCCCCGCCGCACTCTGAATAAAGGGCTCGAACAGGCGGTTGATGTCCTCCGGGTCAATGCCGGGGCCGGTGTCAACCACGGCAAACTCTAGGGCGATGTTGGCGTTGGAGTCGCTCCCTGCAGACTGCTTTGGGATGGGCTGGCAGCGCACGCGCAGCATCACCCGACCGGCCTGGGTAAATTTGATGGCGTTGCCCAGCAGGTTGATCAACACCTGGCGCAGTTTGCCCTCGTCGGTAGCGATGTAGGTGGGCAAGGCCGGGCCGCAGTCAAAGCTCAGGCTCAGCCCTTTGGCTTCAGCTTGCAGGGTGAGCATGGCCTCTAGACTAGACAGCAAGTACGACAGGTCAAAGGTGGTGACATGGAGCGAAATGCGCCCAGCCTCAATTTTTGACATTTCCAGCACGTCGTTGATCAGCGCCAGCAGGTGCTCGCCGCTGCGGCTGATAATTTCTAGGTAGTCTTGGGCCTGGGTCTCTAGATGGCAGTCGCGGGTGATCAACTGGGCAAAGCCGATGATGGTATTGAGAGGGGTGCGCAGCTCGTGGCTCATGTTGGCCAGGAAGGTGCTCTTCGCCTGGTTGGCGGCATCGGCGGTTTCGCGGGCCTGGCGCAGGGCATCTTCGGTCTGCTGGCGCTCTAGCTCCGCCGCCACCCGAGCCGCAAAAATGCGCAAGATCAACTCACGGGTGTGGTCATCGACCATGGGTTTGTCGTCGATCACCGCCAGGTGGCCAATCACCTGGGAGGCCGCATCCACCAGGGGAATGCCCAGAAAGCTGATCGCCCCCAGCGCCCTCAGCTCAGCATCGTCGGGGTAGAGCACCTGCACCCGCTGGGGCACGTAGACCACCTCGCCCGCCACCACCCGCTCACAGGGGGTGCCCGCTAGGTCATACTCCAGGCGATCGCCCAGTTGACCATGCCGCCAAGAGGCCAGAATGCGAGTCCGCTCTGGGGCAGTCGGCAGATGTTGGGTGATCAGGACATGGCGCACCTGCAAAATATCAGCCAGATAGCGCACCAGCGACTCAAAGAAATCGCTGCCCGTTTTAGCAGCCGTGCCTTCTACAATCAGCCGCAGCGATTCCTCCTGGCGCTTGACCTGGGTCAGATCTTCGGCCACCCCCACCAGACGGTAGACCTCCCCCTGCTCGTTGCGAATTGGGAAGGCCCGCACCCGCACCCAGGCGGGCTGTCCCAGGGGACGAGCAATGCGAAATTCTTCGTCATAGCTGAAGTGGGCCAGGGACTGAGGGGCGTGACGGCGAGGCAGGCCTCGGGTTACCCGATCGCGATCGTCGGGATGCACCGCCTCGAGCCAGGCCCGCGCGTTGTGGTAAAGATCTTCCCGCTGGCGGCCCCAGATACTTTCGTAGGCCGGCGAAACGTAGACAAACTGGCGCTGTTGGGGCTCATAGATCCAAAAGACGCTGTCGATATATTCTGCTAGCTGGCGAAATTTTTCCTCGCTCTGACGCAGGGCGACCTCGGCCCGCTTGCGTTCGGCTTCCAGCCGCATCCGTTCACTAATGTCGCCAGTCGAGCCCACCAGGCGAATTGGCCGCCCCTGCTCATCCCACAGAGCCTGGCCCCGGGAGATCACCCACCTGTAGCTGTGGTCGCGGCAGCGCAGCCGATACTCTACTTCGTAGGTGGGCAGGCGGCGCTGAATCAGGTAGGCGTGGTGCACCGCCATGACGCGATCGTAGTCGTCGGGGTGAATGCGCGCCTCCCAGCGCAGGTCGTCGTCGCTCATCTGCTCGCTAGTCGCTGGGTCGGTGTAGCCCAGCAGCGCCCGATAGCGCTCGGAGAAAAACGCCGTCTGATTGCGCAAGTCGAGATCATAAATGCCCGCATTGCTGCCCTGAATGGCGAGCTGCCAGCGCTCTTCACTCTGCTGTAGTTTGACCCTGGCCCGCTGCCGCTGCTGCTCTAGCCGGTCGGTGCTGATCACCTTGCCAATGCTCTGGGCCATCAGCTCAATGATTTCGGTCTCGTGCTGATTAAACCCCTGGGGGCGCGGGGTCGTGTCAAAAAAGCACAGGCTGCCAAAGACCTCGCCCTCCACCCAGATCGGGGTGCCCAGGTATGACTCTAGCCGCAGCGCCTCATACAGAGGGTGTTGGCGCAGCTCTGGCTGAGTGCCAATGTGAGTAAAGTTCACGGTGCGCTGCTGCTGAATGGCCAGACCGCAGAAGGTGTCGTTGAGGGGGCAGCGCAGGTTGGACTTTAGCCTGGGCAGAGTGGCCTCCATCGCAATCGCCACGTAGTCTCCGTCGTCGATTTTGCCCACCAAACCACCGGCAAACCCCAGCACCTGGCAGCCGGTGGCGAGGTAGTCGTGGAGCAGGGCATCAAAGCTGTCAAACTGGGTCAAGCTGAGGCGGTGCAGCTGCTTCAGGCTCTGACTAAAGTGGTTGAGCGCCTGGGAGTTTTGCAGCAAAATCTGCTCGGCCTGCTTGCGGGCGGTAATGTCGCGATACTGCCAGAGATGGCCCTCCAGACCGCGATCGCCCATCAGGGGCACATAGTCGCGCTCGAGGGTGCGGCCATCAGCCAGGGCAATTTCTTCGGCAACCACTGGCTGCTGAGTCTGCCGCAGGGCCGCGATGCGCCGAGTAAAGGCAGTGGCATCGATCCACAGGTCGGCACTGTCTTGGGCAAAGGCTTGGCCATCGATCCCAATCAGAGCGGCTGGGGGCAGCTCTAAGCAAAACAGGTCGCAGCAGGGCTGGTTGACCATCACCACTTGGCCGCTCAAAGACTCCAGGATCACCCCCACCTGGAGGTGCTCAATTAGGGTCGATAGCCGGGCCGTCACCTGCTGGAGGCTGGTCTCGGCCTGGCTGCGATCGCAGATTTCCTGCTGAAGCTGCTGATTTTGCACCGTCATGCAGTGCTGTAAGCGGCGAATGGTTAGCTGGTTGGCCACCCGAGCCAGCAGTTCTTCCACCTGAAAGGGCTTGGTCAGATAGTCGGCGGCCCCCACCTCAAAGGCCTTGACCTTGTCGAGCGCCTCATCTAGGGCGCTGAGAAAAATCACCGGGATGGCCTGGGTGTTGGGGTCAGCCTTCAGCCGCTGGCACACCGCGTAGCCATCCATCTCGGGCATGCGAATATCGAGCAGAATCAGGGCGGGCTGGGTGGTGTGCACGGCTCGCAGTGCCATGATTCCGCTGCGGGCGCACCGCACCCCGTAGCCCTGACCCTTGAGGGTCTTAGAGAGAAACCTGAGGTTTTCTAACGAGTCATCGACGATCAGCAGAGTTTCGCCAGCCGCAACTCGATCGGTGGGTAACATTGCAGGATTGGGGCAGGGCAGGGGCATGAATCGAGACGTTAGAGCAAGACCACTGTAGCCAAGATTCCCTATCTAGAAGGGTTGTACCCAAAATCCAGGGGAACTGCTATTGGCGATGACAGGCGCTTTGGATCGGGTCTCAGGGTCTTCTGGGCCAGCTAGGCTGCCACCGTAACTAAACTACAGCCAACGGGGATGAGGTTAGATGCCCCCTCCCCGTCGCCCGAGGTGCCCTAGGGGGCACTGTTGGGGCCTGTGTTGGCCGTAGATAACTAACCTGAGGAACTCCTGCCCGCTAACGTGACGCTGCCCTGGGGACATACCTATGATGGGTAGCAACTGTGACAACAGCGTGAACACCGGTAGCCAGACAATCGAGCTGGGGCGTGCTGCTGTTGCGGAAATTCTGCGATCGCGGCGGATATTTTAGGCTACGCTAACCCCCTTGCGACGGTTGAGACCCCTATGAAAATTCTTCTAGTCGACGACGACGAGGTCTTAATCGAGCGGCTGACCAACGATCTAGCCGCTCAACATTATGTTGTCGACACCACCACCGACGGTCTCCTGGGCTGGGAGTATGCCCAGTCTGCCCCCTACGACCTAATTGTCCTAGACATTGACCTGCCGGGTCTAGACGGGCTGTCGCTGTGTCGTCGGCTGCGCCAGACGGGTTACTCTGGGGCAATTTTGATGCTGACGGGGCGTGGCAGCAACAGTGACAAGGTCGAAGGGCTCAATGCCGGTGCCGACGACTACCTGGCTAAACCCTATACCCTGACTGAGCTGACTGCCCGCCTGCGCGCCCTGCTGCGCCGCTTTAAGGCGATGAGTAGCCCCACGCTGCACTGGGGCCAGATCCGGTGCGACCTCAACGCACATCTGGTGACGGTGGCCGACCAGCCGGTGGTGCTTTCCCCCAAGGAGTATGGGCTACTAGAGCTGCTGCTGCGCCACCCCGATCGCATTTTTAGCAACACAGTGCTGTTAGAACGGCTGTGGAGCACCGACGAATTCCCCGGTGAAGAAACCATTCGCACTCACATTAAGCGGCTGCGGCGCAAGCTCAAGCAGGCCGGGGCCGACGACATGATCGAGAATGTCTACGGCATGGGCTATCGCCTCAGGCCAGCCCCACCGGCCACCGCGCCAGAGCTGCCTCAGCTCGACCCTGCCCCAGAGCAGGCGAAAGCAGAGGCCGCCCGAGCAGTGGCTGTTGCCGCCTTTGAGCAGTTTCGACCCATCCTGGGCGATCGCATGGCCGCCCTGCGCCAGGCGGCGACAGCCCTCAACCAGCCTCCTTTGCCCGAGGAGGTGCGGTCAATGGCCCAGGGGGCCGCCCACAAGCTGGCTGGTTCTCTGGGCCTGTTTGGCTTGACCTCAGGCTCGCACCTAGCCCGCCGCCTCGAAGACTGGCTCACACAGCCCAATGCCGCCCAGGGAGCTGAGTTTATTGCCCTAGTCAATCAGCTTGAGGCTCAGCTGGCTGCCGGGCCTGGAGAGAGCTTCGAACCCTCCGGTGGGTCAGGCATCGTGCCCCTGACCGTGCCGTCTCGCCCCACCGACACCCGGCATCGGGTGCTGGCCGTTGACGACGACCCACTGATTTTGGCTCAGCTCCAACACCTGCTGCCCCCGTGGGGTCTCGACGTGGTGGCGATCAGTGACCCCCGACAGACCTGGGTCGCCCTAGAGGCCAGCCCTCCCGACCTGTTGTTGCTCGATCTGGACATGCCGCATCTTCGGGGTGTGGAACTCTGTCGGCAGCTGCGCCAGCAGGAGCGTTGGCAGACCCTGCCAATTTTGTTTCTCACCGCCTGCCGTGAGCCCACTGCCGTCTACGAACTCTACCAGGCGGGGGCCGACGACTATCTGCCCAAACCCATTTTGGAGCCAGAGCTGGTCAACCGCCTGTTCCAGCGGCTAGAGCGGGGCCACCTGCTGCAAACCCTGGCGGGCACCGACCCGCTTACCGGCCTGGCCAACCGCCGTAAGGGCACCATTGAGTTTGATCTGCTGCTGCACTTGGCCCACCGCGACCCGCAGCCCCTCAGCCTGGCGCTGCTGCACCTGAGCCCTGATCTGCCCTCAGCAAAGGATTTAATGGTGGCGCTGGCGGCAGTGCTGCCGACCCTCACTCGCCGGGGCGATGCGATCGCCCGCTGGGGCAATCAAGAAATTTTGATCGGAGCGCTGGCCCCCACCTGGCCCTCCCCCCAAGAGGCACTGGGGCCACCCCTGGCCAAGTTCTGGGCCGATAGGCTACGCTCAAGCCCAGATAATCTAGGCCTGCCCCTGAGCCTACAGTTGGGTGCGGCCACCTTTCCCACTGATGGCTATACCCTAGACCGCCTATACCAACAGGCGACTCACCGCCTAGTGCCCCTGGTTTAGACAGGCGGTCTCTGGGTGGGTTAGCCCTGTCAGGTTTGAGAGCAGATCTGCCTAAACTGTCCCTTTCGGCCTGAGGGGAGCCACTGCGCTAATTCAAAGGGGCAGCGAAGGGCTAAAAAAAGCTGAAATTGCATAAAAAAGGCGGATCAGCACAGTTGCTAACCCGCCTTTTGGCTAAATTGAAACCTGGTGGTCTAGCCTTCAGCAACGCTGCCTAGCTTAACCTTCTTAGCCAAGCCCACCTTTTCGAGCAGGCTAATCACCATCCAGGTGATGTCGATTTCCCACCACTTTAGGCCATGGCGAGCCGAGTATTGGTAGGCATGATGGTTGTTATGCCAGCCTTCGCCGTAGGTCAACACGGCTACCCACCAGCAGTTGGTGGATTTGTCGTCGGTGTCATGACTGCGGTAGCCAAACTTGTGGGTGGCGCTATTCACCAGCCAGGTGCAGTGGTAGACCGCCACTAGCCGCACAAAGATGCCCCATAGCACAAAGGGCAAGCCACCCAGGGCGTAAAGCACTACGCCGAGGCCAACCTGAAGCAGCAGAAAATACTTTTCGCAGAATAGATAAAAGCGATCATCTTTGATATCGCGGATGAAGCGGTCAACCTCATGGCGGGCGGGCACATCGCGCAGCATCCAGCCCATGTGGCTCCACCAAAAGCCCTTGTTAGAGTCGTGATGGTCGAGACTCTGGTCAGAGTAGGCGTGGTGGTGGCGGTGCAGGCCAACCCACATAATCGGGCCGTGCTGGCAGGCCAGGGTGCCGCAAAAGACAAAAAAGTACTCTAGCCATTTAGGCACCGTAAAGCTGCGGTGAGACACCAGCCGGTGCCAACCCAGGGTAATGCCCAGGCAGCCGGTAAACCAGTGGAGCAGCAGCGCCACCCCGATCGCCGCCCAGGAAAAGTTGCCGGGCAGAAACGCCAGGGCCGCCATGCTGTGGACAAAAATCATGAAGCCAAGGGTGACCCAATCGCGGGACAAACGCTCGGTAGTTACAGCAGTCATGCAAAAATCTCAGAGTTTTGGACAAGCGCCTCAGCAGGAATCCTCAGTAAGAATTTTGCTCAGGCAGAGTAAATGTAGGGGACAATAGTTACCCCTGTTTCTTAACGAAAAAATTTAACCATTGCAACAATCAAACCTGATGATGCCCTCTGACTCGACCCTTCTTCCAATATTTTATGGAATTGACGCTCAGGTCAAGCAAAATCTAGCGCGAGTATTAGAGGCATTTCGACAGCATCGGGTGGGCAGCCACCACTTTAACAGCGTGTCGGGCTACGGCCACGACGATCTGGGCCGGGATACCCTCGATCGCGTCTTTGCCGATGTCATGCAGGCGGAGGCCGCCCTAATGCGATCGCAGTTTGTCTCAGGCACCCATGCGATCGCCTGCGCCCTGTATGGCGTGCTGCGCCCTGGGGATGAAATGCTAGCTGTAGCAGGCACTCCCTACGACACCCTAGCAGAGGTAATTGGCTTACGGAGCAAGGGCCAGGGATCCTTGGCAGAGTTTGGGGTGTCCTATCGAGAGTTGCCGTTGACCGCTGACCACACCCTCGACTGGAATGCCCTAGCGACAGCAGTGGGGCCAAAAACCCGACTGGTGCACATTCAGCGATCGTGCGGCTACAGCTGGCGGTCAACTTTTACCATAGCCGAAATCGAAAAAATCGTGGCTACAGTAAAAGCCCAGAATTCCACCGTTGTCTGTTTTGTCGATAACTGCTATGGCGAATTTTTAGAAGATCGTGAGCCTACCGCCGTCGGGGCTGATCTGATCGCCGGGTCGCTGATTAAAAACCCCGGCGGCACCATTGCCCCCACAGGCGGCTACGTCGCGGGCCAATCCGACCTAGTCGCGGCTGCCGCCTGCCGCCTCACCGCCCCTGGCATCGGGGCCAGCGGTGGCTCTAGCCTCAACCTCAACCGACTGCTCTACCAGGGGTTATTTTTAGCTCCCCAAATGGTCGGTGAAGCCATGAAGGGCAATTATCTTTTAGCGTCTACCTTTGCTGCTCTAGGGTATCCCGTCAGTCCGACCCCCAGTGCGGCTCAGCGCGACGTAATCCAGGCCATTCGTCTAGGGTCACCCGAGAAACTAATTGCCTTTTGTAAGGCCATACAACAGCATTCCCCCATTGACGCCTACGTGGAACCCGTACCTGCCGCCATGCCCGGCTATGACAGCGAGCTGGTAATGGCTGGGGGCACCTTTATCGACGGCAGCACCTCAGAACTGTCTGCTGACGGCCCCCTGCGGGAGCCCTACATCGTCTACTGCCAGGGCGGCACCCACTGGACCCATGTGGCCCTGGCGGTAGAGGCAGCAGTAGAGGCGATCGGACCGCTGTAAAGCAGTTTTTAGCAGTAGATCAGGCATGGTTCGCTTTGCCCAGTCCTGGGAGAACAACGTTTTCCCCAACAGTGCAGGCTACGCCCGATTGTCTAGGTTGCACTTAAAAACGCCAGGGGCGATGGATTGCAGTCCATCACCCCTGGCGCTTACAGAATACAGATTACAGAGGCAAGCTTAGCTATGGCCGCCGCTGACTAAGGTGGTCAGAATAGGCAGATTAGCCGCCAGCAGGTAGGCGAAGGTAGCCCCGCCAATACCGCCGATTAAAAAGCTACCGGCAAACTCGCTCCAGCCTTCGTCTGTTTCGAGGCTAGCGGGAGGGGAGAAGGGGGTGGTGGCTCTAGTCACGGAGTGGTTAAGGCCAGAACCTGAGTAAATCGACAGGCAAGCGGTCAAAATCACCACCAGGCCCGCCGCGCTCAGCAACCCAGCTAGGCCAGGAATTTCAGAATCGCGCAGGGGGCCAAGTAGAGCAAAGGGGCCGTAGAGGAAATAGCCATGGGCCATGCCAATCTCTAGGCCGCGCCTTTGGGGGGAAAGCCCTTTCCGGTAGGCGGGCAGATTGCCAATAAAAGCCTTTGAAAACGCAGAGGAATTAATCGGCGTTTCTAGGTTGCCGATTTGTGGATCCCCAGCGGGCTGAATGAGGTCTGTCATGGGGGAAGTTTCTCCAACTCAAACAAGATCACAGCAATTAGAGCAAAGACGGTTTCTAGACGCCGTTAAGTTTCCAGAAACCATCTCTCCATCAAGTTCGCAAGGGCAGCCCCTCGCGAGGTTTTTCCCTAGGGATGCAGCAGCAAGTCAGGAAAGAAGCGGTTGAATTCAATCAAAATACCGGCGGTAATTACCATCCATACGGTCAGCAACACCGGGGCAGTTGACAGATACCGAAGCAGGCCGTTGTCCATGGTCTAATTCTCCTGGGTCATTATTCTGGGATTAGCGAGAGATTTACCTAGCGAGGAGACACAGTGATCTCTTCGTTTTTAGCAAACATGGCCCCGCTGGCAATATCTTTGAAGGCAGCTAGCGGCCAGGCAAACCCAGTTAACATGCACTTGATAGCCAGGGGCACATCAATAATGACTTCCTTTTCTTCAGGATTCTTCTCACCGCGTACCGTGATTAAGTAGGCGCGGCCTACCCAGCCAATCCACCCGGCGATGTAGAGAAACAACAGACTAGGAATCAGAAACTCACCGGCATGGGCTAGGTCACCATCTACCACCAAGTGGGGTAAGCCCTCGCTGCCGCACAGCAGGGTAGAGCTACCATAAAAGTCGAACCGAGCTTTGGCCGCCTCGGTCTTGGCACCAGCGGCTCGCTTTAGAAAGGCCTCGTTTTGACCACAGGGGGTGAGGCCGGCTACGTTGTCGCCAGCCAGGCTAGCGGAAGCCGGGGCAGCAAACCCGAACCAGAGAAACACTACAAGCGCTACAGCAAAAAACCGTCGCATAAACTGTTCCTTTTAATTAACCGAAGAAACTAGGGCGATTTGAACGTAAAGTTAAGTTTTTTGAACAAAAATTCACCCAACTTGGTCGCCATAATACCTCGCGGCCGAACCCCCGTAAAGCTAAGATCGGTGGGGTGTTTACATCTCTACAAATTACGGCGTGCCTTACTCTAGTTCGCTTTCGCGGCTTACTCTAGTTCTCTTCTGACGACAACCCCCATGGCGACGATTTTAGCGATAGAAACCAGCTGTGATGAGACAGCGGCGGCGGTAGTGCGCGATCGCACCGTCCTCAGCACCGTTGTCGCCTCACAGATTGCCATTCACCAGCCCTACGGCGGCATCGTGCCCGAGGTCGCCTCGCGGCACCACGTCGCCACACTGGGTGATAGCATTGGCGCGGCTCTGGCTCAGGCTGAGCTAGGCTGGCCCGACATCGATGGGGTCGCCGCCACCTGCACACCAGGCCTGGTGGGAGCCCTACTGGTGGGGCTAACAGCGGGAAAAACCCTGGCCATGGTGCACCACAAACCCTTCCTGGGGATTCACCACTTAGAGGGGCACATCTACGCCAACTATTTGGCCAGCCCCGATCTAGAGCCCCCCTACCTGTGCCTGCTGGTGTCGGGGGGGCACACCAGCCTGATTTATGTCAAAGGCTGCGGCCAGTACCAGACCCTCGGCCAAACCCGCGACGACGCTGCTGGGGAAGCCTTTGATAAGGTAGCGCGCCTGATGGGGCTGGACTATCCCGGCGGCCCCATCATCGATCAGCTGGCCCAGACCGGCAATCCTCGGGCGTTTCCGCTGCCCGAGGGCAATATTTCGCTGCCCGAGGGAGGCTTCCACCCCTACGACTCCAGCTTTAGCGGGTTGAAGACGGCGGTGCTGCGACTGGTAGAAAAACTGAGGGCGGATGGGGTCGATCCCCTACCGGTGGCTGATCTAGCTGCCAGCTTTCAGGCCACGGTGGCCCGCAGTCTGACCCGCCGGGTGGTGGCTTGTGCTCAGGCCTACGGCCTTACCACTGTGGCAGTAGGGGGCGGGGTCGCTGCCAACAGCGGTCTGCGCCAGCACCTCCAGCAGGCAGCCGTCGATCACGGCCTGCGAGTGCTGTTTCCGCCCCTCAGCCTCTGTACCGACAATGCCGCAATGATTGGCTGCGCTGCCGCCGACCACCTCAACCAGGGGCACTATTCAGGCTTTGATCTGGGAGCCCAGTCGCGCCTCGACCTAGCGCGGGTGATGGAGCTTTACGCGCCTATGACCGTGGCTTGACGCTACACTGGGGTTCAATGGTGGGAGAGCCCTTGTCCACCCACCTGCTCAAGGGTCGTGTTGGTTAAGCGCTATGGTTTCACTGCACCGCGTTCGTTCCTGGCCTCAGCCCCTGCTGAACGCCTCCTGCTTGGGAGGATTGGCGCTGGGTGCCTTGCTGCTGGTCAGCTGTGGGCCTGAGCCTACCCAAACCGTTACCAACACTACCAGCTATGAAGCCCAGCTAGCTCAGCATCTAGCCGACACCAACGGCGTGATGTACGGGGCTTATTGGTGCCCCCACTGCGCCGATCAGAAGGCAATGTTTGGCGAGGCTGGGTCGCAGGTGCCCTACGTGGAGTGTGCCGCCGATGGCGACAACCCACAGCCAGAGCTGTGTGAGCAAAAGGGCATTCAGGGATATCCCACCTGGGAAATCAAGGGTCAGCTCTACCCAGGCGTTAAGTCTTTAGGCGACTTGGCCACTATGTCAGGGTTTTCACCGCCCCAGTAGGGCGATGCTGAGCCAGCTATGGGGTTGAGTCAGCCGCCTTTGTCCATGTGTCATTCATTCTCAGATTCCATTGCATAACCCTAGCCCCACCCCCCATTCTCACCTGCACGAGGTCGAACCTACCGGCGACCCCCGAGCCCATCCCCACGTCCATGACCCGGAATCACTGCGGCGAATTGTCAATCGGCTGGCCCGCATTGAGGGTCACATTCGCGGCATTAAGACTATGGTGCAGGAAAGCCGGCCCTGCCCGGATGTGCTGGTGCAGGTAGCAGCGGTGCGCGGGGCGCTCGATCGCGTCGCCCGCATCATTCTCGATGAACACCTGACTGAGTGCATTGGTCGGGCGGCTGAAGACGGCAACATTGAAGAAGAAATTGCTGAGCTCAAGGCTGCATTAGATCGGTTTCTGCCTTAGTTTTAGGGTCTGAGGTATGGGGTGTAGAGTTTAGGCTAAGAATCACAAGCATGCAGCCAGCCCTTTCACCCTAAACCCTATTCCCCCCTTAGGCTGGAATAAACCGACTGTGCTCGCGCAGCAGGCGGCGCTCAAACTGGCGTACCCAATGGCTAAAGCGATCGCTCTCCTGGGCCGTGGCGAAGACCAGGGGTTTACGCATCAGCAGCGCCACGTACTCCTCTTTGGTGCGCACCACAATAGCGGTTTGCTGGTCTAGCTCAATGCAGATGTGGGAAAACCCCTCTAGCTTCAGCGACGCCATCAGCAGCGATTTGAGCCCTAGGGCCTGGAATACTAGCTGCACCCAGCTCGTACTTTCGTTGTCGGCGGTGATGAAATACTCGCGGGGCAGACCGCTGAAGTCGAAGATGGCAACTCCGATAATATTCTCTAGCATTGCGTCTTGGGCAGACGGGGGCGCGGGCTGCGCCGGTACAGATGCCTTAGCCGTAGTCATAGATCCATCACGTGGTGGCACAGGATACTGAAGCAACAAGCCATAAGACACAGTAGGTATCGCTGGCTACCGGAAAGAACTCCCTTGGCATAGCATACCCGGTCAGCCAACACAAATCATGGTTGAGTTGACCAGTGCTTAAGGTGGCTTAGCAACAGTCGCCAAGCTTTTTTGCCGCAGAATGTAGGTGCGCATGGGCCCCTTGCCTTTGACCCAGACCTCGCTCTTCAAGTCGAAGTCGTAAGTGTCTTTAAGTTTGATCGAATTACAGCGGAGCGAAAATAGCCGCTTTACATTGAATGTTTGGAGGGACTACGTAGTTGCCCTGATGTCGCAATTAAGGCAGATACCATGCTCACTGGCTTAAGCTAAAGTTATAGTGCTCTGCTGAGATTTTTCCCACCATCGCCCATGAACTCTGCTCCGCTACGCTCCAAAACGCTGGTATACAAGTCAATCATTGTTTGTTTGGCTAGCTTATTGCTGGGTGATTTAGGGGTAACAAAGGCTTTTGCTGAGCAGGGATCTGATCCGTCACCAAAAACGCCTCAGTTGCAGCCAACCGAGCAGGTAGAGCCCAGTTTACGCATTTTGCCAGAGCCTATACTGATTCGTCCAACGATGGCTTTACCATCGGCTGATTCATCTGCTGCGGCTGCTCCGCTAGGGGCAGATCTCTTGCCTGAGATTGTAGAGCAACCAGTGCATCTGCGGCTGAGCTTGAGCGATCGCCGGGTATACGTACACAGAGGTAACGCAGTAGAGGCGAGCTTTCCGGTTGCCATTGGTAAGCCAGGGTGGGAAACGCCCACCGGAGAGTTTGAGGTGTTTTCACAAATTAGTCAGCCGGGATGGACAAATCCTTTCACTAATGAAGTGATGCCGCCTGGTTCGGAAAATCCGCTGGGCGATCGCTGGATTGGTTTTTGGAGTGACGGCAATAACGTCATCGGTTTTCACGGCACCCCCAACCGGGATTCTGTAGGGCAGACGGCTTCTCACGGCTGCGTGCGGATGTACAACGAAGATATTCGTCAGTTGTTCGATATGGTGAAGCTGGGAACCCCCGTTATCGTTGAGCAATAGCGTTTTTTAGCTTGCGCTTATCTTACTGAGCCGAGCCAAGTATTTTACGTAAAATCACAGATCTAAAAAGTCTTCTCACTCTTTTGAAGGAGGGTCAGAAGACTTTTTTATGCCGAACGACATACATCCATAAAGACAGGCTGTTCGGTATGTATATAGAGTCCACCGTAAGAGAAATTTTGCGATGACATCCATACGACCATTGGTAACTGCGAACGATTTTCAGGAGATACCAGCATGAAGCAACAAAGATTATTATTTGCATCTGCCTCGCGCCGAGGTTTGATGAAGTGGGGGCTTTTAGGCTTTGGAGGGTTGATGATTGCGGCTCTTCCTAAGACGGTAAGTGCCCAGTCTAGCGGCAGCACTCTCACCTTTGCTGCCAATGACGTGGGTATTCTTAACTTTGCCCTACTGCTAGAAGAGCTTGAGGCTGCTTTTTACGCCGCTGTCGTTGACTCTGGCCAAATTTCTGACCGCACAGAACTGGAATATATGCAAGTTTTAGGTGCTCAAGAAGCAGCTCACGTCACATTTTTGCGGAGTGTTTTAGGCGACCAGGTGCTGTTTGAAACAACCGATCTCAGCTTCAATTCCTCTGGGTTGAATGCTGTGTTGAGCGATCGCAGCACCATCCTCAACACAGCGGTCACGCTAGAAGACGTGGGCGTCCATGCCTACAACGGGGCTGGCCCTAGCCTTACCAACCCCACTTATCTCTTGGCCGCAGGCTCAATTGTCTCGGTCGAAGCCCGCCATGCTGGCGGTGTCCGAGCGCTGCTCGGCAAACCCACCACCGAGCCAGACAGCGATCGGTTAGTAAGTGATGCCGATTTGGTTGCTAGCCTCAATCCATTTAAGGGCCGAGCTTACGACGAGCTATACAGTCCTAAGCAAATCGTGGCCATCGTCGGCTCCCTCGGTATTCTCAACAATTCCATCAATGGCGCGCTCGTTGCATAAGGAGACCACCCGTGAAAACACGTTTTAATTCAATTTCCCAACCGATCAATCAGACTCTGCTGCCTTTGTTTGACGGGCTAGCAGCTTTACGCGATCGCTGTGGTCGGCAGTTTGAGCAGGTACAGCGCCTAGGGCGGACAATGGCCCTTGCACTACCGCTGGCCATGCTGTTGTTCTTCTCTGTTAGCCCGACCGCTGCCGCCCAAGCCCAAGAACCTGTCTTGACCCCTCGACAGGTCACTGAATATGCCCTCACCCTAGAAAAGCTAGAAGCTGACTTCTACCGCCGCGCGGTCGTGGCTGCTCAAAGCGGTGGCCTGTCTGGCATTCCCCAGGCGGCAAAAGATATCATTGTTTCTTATGGTCAAGACGAAGCTCGGCACGTGGCCGATCTCTCGGCTGTTCTGCCTTCGTTGGGCGGTAATCCAAATGCGGTAGTGATTCCAGTTAACCCCAATTACGCGGCTATTTTAGGCCGCGACCCGTTCGCAAATCCAGCCGACTTTTTACTGGTGGGGCAGTACGTCGAAGATCTGGGTGTTGCCGCTTACAAAGGACAAGTACAAAATCTGTTGGCCGCAGGTGAAGCCGGTAAAACCGTACTGGCGGCAGCGCTAGAAATTCACAGTGTGGAAGCTCGCCATGCAGCCGGTGTCCGGTTCCTCCGGCAGACCTTGCTGGGCGCTGATGTCAGGCCCTGGATTTCAGAGAATGCCAGAACGAAACAGAATGCTAACAGTGTTGAAGTCATTTACAACGAAAATCGGATGGGTTCTCCTATTCCTTTTAGCTCTGACGCATTCGACGGTTATGCAACTCAGAGTGAAGTCTTGGCACTCGTCGGCCCAATTTTGACTGAAGCTCCTCCAACTAGCCAACCTAGGCCTCAAACTGGCCAACCCAGGCCCCAAACGCCAAATAACCAGGGCGGGTCTACAGGAAATAATGCTCCTCGGGCATTGTGGTAAATCCAACTTTGGTGACGACCGTTAAGCAGCTAGCCAGAACCGTTACAAACCTCTGATTTAACTTAGCAAAAGCCGTTGCTTTCCAGTGAGCAGCGGCTTTTGTCTCATTTTAGGGAGTCGAGGGTGGGGCCTGCTGAACTGGCTTGACCTCCCGTATCCCAGAAATGGCCGTTTCTAAAGCTGAGCTGACTTTTTAGAAAACATTACGGAAACCGGAGACGCTGTTCAAAGGGCACTAAAAATCGTATGGTTTTCAAGGGACGCCGTCCCTCCACAGCGGCTTTCGTCTAACGTTATTTGTGTTCGCAAGAGACTCAGCATTGTCTATGGCTTCTCCCACCATCGAATCGATTCTCCACGAAAACCGCTTGTTTTCGCCTGCCGGTGAGTTTGTTCAAAACGCATCGATCAAGAGCTTTGAAGAGTATCGCGCCCTGGCCGAACGAGCGGCGGCAGACCCAGCCCAGTTTTGGGCAGAACTCGCTAGCCAGGAGCTGCACTGGTTTAAATCTTGGGATACAGTGCTCGACTGGCAGCCGCCTTTTGCCAAATGGTTTGTGGGGGGCAAAATCAACATTTCCTACAACTGTTTAGATCGCCATCTCACCACTTGGCGACGCAACAAAGCCGCTCTGATCTGGGAAGGCGAACCGGGTGACAGCCGCACTCTGACCTATGCTCAGCTGCACCGAGAGGTGTGCCAGGTGGCCAACGTGCTCAAGGGGTTGGGGGTACAAAAGGGCGATCGCGTCGGTATCTATATGCCGATGGTGCCCGAGGCGGCGATCGCAATGCTCGCCTGCGCCCGCATTGGCGCGCCCCATACCGTCATCTTTGGCGGCTTTAGCGCCGAAGCGCTCAAAGATCGCCTCAACGATGCTGAGGCCAAGGTGGTGATCACCGCCGATGGGGGCTTTCGCAAAGACAAGATTGTGCCCCTCAAAGCCGCAGTGGACCAAGCCCTAGCCGACGGCGGCGTGCCCAGCGTCTCAGCGGTGCTGGTGGTGCAGCGCACCAAGGCCGAGATGACCATGGTTGAAGGCCGCGATCACTGGTGGCACGAACTCCAGGCCACGGCCTCGGCCCACTGCCCCGCCGAAGAAATGGACGCCGAAGACCTGCTGTTTATTCTCTACACCAGCGGCACCACGGGCAAACCTAAGGGGGTGGTGCACACCACCGGCGGCTACAACCTCTACACCCACACCACCTTTAAATGGACCTTTGACATCAAAGACACCGACGTTTACTGGTGCACGGCTGACGTGGGGTGGATTAC
>JANPIO010000121.1:0-8164 GCA_031425055.1 Phormidium sp. VAR_61_metabat_6
AAGGCGATCGCCGCATCTATAGAAATAGACTTTTCTGCTAAGTAAGGATCTTGAACTCCATCTAAAGGAGTTACCAGCGTCACCAACTTCCCCTGATGGAGCCGATGCAAAATCGTTTGAACTAGAGATTTTGCCGCTTCCCCTTGCCATCGTTCGAGCCACACCAGCATGTGGCCCCCACAAATTCCCTCGGTCTGCCGCTGGGGAGCGCCAGAGAGGTCAATATCCACAAACTGCTTTTGGCTAGTTTGCAACACCTCCTTAGCCTGGCGCAGCACCTTGGCTTCTCCAGCACCGCCGCCAATGGTGTTGAAGGCTTGACCGTTGGCATCAACAATTAACCTAGCCCCTACCTCACGGGGAACAGACCCTTTAGTGCTGATGACAGTAGCGAGAACAGCGGGGCCAAAGTCCAGGGCGTGAGCCAATTGTTGAAAGCAGTTCACCAAAGCAGTTCACCGTCGACTACAAAGGATTACAAACGTTAAAGGCTCAAACTACAGCGATATCAAACTAACGTTTTTATATCGCTCGCTTTATTTATGCTGTGGATCAACCCAACATTGGCAGGCGAAGTTACAGTGGATTTGGTAATTTGCTACAGTTGATTTACCCAGTACTCTACGGCTTGATGCTCTACGCTTCCGTCAGGCATAGTGGTGCGGCTAAGTTTAGCACCGTTAAGCTCCATACCTTGCAGCTCGGCCCACTTAAGCTCAGCCTCTTCAAGATTGGCTCCTAAAAACTTGGTTTTCCAAAGTTCTGCTCCCCGCAGATTAGCGCCCTGCAAATCTGCATCTTGCAGGTTAGCTCCCGTCAGATCAGCATTCCGTAAATTTGCCCACTGCAATTGGGCTCCACGTAAGTTGACGCCTCGCAAATTAGCATTTTGTAAGTTAGCTCCTTGGAGCAATGCTTCGGCTAAATCTGCACCCTGTAGGTTGGCTTCTCGCAGATCAGCTTCTTTAAGGTTAGCTTCGACTAGGTATGCTTGGCTCAATTGAATTTTGACTAAATTAGCCCCATTGGCCTCCAGCAGTCGGAGGGGAACACCATCGTTGTGAAGATCCTCTAGAGCCCGAATACGGGCATAGCTAGTCGATAGTTTGGTGGCTGCCGCGTTATCAATAACACGCCAGGCTTCATAGTGCTTTTGAGCTTTGCGATCGGGGGCACCCTTAAAATATAAAATTACAGCAGCGACAATAGCAAATGATTCTGCATTCTCAAAAAAGACTCTTAGGGTTTCTCGCTTGAACAAATCTGATGGAGACTTAATCGCTACATCTTCGTGCACCCATATAGCAACCGTCGCCAACACTAGCACAGACGCTAGCACAGCTAACCAGGTCGGAACTTGCTGAATGCAGTTTTCCAGTTGTCGAACCAGCTTGGATGAATTCCAACGCATAGATAAAGCTCTGTAAACTATAAAATCCTTGGGCCGAACTCAAAAAACACAACGTAAAGCTGGCTGACTAAGTCGTTTAGCCGTCTCTTAGGCTTAAAAAGCTGTGGAAAGCAGGATGCACGGAAAAATAATCAATGTTTTCCAAGTTGATAGTCGGAAGCTCGTAGTGACCCAAATAGGCTCCGTGGGAGGTGGAGGCATTTCGCATCTTTTGAGGTACTTTGGCTTTGAGAAAGCCAATTTGCCAGAGTAGCTTCTTAAGCTCTAAATAATCTATCTCTAAAACCCAGTCTGCTGCCTGATCGACATCGAGTTCGCCGCAGACAATGGCCAGTAAAAGGTATTCGAGATCGGCTCTCTCGAAAATATCCTTGCGACCCCGAAACACCTCAAACAGGTCTAGTAGGCAAGGATATTTGAAGCGATATTCAGAGGCTAAATCTTTGGTCTTTTGCTCAGAGTAAACCTCTTCTGCTGCGAAAATAGAGGCTTCCTCAACTCGCTTTCCCTCAGAATAGTAATCTAGACAAAGTTTGCAAAACTGTAGCAACTCGCGGGGGCGATGCTGAGTGCGATCGATAATATAATCGATGGAGTTTAATCCTTGGGCACTAATCATTGAGGTGAAGACTGAATTCCAGCGCCGCTGTCCGTTTTGCTGGAGTAGTTCTGGAAAACAGTGGGCTATGCGTAAGCCGATTAACTCTAAAAGCTCAGCTTTTCCCCAGCGAATTACTTCAACGTCTTCTCGTATTTTTTGCGCGTCTTCATAAATTTGAGGGATGTTGTCAAATAGCTCCTGGCGAATGGAAATATAGACTCTGAGATTAGGGCTAATGCGATTGAGTTTTTGCGAAGCTTGAAATAAGCCTGCCAGAAAATACTTAGCATCTTCTGAGTTGTCCCAGCCTTTGTCTAGCTCATCGACAAAAATTTTTATTCGGGTTTTTCTAAGAATTGTTTCCAGGCTGGGCTGTAGGTCTTTAATTTCTTCTAGGCTATATAGTGCCTGGAGTTCACGAGATTTCTGAAAACTCTCATGATTGCCCACTTTGATTTGCTCTAGCCGCTTTAAATACTCAAATAATATGCCGATAGAGTTCAGGTCTTGGCTGTTTAAATTATTGACAACATAGGTATAAATATCTTTTTGCGCACCTAGCAACAGGCCGCGCTTTTCTTCAGAAATTTTCTTAAAGACTAAGCTGTAGAGAAGGTATTGCCAGGCTACTGAGTAGGAGCTTTGCTTGCCCCAAGAGCCCTCCTTCTCACTGCGTAAATACTGGGATAGGAGTTCGTAGGAGTATTCTTCTGGTGAAAGCTCAATTACTAAATGGCCTTTGCGGGCTTCTGCCGCTGCCATATATTTAAAAATGGCGCTTTTTCCCGATCCGCGACTGCCAACCAAAATTGTTTTGTCGCTATTGAAAAACTTTTGGTAAGTTGAGTTCTGATAAAAGTATTCAGACAGGCCAACGGTGATATCGCGTTCTGCCGAGTCCGATCCCAGGTTGAGCAGGCGAATATCTAGGGGCATGGGTAGGTTTAACTGTTGAGGGACAATCGGGTAATGTCTTGCTCCTAGTTTAGGGTTCGAGACTTTTTGCCATAGTACACTGCTGGGTAATGCCTCTCAAAGCTAGGCGCTCCTCAGGTGCAGACCATCAGAGGTGGGAGTGAGAGGCTCTCTCAATGCTGACCAGAACTCAGGGGTGTTTTGGGGATGTTAGGGTGTTGGCGATGGTCAAAGACCGGCCTTGAGGGCCAACGCCCCAGAAACCCATTTCAACTCAGCAAATTACGACACAACTTCCACAGGTTGCCCCTGCCCTACCGCTGCTTTTACCGCCTCGATCGCCCACAGGGTTGCCTCTGGGGTTGCCGGTAGCGCCAGGGGCACGTAGTCGGCATTGCCGAACGCTGCCACGGCGGCGCGAATCGCTTCCCGCACAGCCATTGCCAGCATGAACGGTGGTTCGCCCACCGCCTTGCTGCCGTAGATCACGCCGTCCTGGGCGGCACGCTCCAGCAGGTGTACGGTAAAGTTTTCAGGGATCTCGCTAATGGTAGGAATTTTGTAGGTGCTGGGGGCAAAGGTGCGCAGTCGGCCTTCGCCGTCCCACACCAGCTCTTCCATGGTCAGCCAGCCCATGCCCTGCACAAACCCGCCCTCGATCTGGCCCTTATCCACAAGCGGATTCAGCGATTCGCCCACGTCGTGAACGATATCAACCTGACGCAGTTTGAAGGTGCCAGTGAAGCCATCGACCTCGACTTCGCAGACCGCTGCGCCGTAGGCAAAGTAGTAGAAGGGGCGACCCTTGCCCAGCTTTGGATCCCAAAAAATGTTGGGAGTGCGGTAGAAGCCGGTGGTGGAGAGGCTGATGCGTTCGCTGTAGGCCTGTTTCACCACCTCATCAAAGGCGAGCCGGGCGCTGGGGTAGGTGCGGCAATAGATCCAGTCATCCTCAAAAACCATGTCTTCGGGGGCATCGAGATTGAGCATGCGCACGGCGACGGCGGCAAGGCGATCGCGCAAAATCTCGCAGGCGTTCTTCACCGCCTGGCCGTTGAGGTCTGACCCGCTAGAGGCGGCGGTGGCCGAGGTATTGGGCACCTTGTCGGTGCTGGTGGGCATCATGCGCAGGCGATCGCTCTTTACCCCCAGGGCCTTGGCGGCGACCTGAATCATTTTGGTGTGTAGCCCCTGGCCCATTTCGGTGCCGCCGTGGTTGAGCTGAATGCTGCCGTCGGTGTAGATCAGTACCAGCGCCCCAGCCTGGTTGTACTGCACTTTGTTGAAGGAAATGCCGAATTTGACCGGGGTGATGGCTAGCCCACGCTTTTTGTAGGGGCTGGTTTCGTTGAAGGCGGCGATCGCTGCCCGCCGAGCCATGTAATCGGCCATGTCCTTCGCCTCTTGCCAGATGCGGGCGATGCGGTTGTCAACAATGTCTTGGTCGTAGTGGGTGCGGTTGCTGTCGCCTTCACCGTGGTAGAAGTTGCGATCGCGCACCACATCGGGGGGTAGGTTGAGGGTGCGGGCAATGCGATCGACCACTTCCTCAATCACGATCATGCCCTGGGGGCCACCGAAGCCGCGATAGGCGGTATTCGACACCCGGTTGGTTTTGGCAATGCGTCCTTCGACCACTAGGTTAGGGATGTAGTAGGCGTTATCCACATGCAGCATTGCGCGGCCCAGCACTGGAGGCGACAGATCTAGGCTCCAGCCGCCATCGGCTACCAGGGTGGCGTTCATAGCAGTAATGGTGCCGTCGCGGTTAAAGCCGACCTCGTACTGACCCAAAAAGCCGTGGCGCTTGCCGGTGATCAGCATGTCGTGGTGGCGACGCAGGCGGCAGCGGGCCGGTCTGCCAGTTTTGTAGGTGGCCAGGGCCGCCGCCGAGGCAAAGGGGTTGGCCTGAGATTCCTTGCCGCCAAAGCCGCCGCCCATGCGCAGGCAGGTGCAAACCACCCGGTTTTTGGGCAGCCCCAGAATGCGGGCGACGATCTCCTGGGTTTCGGTGGGGTGCTGGGTGGAGGTGTAGAGCTGGAGGTTGCCTTCGCCATCGGGAATGGCCCAGCTAGTCTGGGTTTCTAGATAAAAGTGGTCTTGGCCGCCAATTTCGATCTCCCCGGAAAAGCTGTGTTCGGCCTGGGCGATCGCCGCATCGGGGTCGCCCCGACGAATGAATTGGGGGTCGCTGTGGTAGCTGTGGGCGGCGATCGCCTCCTTCACCGTCTTAATCGCGGGCAGCGGCTCGTACTCCACCACAATTTTCGCTGCCGCGTCCCGAGCGGCTGCCTCGGTCTCGCCCACGGCCCAGGCCACCACCTGGCCGTAGTAGCTCACCTCATCGGTGGGCAGCAGCACCTCATCGTGAACGATTACCCCAGTATTGTTTTCCCCCGGCACGTCAGCGGCGGTGAGCACGGTGACACAGCCCGCGATCGCCATTGCTGGGGCCACATCTAGCTTGGTGATTTTCGCCCTCGCATGGGGCGAGAGCACCGGATATAGCGACAGCATCCCTGCTGGTTCGCGCTGGTCGTCGGTGTAGACTGCCGTACCGCTGACGTGAGCCACGGCGCTTTCATGACTTTTGGGCTTGCCAACTGGGCTCATGGAGTATCTCGCTGGGGATTTTTGATTGTGGACTGGCGCCCCTCTCCCCCCTGGGAGAGGGGCTGGGGGTGAGGGCGCTACGGAAATTCCACAAAGAACTTTTCGAATAAATTCACCACCAAGCGTTTGCGGTACTCGGCGCTGCCCCGCAGGTCGGTGAGAGGGGTAAATGCTTCTTGCAGAAGGGGTTTTACGGCTTGCACGGTCGCCATCGTCCAGGGCTTACCCAGCAAAAATTCCTCCGCTGCGATCGCCCGCGCCGGAGTGGCCGCTACCCCCCCATAGCCCAAACGGGCGTGGAGAATCTGATTGCTGCTATCCACATCCACCACAAAAGCCGCCGCCACAATGCTGATGTCATCAGTGCCGCGCTTGCCGATTTTGTAGGACTGGCTCAGGCGGCGATCGGTGCCGCTGGTCAGGGCTTTGGGAATTTGGACGGAGACAATCACCTCACCAGGCTGCAATTCGGTTTGGCGGTAGCCGGTGAAGAAATTTGCTAACGGCAGCGTTCTTTCGCCCCCAGGGCCAGCCAGCTTCAAAATCGCATCCAGCGACAGCAGCACTGGGGGCAGATCGCCAATGGGAGAAGCGGTGCCAATGTTGCCGCCCAGGGTGGCCCGGTTACGCACTTGGCGAGCGGCAAACCAGTGAATCATCTCATCCAGGTTGGGGAAAATGCTGTGGAGGGTTGCCTCAATGTGGCTGAGGGGCACCGCCGCGCCGATTTCAACGTAGTCCTCGGTTTGGTAGATCTGCTTGAGTTCTGCCACTGCCTCCAGAGAAATCAGAATCGGGTAGTGCTGCCGGTGCCAGCTCATCTCCAGGCCCAGGTCTGTGGCCCCGGCCACTAAGATAGCGTCGGGATAATGCTGCAATAGGTCAAGGACTTCCGAGAGCTGAGTGGGACGGTAGAACTGCTCGCTGTGGCCGTTGTTTTGGGTGGTGTAGGCCAGAGGCACAAGTTCTGTAGAGGCAGCGACCAACTGTTCTGAAAACTGATCGTGAATCGTCGCATTGGCCACCATTTGGGCGGCGCGGCGAATGGGGATGTAGCCCGTGCAGCGGCAGAGGTTACCCTCCACCGAGAGGTCGTCGGGGGTGCCGTCGTAGTAGGCGGCAAACAGGCTCATGATAAAGCCGGGGGTGCAGTAACCGCACTGGGAGCCGCCTGTTTCGACCATCGCCGCCTGTACAGGGTGGAGCTGAGCAGCGGTGACAGGTTCTTTGACAAAGGCATTTTTAGGAATTTGACACTGGGTAATGCCGTCGGCGGTCAAGACCTGCCGCCCCGACACCGCCCCCAGGGGAATCAAGCAGCTGTTCACCGCTTGGTAGTGGGGTTGACCGTCGGCCCCTGCGCCAATCAGGGCTACAGTGCAGGCCCCGCAGTCGCCGTCGCCGCAGCCTTCTTTGGTGCCCGATCGCCCGCTCAGGCGCAGATACTCCAGCAATGTCATCGCGGGAGAAACGTCTTTGACGGAGACAGGCTCTCCATTAACCGTAAAACTGAGTTGAATGTCGAGTTGTTGAGTCACAGGAGCTTTATACGGCTAAAAACACATACCCACGGGCCATGAGATTAGTGTTCAACTTAGCGACAATTTAGTCAGCAAAATGACAAATTGACTAAATTTAATTTGAGTTTAGGACAGTGACTGAAGCCTGACTGCGTGAGCTAGGGTTTAAACCGGTGGGGCAAGGGGCGATCGCTGCCGACTGGCCTAACCATCGCTTGGGCCACGCCCCAAATTGATGTCGTTGCCCATCGCGATCGGTCATGCTGGGTAAAAGCGATTTTTTGCACCCACCATGACCCCATCTGCTTTGGCTTCTGCCCCTGCTGCTACGGCTCTGCTAGAGGCTCTGCACTTTTCAGCCACCAAGCACAGCGCCCAGCGCCGCAAAGATAAAGACGCCTCGCCCTACATCAACCACCCCATTCGGGTCGCGCAATTGCTGGCCAGCGAGGGCGGCGTGACTGATTTGGTGACGTTGCAGGCCGCCATTCTTCACGACACGGTAGAAGATACCGACACCACCCCCGAGGAGATCGAGCGCCACTTTGGCCCCGAGGTGCGGCGAGTGGTAGAAGAAGTCACCGACGACAAGAGCTTGCCCAAGGCCGAGCGCAAGCAGCGCCAAGTAGAGCACGCCCCCCACCTGTCGCCCCAGGCTAAGCAGCTTAAAATTGCCGACAAAACCGCCAATGTGCAAAACATTGCCACCTCGCCCCCCGACGGCTGGTCGCTAGAGCGAAAGCGCGAGTATTTAGACTGGGCCGATCGGGTCGTGGCCGGGTGCCGAGGCTGCAATTCAGCCCTAGAAGCCGTTTACGACGAGGTTATGGCTCAGGGACGACAGGGGCTGGCAGCGGTAGTTGCGTAGATCAAGAGGCCTGAGGGGTAAGAAACGAGGGCCGCTAGTGGTCTGTTAATACTAAAAGTTGAGATCGTGGCTTCTTCTAGCCTGTTTCTTGGGTGCGGTGCATTGCTTCGCGAATGCACCCTTGTATGTAAGGGTTGGCCCAAAATAAACCTAGGAGTGACTCTGGATGCACCCTAAAGCCCTTTGGAGCTTGCAACGTAGAACAAGAGCCTCCCCCTTTCGCTGACTAGGATTGC
>JANPIO010000122.1:0-6166 GCA_031425055.1 Phormidium sp. VAR_61_metabat_6
AGTGCAGATCGGTAGCGCCAAAAATCTGGCGCGGCTGCTGCAGCGGGCGGGGCGCAGCGCCCACGTGCCGGAAGGCCCTTCAGAGGTGTTTTTTTTGCCCACCAACGCCTTAGAACTGCTCGAAATCTCCGCCTTTCGTCAGGGGCTAGAGATGGGAGATATGGAAACTCGTCGCCCCCAGTACAAACCCTACGATGTGCTGGTGCAGCATCTCGTCACCCTCGCCTGCGGTGATGGTTTTGAGCCGCAAAAGATTCTAGAACATTTGCGCCAAACCGTCGCCTACGCCGACCTGACCGACGAAGAATACCAGTGGATTTTGGATTTTATTGAAAACGGCGGTCAGTGTCTGGGGGCCTATCCTCGCTACAAAAAAGTGGTGCGAGAAGATGGACTTTTCAAAATTAGTGATGCAAAACTAGCCCGCATTCACCGCATGGGCATTGGCACCATTACTTCCAACACGCCGGTCAAAATTGTCTACACCAACCGCAAAGAGATCGGCACCGTCGAAGAGTCTTTTGTGTCGCGGCTAAAGCAGGGGGATGTGTTCTTTTTCGCTGGGCGGCAGCTGGAATATTTTCAAATGAAAGACATGGTGCTCTACGTGAAGGGCACCCGCAAAAAATCTACGGTGACACCCACCTGGGGCGGTGGTCAGCTAGCGATTTCAGATACGCTCAGCCACCATTTGCGTCGTGAGGTGGAGCGGGTGCGATCAGTTCTCGCCGCCGATGATAACCGTAGGGTGCATTCGCACAGCAATGCACCATCCCTAAGCGTTAATCACGACACCGCTAACGCCAACGATGAAATTCTCACTATTATCCCTATTCTCGAAGCCCAGCAGCGCCTCTCGACATTGCCCAGTGCCGATGAATTATTAGTAGAAAGCTGCAAAACTCGCGAGGGACAGCACCTCTACGTGTTCCCCTTTGAGGGCCGCTTTGTCCACGAAGGGCTGGGATTTCTCTGGGGCTATCGATTTGCTAAGCAAAAGACAGCCACATTCACGATTTCGGTTAACGACTATGGCTTTGAGATTCTTGGCCCCAAGGGGTATCCTTACCAAGATCTATTCTCTAACGACTTCTTTAGTCTAGAGAATTTAGAGGACGACATTCGCACCAGCCTCAACATTTCCGAGCTGACCCAGCGCAAGTTTCGCGGCGTGGCCCAGGTGGCGGGGCTGGTATTTAAGGGCTATCCGGGGTCGCGCAAAACGTCGAGCCAGCTTCAGGTCAGCACATCGCTGCTCTACGAGGTATTCACCAAATATGAGCCAGACAATCTGCTGCTAAAGCAGGCCGAGCGGGAGGTGCTGCAAGAGCAACTTGAGACTCATCGATTGGCCAAAACGCTCAGTCGGCTGAATCAGCGATCGGTTGTGTGGAAAGACACTCAGCGCCCCTCGCCTTTAGCTTTCCCATTACTTGTGGAACGACTGAATTCACGCATGTCAAACGAGACCCTGCTAGAGCGCATTCAGCGCATGAAAGAGCAGTGGGATAGGAAGTGAGGGGATAGCAAAAGAACAAAGAAAAGGGGATGAGGGCCAGCTTGAAAAAGTGGGATGCACCCGAACAGATCATTCATTGTTCGTTCATGATTCCTCGTTCTTTTGTCACCCGCCACTATTCGCCTTAAATGCGCCTAGACTTGAGCGGGGACGCCTTCGTAGGCAGATTCGAGGGCGGCGAGTTGGCTGACAAGGGCGGCGATCGCCTCGGGGTTAGCCGCCTTTTGCGAGTTGCTTTGCACCTCCCGCCCCAGCACCGTACAGCCCAGGTGCGAGAGCTGCTGCCGAATGGCCAGCATCACCTTTTGCCCACCGCCGCCGCTGTGGCTAGCCAGGGCCACAGGCCGCATGTTGAACAAAGCTCGAAAGTCGTCGGTGCTGACTGACAGCCAGGCGATCGCATTGCTTACCACCGGAGGGATGGAGCCGTTATACTCCGGTGCACAGATAATCAGGCTTTTATGTTGTCTCAAAGCCTCTGCCAGCTTGAGCAGGCCGTCGCCTGCACCGCGCTCTTGATTAAGCGAGTCATACAGCGGTAATTGCAGTTCGGGCAGGCTCATTACCTCCACGGCTAAGCTCTGGGTGATGGCTTCGGCTTCGAAGGCGTGGGCCAGCTTAAGGTTGTTGCCGCTGGTAGCAGATAAGATCAACATTATTCTTGACAGGTGAGGGGGCAAACGGGTGCGTTTTCAATTTAACACCGCTATATAGCTCTCTTCATCGGCTCAGAGGTGGGTCGGCGATTCAGCGGGTGTCGTACTGCCCCAGATAGTGCTCAACCCGCTGGCGGGTGTCGGCGATCGCCAGCCCCTGACTCCAATATTCGACCATGGCGTGGCCAAAGGCCCAGGCGGCGCGATCGGGCTGGTCGTTGTGGTCGAGCAGCAGCGGCCATAGAGCTAGCAAATCAAGCTGAACCTGGTCGGGGCCGATCACCTTGAAGAGGTCGTAGGCGAGCTGGAGCTTGCCCAACACCACGGGCAGCTGCTCCACCGGAATTTGCTCGGCCAGCAGGTAGGCCAGGGCCGGAGAGCCGGTGGTGAGGGTGGCGAGAAATTTCAGCACCGGGCTTTTGAGAAAGGCGGTGACCCCCTGGGTCGTGCTCATCTGCAAACGGTAGCGATTGATCAGGCGGGCGGAGGCCGTGATTTTGGTCTCGCGATCGCGCAAAAACCGCGCCAGCCGCAGTTCCTTGGCCGGGTCGATTAGCTCGACTAGGGCGGTGGACAGGGCCTCGACATTCCAGCCAGAGCGATCGGCGTCGCGGGTGACCAGGGGCAGGATGCGATGGCCCTTCAGGGCCGGTCCTGGACCATCGCACAGTTCCCCTAGCTGCTCTTGCCGGTAGCGGGTGGCCTCGCGGATGGAGATTTCTTTAGGACGGTCACCCCACTGCCAGTCGTAGGGGGGCTGCCACTCCCGCAGGGGCCGCAGCCGATCGACCTGCGTCAGGGCAGTAATAGCGGGCAGATCGGGCACCTCTTGGCGCATGTCGCGCAGCAGATCGGCATCCATTTGCAGGGCTGGGTCAAGGGCGGGGGTGACCACCAGCAGTAGGTCAGCCTCACGGGCGCAGTCGAGCAGATGGTCACGGTAGTCGGTGCGATCGACCTGCTCGTAGCCTGGAGAATCCCACAGGGTGAGGGTTTCGCCAGCGTCGCCCTGCCAGCGGTAGGTGCTGATGGTGTCGGTGCTAGGCAGCACATCGACCTCGGCTAGGTCGGCGTCGAATAGCGTATTGATCACGCTGCTTTTGCCCGCCCCAGTGCGCCCCACCAGCAAAATATTGACGGGCTTTTCGCCCACCGCTTCCACGGGCTCGGCCTGATCGAGAATCTCGCGCAGGGTCTGAGTCTGGGCCGTGGGCAGCGGTTTTGTGGGGCCGGGCAGGGTCGGCAGTTCGCCGCTGTAGAGCGCTACCGACTGGCGGTACAAGTTCCGCAGGGTGGCCTCTCGCAGCAGCGCATTCAGATTTCCCAAAAGCTGCTGGTTGGCCAGGGCATTGGTGGGTTCGCTGAGGGTGCGGGCGGCAGCGGCGGCGGGGTTGATCAACCACTGCGCCCAGTTCCACGCCTGCCAGAGCTTGCGGGCCGAGGGTTCGACCTGGCGGTAGACCTCATAGCCCTGCACCGCCTGGCCTACAGTCACCTGGCCCAGCACGGGGGTTAGGGTGTCAATCCAGCGATCGACGTCATCTACGGTGCCCCGCAGCAGGCCGTAGGCGTCAGGCAAATAGATGTTAAGTAGCGGGTATTTCACGCCCGGATGGTGGGCCTGGGCCACCGCTGTCACTACCTCGCGGCAGCGTTCCCAAAACGGGTTCCAGTCTTCCCACAGTGGGGGGTCTTGCTGGGCAGCAACGAGAATGTCTTCCAGTGCGGCAGCGGCAGATGCAGCGTTAGGAATGCCGACGGGAGCTTCTTCGGTCACCTCATCCAGCTCTTGCTGAACCTGCTCCAGGACTTCTTCCACTTGCTTAAACACGGGCTTAGTCCAGCGGGCCAGCAGCCCCCGCCACAGTACCAGCATCAGGACGATCGCGCCCCAAATCCAGTTCAGCCCCCAGGCGTGAATTTGCGCCCCTGCTGCGGTCAATATGAATCCGGCGATCGCCACCACGGGCAGTGCCAGCACCGCCCACTGCCAGGGTTGAAGTCGCACCATGGCCCCGTTCCTACATAGCCAACGTCTTCAGTGTAAGCAGGGTTCGCCCCAACCCAGGGCATAAATCACCGAATGATTGCTGAGTGTCACTAGGCGGGTTGGGCAAGGGGCAGGTCAGCAGACTGGCGCTTCGCGAAGCGCTCCGTTGCGGAATCGCCCTCTGGCTCCCCTATGCGCTCCACCACTGGCAGCGGCTTGCGGCCATAGCTCAGCTGGTTGAGCCAAAACACATCCTCAGTGCGCACTTGCTCAAACCCGGCATAGCCCAGCCAGGCATCCACATTGCCCTGGCCGTAGTCGCGAATGAAGGGTTCCTCGAAAATGGTGCTGAGCCAGTCGCTGGCTCGCAGGGTGCGCTGGTTGCCGTCGAGCACCAGCATTTGTCCACCAGGTGTCAGCAGCCGAAACGCTTCTGAGAGAATGGTTTTAGCCACCGCCGGGGGGGTTTCGTGGAACAGCAGCGTAGCGCATACCACATCGAACGAGGCAGCGGATAGCCCCGTGGCCATGGCGTTGCCGTGGCGAAAGGTCCCATCCACCGCCGCCGCTTGGGCTTTATAATCGGCCATCACCAACATCTGGGGCGACAGGTCGAGGCCAATCACCTCGGCATTGAGAAAACGCCGCTTCAGCATCAGCGTGGTGGTGCCCGTGCCGCAGCCCAGGTCTAAAATCCGCCGAGGCGCGCCCCCAATGGCTTTGACCAGGCTCTCTCGCACCCAGGTTTCGCCGGGGGGCAGCACGTACTGGGTAATGGGGTCGTAGGTGAGGGCGGCATCAACATTCAAGTAGCCGTTTTTAATGCCGTGGAAGTTGCTGGTTTTGTAGTAGTTGGGATACACCACCTGGGGATTGGTGAACTCAGCCACCCCAGATTCCCAGTCAATGCTGTCGCGCAGCCGTAGCAGGGCGTCGCGATCGACTAGGTGCGAAAAAATTGGCGCTAGGAACTGCTCAAACAGGGTTTTAGACTGGGGTGCCATAGGTCAATACCAACGCCGCGCAAACTCTCCTCAGCGTAACAAGTTCGTTTCTCTCTGACCAGAAAAAACAGCCTCCCTATGAAGCGTGTCACCGCATTACCCACAATAGATATGGCCAACGTCAAGGATGGGGCAAACACGATGAGTCACGAGGGAAAGGCGATCTCGTTTACGTTGCCGGGCTACAGACTACGCTCTGGCTCCAGCCGCGATCGCGCCACCGTGGTCAAATTCATGGAGCGCACCTACAGCGAGCTTGACCCCCAGCAGTCTACAAGCCACATTGCTGCCACGGTCGATCGCTACCTCGGTCGAGAGACACCCCTCTGGTGGGTGGATGTCGATTCTCCTGCTGGTTCAGCCGCCTCACCGGTAGGAACGATCTGGCTAGGGCAAGCGACCGATCAGCGTAGCGGCGTGCTGCATCCCTACGTGCTGATGCTCTACGTTGCCCCCGAGCATCGACGGCATGGCATCGCTACAGCCCTACTCGCGGTTGCCCATCGGTGGGCGCAGCAGCAGGGGCACAGGCAGATTAGTCTTCAGGTGTTTAGCGACAACCAAGCGGCTCAGGCGCTCTACACCCACCTAGGGTACCAACCCGAAGCATTACTGATGAAAAAAGACTTGCCTTAGGAGAAGATAGACGAAAACTAGATTAGATCTGCATTTTTGCGATCGCTCAATCCATGTTTACATCACAAAATCCGGAGTTATCGAATATTTGACTGTCCTCCTACCAAAGCCTAATGTATTTTCCTAGAAGAATTTCTAGATGTGCGGGTAGGTCAATAGCATATAGCGGTTTTCATAATTATCAGGAGCAATAGCAGCAATGAGCGAACCAGTTTTTGATATCGGTTTCAGAAGCTTGCTCAAAAGCGGTTTCGATAGCGCTGCTCAAGGCTTGATAGCTGCGTGCTCCCAGGGTTTTGAGAATCGACTTGACCTTCGACCAAAAGTTTTCAATGGGCGAGAAGTCCGGTGAATAAGGCGG
>JANPIO010000123.1:0-1992 GCA_031425055.1 Phormidium sp. VAR_61_metabat_6
GCCCACCCGGTCGAAGGCGGCGGCGCAGCTGGTCACCACCGTGACGGCGTGGGGGTCGCCCAGGCCGATATCTTCGCTGGCCAAAATCACCAGACGGCGAAAGATAAAGCGGGGGTCTTCGCCCGCATAGACCATGCGGGCCAGCCAGTAGAGCGCCGCATCGGGGTCAGAGCCGCGTACGCTTTTGATAAAGGCGCTGATAGTGTCGAAGTGGGCGTCGCCCTCTTTGTCGTAGAGCACCGCCCGCTGCTGAATCGATTCTTCCGCCACATCCAGGGTGATTTTAATCTGGCCCGACCTATCGGGGGGCGTGGTTTCGACCGCTAGCTCCAGGGCGTTGAGCAGGGCGCGGGCGTCGCCATTAGCCACGTTCACCAGGTGGTCAATCGCATCGGTTGCAAGCTGCACGGGGCGATCGCCGTAGCCGCGTTCTTTGTCCGCCAGCGCCTGCTCCACCACCCGATACAGATCCGCCGACTCCAGCGGCTTGAGCTGAAAAATGCGCGATCGACTGACCAGCGCTTTGTTGACCTCGAAGTAGGGGTTCTCGGTGGTCGCCCCAATCAAAATTACCGTGCCGTTCTCCACCCAGGGCAGCAGCGCATCCTGCTGAGCTTTGTTGAAGCGGTGCACTTCGTCAACAAAGAGAATCGTGCGCCTGCTGTACTGACCGCGCAGGTCTTGGGCTGAGGCGATCGCCTCCCGAATATCCTTCACCCCGGCCAGCACTGCGTTTAGGGCAATGAAGTGGGCGCTGGTGGTGTTGGCAATGATCTGGGCCAGGGTGGTTTTGCCGGTGCCCGGTGGCCCAAAAAAAATCAGCGAGGAAAGCTGGTCGGCCTGAATTGCTCGGCGCAGCAGTCGCCCCGGCCCCACCACCGCGTCTTGGCCGATGAATTCGTCCAGGGTTCTAGGCCGCAGCCGTGCTGCCAGGGGGGCATCCCGGCCAATCTGCTCTTGGCGGCTGTGGTCAAAGAGATCCATGCAGGGCAGGGCTGGGAAACACCTGGGCGGCGATCGCGCCGCACCGTTGCTCTATGGTACCGCCGAGACTGCGGGCTAGAACTCATCGGTGTACGGTGCTTATGGCTCGGTGAGAATTTTGGTGCGATCGCAGCATGTCGATTAGTCCGCGAGTTCACCCTAGGGCTGGTCTGATGGAGCAGAGGGTAAATGAAGCTCAATACCGACTTTGCTGCCCAGCTCTATTACCTCATCAGCAAAGTTGTTAGCCGCCGCGACTCCCCCGGCAATCATCGAGGCCGCTGTTAGAAGAGCCGTCAATCGCTTTTTTAGTCGAGGTATGCTGCGTTGGTCTGCGGGCTTTTGGATCTCAGCTTCAACATCGTCAATGTCAATAACGATATCTTCCTGTACAGCGGGGGGTTAACTGAACGGCGGTTTGGCGCAGGTTAGCGATCAGTTGCAGCAGCTCGGCAGTGCTGGTGCCAGTGGTTTGGGTAAAACCTGCGGCGGTAACTTGGGCATTGCCACTGGCTTCGTTGACTACATTGCCGATATTGCCGCCGTTGATTTGGGTGCCAATTTTTTGACCCATAACTTTGTCGCCTGCGATATTGTCGCCGTTGCCGTGCTGGTTAATGGTGTTTGCCATGGTCAAAGCCTCTAAAGAAATGCTGTCAGGAGCGTAGTGGAGCTTGAGGAGCTGACTGGTGTGCAGCGGCAGCATGGCGTAGGTTTGGCCGTCATCGTCGCTAAAGTCGACTTCGTAGACATCGGGGGCCAAACTCTCAACCAGGGTGCCGACTTGGCCAGCCGCTAGGTGATGGGCAGGTAGGTCTGCTTTGAGATCCCGGTTCGCTCATTTCTAAGGAGGTTCCCCAGATTCTGGCCCCAACCGAGTGTAAATACTCACCGAGAAGTTGAGGGCCTGTAAGATACGCCGTTGTAAAGGCGTCAGTTCGCTCAGATGGGCATAGGTCTGCCCTCGGCCATTCGCCATGACTAAGGTAATGTCGCGAAAACTGGCCA
>JANPIO010000124.1:0-5247 GCA_031425055.1 Phormidium sp. VAR_61_metabat_6
TGCTGGCGCTTGTACTCGTGGATGCGTTTCACCTGCACATCAAACAGGGAGGCAGGGTCAACTAAAATGCCGTGCTGACTGTGGATGCGGCTGGCCAGATCGCGCTTGACGGCCTGTTTGATCGCCCGCCACTCGGCTCGAAAGCCGGCGTCATCGGCCAGGGGTTCGATCGCCTTGAGTTCGTCCAGGTGCTTGATCCAGCGATCGCCAATCCGGCTGGTAATCAGCGTACTCAATCGCGGATTGCTGAGCACCATCCAGCGGCGGGGGGTGACGCCATTGGTCTTGTTGCAGAATTTTTCGGGGAAGAGTTCGTAGAAGTCGCGCAGCACAGTCTCTTTGAGCAGCTCGCTGTGCAGAGCGGCGACGCCGTTGATGGTGTGGCTGCTGACGCAGGCCAGGTTGGCCATGCGCACGTAGCGCTCCCCAGATTCGTCAATTAGCGACATGCGGGCCAGTCGCTCCGCATCCTTGGGAAACTTCATCCGCACCAGGTCAAGGAAGCGGTTGTTGATTTCGTAAATGATCTGCAAATGGCGGGGCAGCAGCTGGCCAAACAGGCTGACGGGCCACTTTTCGAGTGCCTCGGGTAGCAGGGTATGGTTGGTGTAGGCCAGGGTCTTTTGGGTGATCTCCCAGGCCAGGGTCCAGTCTAGACCGTACTCGTCGAGCAGCAGGCGCATCAGTTCGGGGGCCGCGATCGCCGGGTGCGTGTCATTTAGCTGAATGGCAAACTTTTCGTGGAACTGCTCCACGGCCATACCCTGCCCTTTCAAAATGCGAAACATGTCTTGCAGCGAGCAAGAGACAAAGAAAAACTGCTGCTCCAGGCGTAGCTGCTTACCGGCGGTTTTTTCGTCGTTGGGGTAGAGCACCTTGGAGATATTTTCTGAGGCAACTTTTTGTTCGACCGCGCCGTAGTAGTTGCCCTGGTTAAACACCGCAAAGTCAAAGGATTCAATCGCTTCGGCTTTCCACAGGCGCAGGGTGTTGGCGGTGTTGACCTGGTAGCCCAAAATCGGCGTGTCGTAGGGCACCCCCAACACCTCGCGATCGGGCACCCAGCGCACCCGGTAGCGCTCTTGATCATCGGTATAGGTTTCGGTGTAGCCGCCTAGCTTGACCTCCACCGACCACTCGGGCCGCACCACCTCCCAGGGGTTGCCGTAGCGCAGCCACTTGTCGGTGCGCTCGACCTGCCAGCCGTCGCGCAGGTCTTGCTCAAAAATGCCGAACTCGTAGCGAATGCCGTAGCCCACAGACGGCACCTCCAGCGACGCTAAAGAATCGAGATAGCAGGCCGCCAGTCGCCCCAGGCCCCCATTCCCCAAACCCGGCTCCTCTTCCTGGGCGAGCAGAGTGTCAAAGTCGAGGCCTAACTCTTCCATGGCCTGCCTGACCGGCTCGTAGATCCCCATATTGAGCAGGTTGTTGCCCAGGTGCGGCCCCATCAAAAACTCCGCCGACAGGTAGCAGACCGTGCGGGCGCGGTGCTGAGTATAGCTCTCGGCGGTGCCGTTCCAACGGTGCAGCATGCGATCGCGCACCAAATAGGCCAGGGCCATATAGTAGTCGTGCTGGGTCGCCAGCGACACCGGCTTGCCCTGCACATAAAACAGATTGTTGAGAAACGCCCGCTTGATGCTCTCAATATCGGTAGCGGTGCGCTCTTTGGCTAGGGCGGTGGATACAGCAACGTCTACCGGGGAAGGGGTATCCATAGGTGATCGATCCTGGGTCAGGGTGTAGTGAGGATTGTATTGATCAGATCAAACTGTGCGATCGCCCATTGTGACCTAAGGCACGATTTAAGCTTGGTTTAACAATATCGCAACCTATGGCAACAGCAGCCGAGTTAAAAACGGGCTGGCTAGCTGACATCGTTACAGCACGCCTGGAGGGAGCCGCCTGTTTACCACCCGCGACTCGGTGATTTTGATTATCCCAGAGCAGGGGGAGATGTTTAGCTTGCTGCTGTGCAATCGACTTCAAGCTCTCTTGAGGCCTAGCGAAGTAGGGGATGTGGTGTGCAGCAAAAGCTCTATGAGGGAGAGGCGATCGCACGTAAGTACCACACCATTCGGGCGACGAGCCGTGGCAATATCAGAGTTGTAAAAAAGGAGTTACCGACTCAGTGTCTTGGATGAAGCGCCAAAAACGTGGCTAGTGGCATTGTCAGCCTTGGGGTGTAGTCGAGCAGCAAAATCGCTCAAGGAGAAACGTGCCTCCTGCTCGTAGCTAGACGCAAACGCCGTAGGTGACTCCTTCAACGCGTGAAGCCGCAGCTCGCGGTAAGCGATGACATCTGCCAAGGTTAAGCGGCAAATTTCCATAGTGCGGCTGAGCGACAACCATGTCTAGCTACTGTTCTAGCCCCTTGCTGCCGCCTCTCCCCATAAACTGCCCGTGAATGCTGACCGCATAGGGCACTAGATAGGTCAGACCGGCTGAGATCCATCGCGCCTGGGTCATGGTGCGCGATCGCACCGCTGCACCGTGGTTGATAGCAAACAGTAGCGTGCCGATCACAAAGGCCACTCGTACAGCGCGACTGGCCAAATGCGGCGTTACCAATGCTTTCAAGTAGCCGTTTACTGCTTCCATACCCACATTCCCAAACCTTAGCTGTAGTAAAGGAATCTATAGCACCGGCTCGTCAAGCTTCTGTAACATGGCACCCCATCTGCTGACCAAATAGGTGTTGAGAGCTACATCAAAAACCCCTCTCCTGGTGGGAAAGGGGCTGAAGTGAAGGTCAAGACCAGCGAGCTAAGACACCAATTCTTTAGCCAGATTCGCTTCCCACTTGCGGGGAGGGCTAGCGCGGCGGATGGTGCGCCAGATTTGGGTGGCGGCTAGGGTGCCGTCAGCTATAGCCACTGTCACCTGGTTAACCCCCTGCTTTAGATCACCGATCGCAAAAATGCGATCGTGAGTGGTCTGGCACATGGTGTTAGTTACGAGGTTCTCGCCCTCCCAGGTTAGGCCACTGATACCCTTGAGATATTGGTTGTGGTAGATCGAGCCCATGTTGATCAGGCCGGTGGTCGCCTCGACTACGGTACCGTCGGTCAGCTCTATGCCACTCATCTTATGGTTTTGGCCGAGGAATTTGGCGATCGGCGCTTCGTAGAGGGGGTAACCGTAGTCGGCCAGCTTGGCGCGCATTTCATCGCCGACGGTGCAAAGGCCGTGGGTGAGCACCGAAATGTAGGGGGTAAACCAGTCGAGCACAAAGGCCGCGTTGATCTGCGCCTCTTTGCCGGCGATCAGCACCGCTTTTTGATCCCACATGTCAAAGCCATCGCAGATCATGCAGACGTGCAGGGTATAGCCCGCGTAGTCGTAGACATTCTGCATGTCGTCGAGCTGGGGCAGCACATCGATCACGCCCGAGGCCGCAATTAAATATTTGGCGCGAAACACAGGGTAAATGCTGTCAACCTTACCTACTTTGACCTGCACCGCTAGATGGTCGCCCTCATCAACTACATCCTCGACGTAGCCGCGCAGGTAGTCTGCCCCCCACTCCACCGCCTGCTTAGCACCATGGACAAGCATGTTGCGACCGGGGGTATCGGGGTCTACGCCGACAACGTTGCGCACCTCCTGCATCCACAGCGATCGCCCCTTGCCCTTTTCAATCACCAAACACTTGAGACCGTAGCGGGCCAGATAAATGGCTGCCGACAACCCTCCCATACCACCGCCAACCACGATAGCATCGTAAATCTGGTCTGTCCGTTCATGGAGATTTTGACGGGAGAGTTTCATAGCGGTGACTGATGGAGAGGACTGTGCTCGGCCTAAGCGGTAAGAACAGATCAGGCCATGTTTCTAGGCTAAAGAATTTGAAAAATCTAAATGAGAATTGTTGAAAACCTACACAGGTCAATCGGATACGGCTCGTAGCTTATGCTCGCTTAGGCCCCCGATCTAAAAAGGCAAAGGGGATTGACAACCCCCTTTGCCTAAACACTCACCCAGGGTGAGCCAGAGGGCAATTAGCCGACGAAGGCTAAGCGAGGCTCAGAGACCCCAGCCGACTCAGTGCCTTTGATGTAGGCCATCATGGTGTCAGCATCAGACACTTCAAAGGGGTCGATGGGGCAGTTGTCGCCAAAGTCAGACTCAACGAAGATTTTTTCGATGTTGCTGTCGTTGACGAGCATGGAGTAGCGCCAAGAGCGCATGCCAAAGCCCAGGTTGGATTTGTCAACCAGCATGCCCATCTTGCGGGTAAACTCGCCATTGCCGTCGGGCAGCAGAAAGACGTTTTTAGCGCTAACCTTTTGGCCCCACTGGAACATCACAAAGGCATCGTTTACCGAAACACAGATGATGGTATCAACACCGTGGGCCTTGAACTCTTCGTACAGCTCTTCGTAGCGGGGCAGGTGGTTGGAGGAGCAGGTGGGGGTAAATGCGCCGGGCAGAGAGAACACGACGACCTTCTTACCGGCGAAAAGATCGCTGGTGGTCACGTCTTGCCAGCGGTAGGGGTTAGGCCCACCGACAGACTCATCCCGCACGCGGGTCTTAAACGTAACGTTGGGTACCTGTCCAGTAGCAAGCATAGCAACCATAAATTACCTCTTCTTTTGTTCTACAAACGGATTAACTGCGTTTCCAGCGATCGCTGCTTAACTCAGAATAATTCTAAGTTAAGAAATCTTCAATAAGTATAATAACTTAAAAGTTGTGTTTTTTGTAAAGCTAAATCTATTCCTAGATGAGAATGCTAATCTAATAGCAGTAGGTTATTGTGGTATATCCAGCCGCGATTCGTTTCCGCTGGAACTACCGTTGTGTCAAGTGCCGGAGCCGGGCAGCAATGTCGTCCCAAACCGACCAAATCGTTACTACGCTTAAGTCTCGGGGGTTGCGGGTCACCCCCCAGCGCTTTGCGGTGTATGCCAACCTGCTGGGTCGCTGCGACCACCCCACCGCTGACGATATTCTTCACGATCTCAATCAAAACGCCCCAACCTCGTCCCAGGCGACTATCTATAGCTCGCTGCAAGCGCTGCGCGGGGCCAACCTCGTCCGCGAAGTGTTGCTCGAAGAGGGAGTATGCCGCTACGACGCCAATGTGGGGCCTCATCACCACTTTCGCTGTCAGGGCTGTGGGGCGATCGCCGATATTCCTTGGGAAACTCTATCTAGCCTCAACCTGCAAACCCTTAGCCCCCGCTGGCAAGTCGAGGGCTATGAGGTGACGGTGCGGGGGGTGTGCGATCGCTGCCA
>JANPIO010000125.1:0-1794 GCA_031425055.1 Phormidium sp. VAR_61_metabat_6
ACGGAAAGCGTCGCCCAACGGTTTGGCCTGTCACCCCGGTGCCAGGTAGTCGCAGGCACCACCGACAGCATTGCGGCCTTTTTGGCCAGCGGCGCGATCGCCCCAGGCGATGGCGTTACCTCTTTGGGATCAACCCTGGCCATCAAGCTGCTCAGCGCCCAGCGCGTCGATGCGGGAGACTACGGCATCTACAGCCACAGGCTGGGAAACTACTGGCTGGTCGGCGGTGCCTCTAACAGCGGCGGGGCCGTACTCGAAAAATTCTTTGACCGAGAGGCGCTAGTTACCCTTAGCCAGCGCATCGATCCCGCCGTGCCTACGGATTTAGACTATTACCCCCTGATGCAGCCGGGAGAGCGCTTTCCGATCAATGACCCTACCTTGGCCCCCCGGCTCTCGCCGCGCCCCGAGGATGACAGCGCGTTTTTGCACGGTCTGCTGATGGGCATCGCCCGCATCGAGCAGCGTGGATACGAGCTGCTCACCCAGCACGGGGCCTCGCCCCTGCGGCAAATTTTTACGGCTGGGGGCGGTGCCGCCAACGAGACCTGGCGTCAGCTACGGGCTGCCCTGCTGCCGGTGCCCATCAAAAACGCCGCCTCGGTGGAGGCGGCGGTCGGTAGTGCCTACTTAGCGCTTGGCTGGCTGAAGGATGCGATTGAGTGATCCTTAAAGCGGGTGAAGGGGCGCGATCGCTCTGGCTCACCCCCAGCTGCTCGGCTACGAATTAAGCTTATTGTCCCGGCGATATTGCAGGTAAGCCGCAACGAAAAGCCCGGCCAGGGTGACAGGAATAAACCCTAGAACAATGCCACTTAGCAAAGGCTCAACCACAGCAATACTCCTTGTCTCAACAAAAATCTATGGTCTAACCATAACACTAATCAGGGCCTGAACTAAGGCCTTCAGCCGCTAACCCCATGCCGAGCAAAGTGCCCAATAGGCTTAGATCCTGCCATTTTGGGCTGTCCTAACCCTGACTTTACCTGCTATGGGTGTCGGTCAGTTTAAGCAGCCCTATCGAACTAGCGCCTCGGCGCGATCACAAACGCAATTTAGTGGCTGCTTCCCCATACCGAAAAGAGGCCATTTTAGCGGAGAGGTGCTTGGGGTTTAGCCTGGCCCTGGCGGTATTGTAGACAGACCCTAACTAAAGCTTTGGCGACCTCTGGGCAGCCGCCCCAGTGCAGGTGCAGGTATGAGGCATGAATGCGATGCGTTCCCCAGCCCTCGGTGGCGTGGGGCTGGGTTGATCCGTAGCGCTTGAGTTGATACAGCGGCGAGGGAGATGGCGGTTCTGCCTCAGAGCGGTGAAACTCGTGCCCCCAGATCGTTTGACCGGTCTGTAAAAGTAAGCTGTCTTGTTCTGCTAAGGCGTGACGATAGCCTAGGGTGAGCCGTCCGGTCATCCGCACGCGGGTGGGCAGCACACCAACCATAGGCCAGGCATTGTCGTTTAGATCGACCAGGGTAGTGGCTAAGTACATCAGCCCGCCGCACTCAGCATAGACAGGTAAGCCTTGACGAATGAGCGCTTTGAGCGTTGAACGCAACTCCTGATTGGCGGCTAGCTCTGCGGCAAACATTTCGGGAAAGCCGCCGCCAAAGTACAATCCATCGGCATCGGCAGGAGGATGGGCATCCCGCAGGGGGCTCCAGGGAATCAGCTCGACCCCCAGGGCGGTGAGAATGTCGAGGTTGTCGGGGTAGTAGAAGCTGAAGGCAGGGTCTTGGGCGATCGCGAGGCGGGGAGTGAATGGGTAGGGGGGTGGGGGAGTGAGGGGATGGGGGAGT
>JANPIO010000126.1:0-3156 GCA_031425055.1 Phormidium sp. VAR_61_metabat_6
CCTTGCCCTGGAAAAGTATCTTTGAGGCCGCCCTTGATGCCATGCTCATTGTCGATGACGCGGGGTATTACCTAGCGGCGAACCCAGCAGCCTGTGCGCTGTTAGAGCTGCCCCAGGATGCCTTGATTGGGCGGCGAGTGGCCGATTTTTTGCCGTTGGACACGGAGTTGGACAGGGTTTGGCAAGATCTTTTGACGACGGGGCAGGCGCGGGGGGAACAGCAGCTGCGGCTCGATAACGGCACCCTTAAAACAGTGGAGTTTACGGCAACAGCTCACATTCAGCCCCATTGTCACCTGTCGATTTTGCGAGATATTAGCGAACGGGTACAGCTTGAGGCTGAACGCAAGCAGTGTGACACCGAGCGCGATGCCCTGTCTCGGCAGTTAGAGCAGTGGGTGATCAGCAGCTCTGAAAAACTAGAGACTACCCAGGCCGAGCTGCGATCGCAGCAGCAGCGCATCGACAGCATTCTCAACTCGCTAGAGTGCGTGGTGTGGTCAGTTGACCCCATAACCCTGGAGACTATCTACGTCAACGCCGCCGCCACGGCCCTCTACGGCTACCCCCCGGAGGCGTTTTTAGCCGATGCCGACCTCTGGTTTAGCTGCATTCACCCCGACGACTACCCGCTGCTGTTGGCAGACATTGAGGCTCTCGGCTACCAGGACAAAATCGACCGAGAATACCGGATCTTTCGCGCCAATGGTGCGCTGCGCTGGGTGCGCGGGCAGGCCCGCATGGTGCGCGATGGCGCGGGCGCTCCCCTGCGTATTGACGGCACCACGCTGGATATTAGCGATCGCAAACGGGCCGAATTTGCCCTCAAAGACCACCAGGCCACCCAGCAGGCCATTCTCGAAGCCATCCCCGATCTGATGATGCGCATCGACGAAGACGGGAATATTCTCAACCTGATTTCGGGGGGTGAGATTACCCTTTACAGTCTGCTTACCCTCAATCACCACCAGTCCCTCTACGCTACTATTCCCAAGGAGCTAGCCGACCAGCGCATGCACTACGTGCGGATTGCCCTATCTACGGGCACCCGACAGCGCTACGAACACACCATTGAGATCGACGGCGAACTGCGCCACGAAGAGTCGCGGGTGGTGCCCATTAGCCAAAACGAGGTGTTGGTGATTGTGCGCGATATCACCGAGCGCAAGCGGGCCGAAGTCACCCAGGCCGACCTCAACCAAAAGCTCAAGCTGGTCAACGCTGAGCTTAACCGGCTGGCCACTGTCGATGGCCTCACCGAAATTGCCAACCGCCGCAGTTTTGACCAGGCCCTCGATCTAGAGTGGCAGCGGGCCCGCCGTCAGCAAAAATATTTGTCGCTGATTCTCTGCGACATCGACTACTTCAAACCCTACAACGACAACTATGGCCACCTGGCGGGCGACGACTGCCTGCGCCAGGTGGCCCAGATACTCAGCACCGTGGTCAAACGGCCTGGCGATCTGGTGGCCCGCTACGGGGGCGAAGAATTTGTGCTGCTGCTGCCCGATACCACCCTCGATGGGGGCATTGAGATCATCGAAAAAATTCAGGCGGCGATCGCCCAGTGCCCGCTGCCCCACGATTACTCAGAGGTAAGCTCAAACTTAACCCTGAGCTTTGGCCTGGTGTGCCACTGCCCCACCGTCAAAGAGCACTCCCCCAGGGAGCTGATCCATCGCGCCGACCTGGCCCTCTACGAGGCCAAGGCCCAGGGCCGCAACCGCTATGTGGTGGGCGATAGCTTTGCCTAAATGACTGCCAAGCAATTTTGGAGGAACTAAGGCTGCGCCAAACAGCCGCCAAGACTCGCCCAGTCCAACGAGCCGGTTGATGTTCACCGCCATCTGGCCCACACTGGAGTTTGGCTGAGCATGAGATCGCATGACTAACCCTGAGTTAACTACGGCTATGGCCCCAGCGGCCCTGAGCGTTGGCGGTTTGGTCGACTACATCAAGGCCGTTTTAGAAGACGACCCCACCCTGCGCCAGGTCTGGGTCGTGGGGGAAGTGTCGAGCGCTAACCCCCACGCCAAGGGGTTGTTTTTTACCCTCACTGACCCCGATACTGGGGCTGCCATTAATGCTGTGGCCTGGCGCAGCCAGCAGGCGCGGCTCACGACCTTGCCCACCGTTGGTGAACAGGTGATCGCCCTGGGCACGGTGAAGGTCTACCCCCAGCGCAGCAGCTACCAGCTCACCGTGTGGCAGGTGTTGCCCAGCGGCGACGGCCTCAAGGCCCTGCGCTACCGCCGACTGCGCCAGCGGCTCGCCGCCGAAGGTCTGTTTGACCCCGAGTTTAAGCGATCGCTGCCCGCCCTACCCCAAACTATAGCTGTGGTGTCGTCGCCCCAAGCTGCCGCCTGGGGCGACATTCAGCGATCGCTGCGCCACCACCACCCTGGCCTGCACGTGCTCTTCTCACCCGCCACGGTGCAGGGCGACACCGCCCCCGGCTCCATTGTGGCTGCTATGGAGCGAGTCGCCGCCGATGGTCGCGCCGAGGTGCTGATTTTGGCTCGCGGCGGCGGGGCCAGCGAAGACCTGGAGTGTTTCGACGACGAGCGCGTGGTGCGGGCGATCGCCAGCTGCCCCATTCCGGTGGTGACAGGCATTGGCCACCAGCGCGATGAGTCGTTAGCGGATCTAGCGGCGGATCTGTGTGCCCATACGCCGACGGCGGCCGCGATCGCCGCCGTCCCGGCCCTGGCCGATCTGATTGAAGCGCACCGCCAGCGCGTCGCCCTGCTCAAAACCCTTACTGCCGAGCACCTGCTCGATGCCCAAAGCGATGTGCATCGCCTCGGCCAGCGACTACTGCGCACCCGCCTTGACCAGCGCATGCAGCAGCAAACCATTCACCTCAAACAGCTCAAACGCCGCCTAGTGCAGGGGGTGCAGGTAGAAATGCGCCAAGCGAGCGATCGCACCGCCGCCCTGCGCAGCCACCTCATGACCCTTGACCCCGACACCGTCGTTAAGCGAGGCTATGCCCTGGTGCGCGACGAAGCCAACCAACTCGTCACCCAATCCAGCAGCGTCACCCCCGGCCAAACCCTCCAGATCCAACTCGCCCAGGGCCACCTCACCGCCCAAGTCACCCAAATCCACCCCCCCACCCCCTAATCTCCCTCACCTCCCCCACCCCCTAACTCC
>JANPIO010000127.1:0-2683 GCA_031425055.1 Phormidium sp. VAR_61_metabat_6
TTAAAGCGCCGCCCGAAAAAGACCTGGAGTGGGATGACGCCGATGTGGAAGGCCAGTTCCGCTTTCTCAACCGTGTCTGGCGGCTGGTCACCGAATACATCGCCACCGTAGGGGCGAACGGTGGTTCGCCCTCAGGGGATATGGTCACCGCCGATCTCTCCAAGAATGAGAAAACTCTGCGCCGCGCCATCCATACCGCCATTCAGGCGATCACTGAAGACATCGACGGCGACTACCAGTTCAACACCGCCGTGTCGGAACTAATGAAGCTCAGCAATGCGCTCACAGATTCTACGGCCAAGGGTTCCCCCATTTATACCGAGGGCGTGCGCGCCCTGGTGCTGCTGCTGGCTCCCTTTGCCCCCCACATGGCCGACGAGCTGTGGCACCAGTTGGGTCACCCTGACTCGGTTCACCGCGCCCCTTGGCCCGTGTTTGACCCCGCTGCCCTGGTGGTGGATGAGATTACGCTGGTCATTCAAATTATGGGCAAAACGCGCGGCACCCTGGAGGTGCCCGCCGACTCCGACAAAGCGGCCTTAGAAACCTACGCCCGCGAGTCTGAGGTTGCCCAGCGCTACTTGGAAGGCAAGGAGATCAAGAAGGTGATCGTGGTGCCGGGCAAGCTGGTGAACTTTGTGGTGGCGGGGTAGCAGGGGCTGCATCCTGCCTTTTGCCTCTCTTCTGGGAGTGGGCTAAGGGGCGATCGCATGAAGACCGACAAGCTCTACTACCAAATTTTTCTGGCTCAGCCCGCTTTACTGGCAGAGCTTATTCCTGGCTTACCTGCCGACTGCGCTTTCGAGTACGTGGCCCCCGCCATCAAAGAAAGTGAATTTCGGCTAGATGGGCTGCTGGTTCCCCTCTCGAATGACCCAACAGCACCAGTGATTTTTCTTGAGGCGCAGATGCAGCCCGATCGGCGCTTCTATGGGCGCTACTTTGCCGAAACCTATCTATATCTCTACCAATATCAGGTGGAGCGCCCCTGGCGGGGGTTACTCATTCTTCAGTCGCAGCAGCAAGCGTTGGGTGCCGAAGCGCCCTATGCCGACTTGCTAAACAACAAGGTACAGCGCATTTACCTACAAGACCTGCTGCACGAAACTCAGCTACCTCCAGCTCTTGCCTTGCTACAGCTGATTGTGTTGCCCAGTGCCGCTACAACTCAGGCAGCCCAAAGCCTGCTGCGCGCCGCAAAACTTCAGGGAGACGAGGCATTTCAACAAATTCTTAATTTGGTGGAAGCTATACTAATCAATAAATTCCCGCAGTTAACTACTCAGGAGATTCTGGCGATGTTAGACATCAAAACGGCTGACATCCGACAAACCCGCTTTTACCAAGAGGTCTTGGCCGAAGGCCGCGAGGAGGGCCGCGAGGAGGGCCGCGAGGAGGGCCGCGAGGAGGGCCGCGAGGAGGGCCGCGAGGAGGGCCGGAGAGAAGCTGAGGCAACGCTTTTAGTTCGGTTGCTGAGCCGTCGATTGGGTGTGCTCTCAGCGGCGCAAACCAAGCAGATTGGAGAATTATCGTTGGGGCAGTTAGACCAACTGTCGGAAGAGTTTTTTGATTTAGCTGATTTGGGTGACCTCGACGAATGGCTGGCGAACCATCCAGTAGTGCCCCCTCAGCCGATCGCCCCAGAAGATGCAACAGAAAGCTAGGTAGCTAAAAGCGGCATTGCACATCTCCCCGACTTTGCCAACGGATGGTTGCTGAGCCTAGCTACCGCCTTTGTGGGTTGTGGTCAAACTGAGCTGTGGCCTGGGTAACTAAGTGTGTGAACGTGAAATTTTCGTAAAGCCTGGGGGCACAATGAGCACAATGGCGGATGCGCCAGCTAAATGAATCGCCCCCGTTCCACAGTCCCTTAATGTCAGACTCAGTTATTCAAGTCGAGAATCTCGGCAAAAAGTACGTTCTTGGCCAGCAGCAGCAGGGCAACTCTCGCTACGTAGCCCTGCGCGATGTCGTTGCTGATGGGGTTAAGTCTTTTGGCGATCGTCTGCGGCATCCGCTCAAGCCTAACGTCAGGCCCCAGCAAGACGAGTTTTGGGCGCTGAAGGATATCTCGTTTGAGGTAAAGCAGGGCGAGGTGGTGGGCATTATTGGCCGTAACGGAGCGGGCAAGTCAACGCTGCTAAAGATTTTGAGCCGCATTACGGAGCCGACGGAGGGGCGGGTGCGGCTGCGGGGGCGGGTGGCAAGTTTGCTAGAGGTGGGCACTGGGTTTCACCCTGAGCTGACGGGGCGCGAGAACATCTTTCTCAATGGCGCAATTTTGGGCATGAGCCGCGCCGAGATCAACCGCAAGTTTGATGAGATTGTGGAGTTTGCGGAAGTCGAGAGATTTTTAGATACGCCGGTTAAGCGGTATAGCAGCGGTATGTATGTGAGGCTGGCGTTTGCAGTCGCAGCTCACTTGGAGCCTGAGATTTTGGTGGTAGATGAAGTGCTAGCGGTAGGTGATGCAGCATTTCAAAAGAAGTGTTTAGGACGGATGGAGGCAGTGAGTAAAGAGGGAAGAACAGTTCTTTTTGTTAGTCATAATATGGCGGCTGTTAGAGCTTTATGCAATAGTGCTTGCAATATGATTGATGGCAGCTTACAAAAGAAACCCGATGTCGAGGTTGCAATAAGTGATTACCTTATCGAGGAAGGATTCTCAGAAGCTCATATAGTA
>JANPIO010000128.1:0-10201 GCA_031425055.1 Phormidium sp. VAR_61_metabat_6
TACGAGGCCAAAGTCTTAACGGATGAGGTGAGCGATCGCCTGCGATCGCTCACCGAACTCTCTAACCGGGCTACAGCCTCGATGGAGTAGAGCTAGTTGAGGAGGTGAGGAAAGTGTTGAATGCTTAGTTTTGAGTTTTGAGTTCTTGTTGTAAAGAAAGCACTCAAAACTCAAAATTCAAAACTATCTCCCTCACCTCCCTCATCTCCCTCATCTCCCCCATCTTCATCCCCCTACCGACTCAACGCTGGTGCCGACATCCCCCGCATAAAAATATCCGTAACCGAGATCACCCCCAGCAGACGCCCGTCTTGGACTACGGGAGCACGTTGCATGCTGGTGTCAGACAACATCTGGGATGCTTCTTGAATGGTGAGATTGGGGGGCAAAGAAATGCAGGGCTGGCGCATGATGTCTTGCACCAGCACCTGTTCAGGATTGTGGCCTCGGGCCACCACGGTGTAGACAATATCGCGCTCGGTCACCATGCCAAAGGGCATATCTTGAGAGCGGTGCTCGACGAGGAGCGAGCGAATCTGGCGCTGCTGCATCAGGTCAATAGCCTCGGCGACGGTGGCACCGCTGGCGATGGTGGTGACGTTAGGGGTCATGATGTCGGCCACAGTCAGCATAGGACTCTCCAGGAAACAGTATGGGTAAGGGCTACAACCGCGCATTCCAGAGACCTGCGCGCCACGGGCAGGCCTCTGTCTGAACCCATAAACCGGCTACCAAGTTCCGGCCTGAAAGATCAAAAATCTGGCTGCTGGGGAAGCTTCCTCAGCGCTGCGATCGGTTTGCAGCAATCTCTCCTATGGTGACCTCTAGAGCTGGGATCACGGGTTGTATTTGTAGCTTTTCTTTAGATTGCAAAGCTTAGCAGTTACAGATCGTTAGAGTTTTGGCTTAAATGGCAGCGGGTGTCGCTGCCCCCGCTGCTGCCGCCGTCGGTGTAGGCAGGTGAGCGCGCCACCGGTGATAGGCACTAGGGGCATCATGGCGAGCCAAAAGGCGGGGGGCGGCGGGTCGGGCTGAGCCACCACCAGGGGGGTAAAGGTGACTAGATTGGCGGTGAGGAGCGGCGGTGGTAAGGCGATCGCCCGGCGAGCATTCTCCAGGGCCAGCCAGGTTTGTGGGCCAGCGATGCCATCGACGACTAGGTCTTGCTGCGCTTGAAGCGATCGCACCGCTGCGGCGGTATCGGTGCCATAGTGACCGTCAACCACTCCGGCAAACAGCCCTACGTTCGCTAGCTCCGTCTGGAGCTGCTTGACCAACGGATCACTATCTTCAGGTCGCAGTAGGGGAGTCGCGGCAACGGTCTGCTGGGTGGATAGAACCGGCTGGGCTGACCCAGAGAGGGGGGCGAATCCACCCAGAGCCAGTAGGCTGGCTAGCAGCAGTCGGCGGCTGTGGTGCAGAGTTTCGATCCATCGGGTAATCATTGGTCGTTAATCCCCAGAAAATGCCCACAGCCAAAGGGGCAAGGTAAACAGCAAACTGGCCGAACTGAGCCCTACGCAGGTGACCGACAGATCGCGATCGAGGTCGTAAGCCTCGGCCAGCACCAGGTTAGAAAAGGCGCAGGGCATGCCCGCCTGCAAGATCATCACCAGCCGGGGTGGACCGTCTACACCCAGGGCGGTGAGACCCAACCCCACGGCCAGGGGCAGCACCAGCATCTTGATCGCCACGGCTATGGTGGCCCGGTGCAGGTGCTGCCACGAGCTGAGCTGCTGAATGCGCAGACCCATCAGCATTAGCGACAGCATCACAATAGCCCAGGCAAACTGGTAGAGGGCTAGGTCGAGCCAGGTGGGCAGGGCGATCGCCTTCAGCCCCAGCCCCAAACCAAAGGCCAGAATAATCGGATTTTGTACCACTGCCCGTAGCCTGGTTGACCATTGCCGCCGCCAGGGCTGCGACGAGGTGCGACTTTGCCCCCCCATTTCTGAAGCCAAAATCGCCCCTAGCCCGTAGGAGCCCAGCAGCGTGCCCAGAGCATCGTAGAACAGCGCCCAGCCAAACACACTCACCCCCAGCTGGGGCAGCAGCAGCACCACGGGGTAGCCAATGTAGCCGGTGTTGCCCAGCATCGCCGCCAAAGAAAAGCTGCCCTGGGTGGGTCGCGCCCACGGCTCTTGGTCAGCACGAATCCACAAGCGGCTGCACAGCAGCCCCAGCAAAATAGCGGCCCAGGCCACTACCGGAGCCAGGTATAGGTTGCCCGACAGGTCGGCGCGGCGCATAAACCCCACAATGCTGAGGGGAATGCCCAGCCAAAACAAAAAACGCCCCAAGCGCAGGGGCACCTGCTGATATAGTCCTTGCGATGACTCTCGGTGGGGGGTAAAGCGGTACAGCAACGCTCCCAGGCCAACGCCAGCGCAGATGCCAGCCCCAATTGGCCCGTACAGGCGCATCAATACCTCAAGCGGTGGCAAAACAGCAGCCCTCCCATACTCTGCACTGCGATTGTGACAGCTTTGGTTAGAACATGCTGAAGACTGCACCTCTAGAGCGGCACTGGTGAGGTGTTGTTCCGGAGTTGGGCATTCTCAACTTCCTCTATTTTGAGCTACCTGGCCGACGCTATATAAGCCCAGCCGAGAAGTTGTAACCGCATCGCCGCCACGGGCCATAATGGGTAGAGCTTTGCCGGAAGCGAGTGATCATGTCTCCTATCGACGATATTCCCCAAGCGGCCCGCGATGTACCCCTCTACCCGATGGGGCAAGAACAGCCTGCCTGGCTGCGGCGCACGCGTCTCCTGCGGCGCTTTCTGGGTTTGGCTATGCTGGCTCTGGCGGCGGGCGGCCTGGTGGCCTGGTACCAGACCAACGGGTTTTCTGCGGCCGAATTCGGGCAGCCCTTTGAAACGATGATCAACCGCTCCGCCGCCAGTGCAGACGGGGTAGGCCCCAGTGGTGCAGCCTCTCCCGAGGAAGAAAATCGTGACGTAGCCGTGCAGTTGGCCCCCTCTAGCCGCACCCTGCTCAACCATCGCGCCTACGATGAAGCCCCTGCCGAAGAGCTGGTGACGCTCAGCGCTAATGCTGCGATTCGCCTGCGCACCGACGCCGCTAGCCAGTACGAGGCCATGGCCCAGGCCGCCGGTCGCGAAGGCGTGAGGCTGGTGCCGCTATCGGGCTTTCGTTCCCAGGCGGAGCAGGAGCAAATTTTCTTTAACCTAAAGGCCGAGCGCGGCCAAGATGCCCAAACCCGCGCCGAGGTCAGCGCTCCGCCAGGCTACAGCGAGCACCACACCGGCTACGCCATCGACATTGGCGATGGCAACCAGGCGGGCACTAACCTCAACACCGACTTTGTCGATACCCGAGCCTACCAGTGGATGGAAACCAACGCCGTGCACTATGGCTATGAGCTGTCTTTTCCCCCGGACAATTTTCAGGGGGTGGCCTTTGAACCCTGGCACTGGCGGTTTGTGGGCGATCGCACCAGCCTAGAGACCTTCTATAGCGAATAGGCCCAGCTTTCTCACCCGTTCTGCCCGGCGTTGGCTCCATGGCTCTTGTCCGTCAAAAACTTTCTGTCCCCCAACTGGCAGCGTGGTTTAAGCTGGCGACCCGGGCATGGCTACCCTGGCCATTGATCGGCGTCATTTTGGCGGCAGGACTGCTGCTTAGAACCCTGCACTCCCAAGTGGAACAAGCGATTTCTGACGCTCTACATCAGCCCGTTCAGCTGGGGGGAGTGCGGGGGGTGGCCCAGTGGGGCATCGTGCTGGGCAAAACCGTCATCCCCAGAAGTGAGGCCAGCGGGCTAGCAGGCGAAATTGATGCCGTTGTCGTTTTGCTGAACTGGCCGGAGTTGCTGCACCGCGGCAATCTACAGGTGACAGTCACCCTGGTGCGACCCGAGCTATCGGTGGTGCTGCCGGAGCCAGGGGCCGAGCCGGACTTCCCTGGGGAGAGCGGCTCGGGGACGGTGAGCGCCGCTGATATCCTAACGGGCCTTTGGGTTGAAGATGGCCGGTTTACCCTGGCTGCCCCCAGCCCTGGGGCGGCTACCCCCCGTGCCGTTACAGTTCACAACGTACAGGCCGCAGTGCGCTTGCCCCAGGGGCAGCCCGCCCGCCAGATGACCTTTGCGCTGGAGGGTTTACTCGACCAGGGCCACTGGCAGACCAGCGGCACGGTCGATTTGACGCGGCGATCGCTCCAGGTCAGTCTTCAAACCCAAAACCTGCCCCTGTCGAGCCTCAATTTGGTGCTGCCGCCAGCCGTGAATATTCAGGCCGGATGGCTCAGCGGCGATCTGCGGCTGGCTACGCCCCTGCCCAACGCCCTTGTGCCCCCCCTAGCCGCCCTCGACCTGCAAGGAACTGTCGCCGTGCGGGATGGCCAGGGGGATCTGGGCCAGGGGTCAGCCCCAATCCACAACCTGCAAAGCCGACTGGCATTTCAGGGGCAGCAGGTCACCCTATCCGACACCCACCTCAACCTGGGCGCTATGGCGCTGACGGCGGCTGGGAGCCTCGACCTCAAAACAGGCTACAACCTGAGTGCCCAGGTGCCACCGGTAGCTGCTGAGGATTTGCGGGCGATCGTGGGCGATCGCCTGCCCCTCGACCCCCAGCCCTGGCAGTGGCAGGCCAGCCTCACCGGATCTTTTCAGGAGCCTATCTTAACGGTGCAGCCCGACCCCGCCCTGCTGCCGCCGGGGCATTTGCCGCTAGATTTAGGACTGGTGGCGGTGGCACTGGGCATGCAGGCCCAGGGGCTGCCTCCCCGCGACTGGATTGGGCCGATTGAGGGGGCGACCTACGGGTTTAGGGGCAACGGGGCCTGGTTTACCCTCAGCGATGGCACTGTGGTGCCGCCCCTGTCGGAGGCCGCCTACCAGCGGGCCAGCGGCAGACTAGATAGCCGCCTGCGGCCGGCCCTCGATCGCAAGTTTTTTTGGTTTTTGCAGACCAACCCCTACGTCACGGCGATCGCCGCCGATCTGGCCAAGGGCAGGCTGCTGACCTACCGCCAGGGAGGAAGTTTCAACACCGATCGCTTCTTTTTAGAATATTTTGTGCCAGTCTACGTCGAGACGAGCCGGGCGGCGGGGCTCGACCCCGGCGAAGCCCTGTGGATGCTCGACCATTCGCTGCGCACCCTGCACGACCCGCTGCTGCGCCACCCCGATGCTCGACCGATCACCACGGGGGCAGGTACCGTGGGCTCGTTTTGGGCAGGCGAGCAGCAGCTCTCGATGCAGCAGTTGCTCACCCGGCCGCTGCTGGCCAAACCGGGGCGCACCGGGCAGCTGACCCGCTTGGCCCTGCTCAGGCAGCTCAACGCCTCCACATCCCTAGAGAGTCGGCGGCTGTCGAGTAGTCCAGAGCTGATGTCGAAAATTCCCAACGTCACCTTTGGGGCCGAGGAAGGGGCGATCGCCCTGGCCCTGGGCATGATGCGGTTTGAGGGCGAGGGGCTCTACCCCGAGTCGCTGCGATCGCTGGCCGCCTCAATTGAGCAAAACGAGTTCGACAAGCACGCCCTACGTACCACTATTACCGGCAGAATGCAGCGCTTAGCCACCGAGAACCGGGCGGCGCTGGGGTTTGCGATGATGCAGTTTAGCGATCGCGACTGGGCGCAGGTGGGCATGGGCAAGCACCTATTCCCCGGTGGGGCGGCCCATCTCACCGGCGGCAACACGCTGTCGGTGATGGTCTCTCGCCAGGAGAAGGCCGGCTACAGCCTGGAAGCGGCCTACCAAAACAGCCGCCTGCTGCTGCTGGAGCTGCTCGCCGGGGCGGGCCAGGCTGGGGGCGATCGCCTTGTGTTTGCCCTGCTCAAAGACCACGCCTTTAGCCCCCGCTTTTGGCAAATTTTGGCCCAAAAAGAGCCGCTGTTGGCAGCTCAGCTGGGGGCGATCGCCGCCGACATCAGCGCCTACCAACAGCTGGCCCAGCAGGGGGCCACCCTGCACGAATCGTTCTACGCGACTCTGGTCACCACCGATCAAGATATTGGCGTCAGCGCCACCCTCAAGCAGGCGGTAGGATTTCAGGCCCACTTAGCGCGCCTGCTCGACCAGGCCTTGGTTCCCGCCGACCCGGCTGACCCGCGCTACTGGGCCTTTCGCCGCAGCCTGGCGATGTACCTCAGGGAGGCTCCCGACATTTCGGTCTACGGCGGCACTGAGGCAGCCCTGCGCGCCTATGGCCAAGAAACCTTCAACGTGCAGGAACTCATCGCCGTCGATGTCGCCGATGCCCCGCGCATTCGGGCGCTGGTCCGGCTCTATCACGAAGCTCTAGCCAACGGCCTGATCACCGAGTGGGATGGGGCCGGGTTGCAGCGCATTTTGCTCACCGGCGCGCTGCTGGCCGCCGGGGTAGAGCGGCCCGATCTCCCCCCGGCGCTCCAGAGCGTCGGCTTCCCCAGCGCCCAGTTTCGCCGTGACCTGCTGTTTGTCGTGGGGGTCGAGGGCATCCAGGTGGAGGCGACCCGGCTGGGCATTCAGGCCCATGACCATCGGGTGAGTTTTCAGCCCGTGGCCCGACCCGGCTACCGCGCCCCAGCGCTGAATGGGGCCGATGCAGCCAGCTGCCCAAATGAACCCTACGTAGCGGCGATCGCCCTGGGGGCTGCCACCGCCTTTGTTTGGGATGCTGAAACCCAGCGGGTAATGCTGCGGCGAGGCCGCACCCGCTGCCCGCTGCCGGAGGACTGGACGGCGCTGTTTTTCCCGGCGCTGCTGGAGAGCGTGCCGATCGAGCACTCTGAGGCGGGGCGCGATCGCCTGCAAGACAGTCTGCAAACGGCCAAACGGCTAGAAGCGGGCATATTTTGAGGCCTAGCCCTGAGGCCCCATCCTCGCTAGCATGGAGCAAAGCTAGCCGCCCCTGGCTACCGAACGCGGCTTGAGCTTTTGAGTGATCATTCAACCGCTGGAGATTGCATGCGCGACACCACCCTCAACACCATTGCTGTCGTCATCTTTGGGGTGACCATGGCCAGCCTGCTGGGGCCGCTGATCAACCTGTCGCCCGCCGTAGTGGCGGTGTTTGCCGCTGTGGGGCTGGGGGTGTTTAGCGTCGATCAGCTGGGCTTGAGCGGCCGCATCGGCGACATTTTAATGGATACGGTGGCCTGGGCTTCGCCTGAGCACCGCCAGCGAGTGCTGCACCACGAGGCCGGGCATTTTTTGGCGGCGGTGCTGCTCGATATTCCGGTTGAGGCTTATACCCTCAACACCTGGGAAGCTTGGAAGCAGGGGATTCCAGGCCAGGGGGGCGTAGTGTTTGGTCCCCGCGACCCAGCGGCCCTAGCGAGGCTCACCCCCCAGGTCATCGACCGCTACTGCCAGGTGTGGATGGCGGGCATTGCCGCTGAGCAAATGGTTTACGGCGATGCGCAGGGAGGCGGCAATGACACCGCTGCCCTAGGTCAGTTTTGGACGGTGCTGGGGCGATCGCCCGCCGAGACTCCCCTCAAGCAGCGCTGGGCCATCCTCCAGGCCAAAACCTTACTCGAAAAGCACCGCGACGCCTTCGATGCCCTGGTGACAGCTATGGGCGATCGCGCCCCAGTGGCCGACTGCTGCGCCCTTGTCAAGGCGAGCCGCGCCTCGGTAGACGCGGCGGCCTAGCCGCCCGCCTACACTTTTTGCAGCACGAACAGGCTGCCCTGGTTGCCGCGCCCAATCCGCAGGTCATCGTCGAGGTAGGTGACTTCGAGCCAGCCCGCCTGGCGATCGCGGTTAATTCTAAAATCAATGCCCTGGAAGAGCGAGAATTTCGGCGTAGTTTGCATCGCCCCAATGAACTGGGCCGGAGACTCATATCCCAAAGCCTGCCGTAGGCCAATCACGCCGCGCTCAAAGCCCACATTCACTCGCTGGGTAGACACCGCCTCAAGGGTCGCGGCCACCGCCACCAGCCCTGACAGCAGGGGTGGCCCGTTCACCTCGGCAATGTTGTAAATCCGGTTTTCGGCCAGGCGAATGCACTGGTAAATCGGGCCGAGGGAGGCCAGGGGCAGGCGATCGATATTCAGCAGTTCGCGGCTGGTGGTATAGAGCAGTCGCCAGTCGCCGTTGAGGCGATCGGTGGCCTGGAGCGGGTTAGGGGTGGGGTTGCGGCCCTCTAGGGTAGCCGCCGCCGCCTGAATTGCGGTGCGATCGCTGGGGCTACTGCTAATGCCTCGGTTGACGGGGGCCACGGCCTCTAGTAGCTCAGCTTTGCCCAACATGACTCAGTCTCCACAGCAGTACCGGCATAATACGGCAAAACTTCGGGCACCGCAGAATAGTGTCTCTGCTACGATGGAATGTCTGTATATTGCCTCGTTACTGGTACAAGACCACCGCTATGTCTAATAAGTATTACAACCCGTCTTTGCGCCAGGTGCCCCGCAACGCCAAGGCCCCGATTTTGCCCTCCAACGGCGACTCATCCATTCTGCACTGGCTGGAGAGTATCGGTCGCCTGCGCAGCCGCGATGTCGTTGAGACTATCCCCGATGAGGCCGAAAACGAGGAAATTTCGGATCTGATGGGCAACGACGACGCTTTTGAGGACGATGACGACACCGATCTCGTCCTCGACGATGACGACGACTAAGCGTAGCCCGTCTAAGAAAACGCTGTCGTTAGGAGAATCCGGCCCGCTGGCCGTGGCGAAACTCGAAGGGGTTTTGGCTGGAACATGCTTGCCCCCTATCGGCTTAGTCCAGCAGATCTAGAGGTCGCCATCAATACGCCGTTAAGTGTTGTTAAACTTCGCTCCGAAGTGAGACGATTCACTTAAGCTTCCTGACTATTTCCGGGCACTAAATGTAGTCAATTGGAAGATCATCCAGTAGACTCCTGATGGTGTGCGGTGTGATGCAAGTGAGGAATTGTTTGTGGATGCGAAGTTTTTAGCGTCGGGGCGGCTGTCCCTGAATGGCCAAACGCTGTTTTGGCTGCTGGGTCTAGGGCTTAGCGCCGCCGCCGTCGGGCTAGATGGAACCCTAGGCAATGCCGTCAGCCTGGCTGCCTCAATTACGGTTCCCTTTATTGTGGCCGCTCTGGGCAGCAGTCTGCTCGGGTTTTCGGCGGTTCCCCTGCTGCGGGCGCTCAAAACCGGTCAATTTATTCGTGAAGAAGGCCCCCAGGGCCATCTCAAAAAAGCGGGCACTCCAACTATGGGTGGCGCTTTTTTTGTGCCGGTAGCGGTGATTGTGGCTCTAGTGGCGACGGGCTTTGCCCGCGATGCGGTGGCCGTGTCGCTGCTCACCCTGGCCTACGGAGCCATTGGCTGGGTTGACGACTGGCAGGTGATTCAGCGGCGCTCTAACAAAGGCATCTCGCCCCGCGCCAAGCTCGCCCTACAGATTGCTGTTGCAGTGCTGTTTTGCCTTTGGGTGCTCACCAGTCAGCCCGCCAGCCTTACCACCGTGGCGCTGCCTTTGGGCCTAGGTCTACCCCTCAGCTTCTTGTTTTGGCCCCTGGCCGGGTTTGTGCTGGTAGCCGAAAGCAATGCCACCAACCTCACCGATGGTCTCGATGGGCTGATGGGCGGCACCGGGGCGATCGCCTTCATGGGCTTAGCCGCCATCGTCGCTCCCACCCACCCCGACCTGATGGTGTTTTGCGCCGCCATGGCCGGTGCTTGCTTAGGCTTCTTGCTCCACAACCACAACCCCGCCCGCGTGTTTATGGGCGATACGGGTTCTCTGGCCCTGGGTGCGGCCTTAGGTGCCGTGGGCATTCTCAGCGGCAACCTGTTTGCCCTGCTGGTGCTGACCCTGCTGTTCTTTGCCGAAACCCTGTCGGTGATCATTCAGGTGGGTTACTTCAAAGCCACCAAAGGCCCCGATGGCGTCGGCAAGCGTTTCTTTAAGATGGCTCCGCTCCACCACCACTTTGAGCTGTCGGGCTGGTCTGAGATTCAGGTTGTCGCGGTGGCCTACGCGGTAACGGCGGGGCTAGCGGTGCTGGCCCTCCAGGTGAGATAACCAGCATCGTGATCCTGAGAGGCTTGGTTATGGATGGCTCAAACCTGCGCCCTTTAGGCCACCTACCCAATGCCTGGTGGGTGAATGACCAAGTTGCCGACATTAGCCGTCAAGCGTTACAGCCTCGGCTGACCACCCTCGTCACCCAGACCAAGCAGGTGCGGTTTGACCTCACCAAAACCGCCTGCCTGGTCATCGACATGCAAAACGACTTTTGCCACCCCGACGGCTGGCTAGCC
>JANPIO010000129.1:0-19412 GCA_031425055.1 Phormidium sp. VAR_61_metabat_6
CTTTCCAGGTCAGCACTTTCCAGGATTAATTAACCACTGCGAAACCTATCGCTCTATTTCAAAGATGTTGCAGACGGAGTATGGCTGTGACCATATCCGCCGCAGCACGCGCATCTCAGCCCGTCTGGCCCAGGCCAATGATGCACGACTGCTCAAAATGCCCGCCAATGGGCCGATTTTGCTATCTGAGTCGATTAACGTCGATCAAACTGGTGTTGTCATTGAGTACGGTGTCACCCGATTTCGGGGAGAACGGATGGAACTGGTGCTGGAAAATGAGACTTAATGGACACCGGCCTCCCCTAAATCCCCCAGTTCTGGAGGCTTTGAGCTTCTGACTCCCCCTAGGATTGGGGCTGGGGACAAATCATACTGGCGTTGAGAAACGCCGCGAAAACTTTAAACGGTTTTCTACGCAAACTTAATCAACTGTGGGGAGAACCTTAAACTGCCTATCGGAATATATCTATGGCTCACATGGATCATATTTGTCTAGACATCTATATAAATTGTTTAGCAATAAACATCCATAAATTTCGGGCCATTGATGTTCAATTGGGCCAATAATAGCCATGCGATCAGCTACGGAGAGTGCGTTGGAGGCTTCTTTTGCCGCCCCCGCTGTTAAGGTTCGGCAGTTATCCAAGTCTTTTAGGGGGCAACCTGCGCTCCAGGCGGTAAATTTGCAGGTTGGTATGGGGGAAATGGTGGCGCTGGTGGGAGCTTCTGGTTCGGGGAAGTCTACCCTGTTGCGTAACCTGAATGCTCTGCAGCTAGCTGAACAGGGCACCATCGAAATCTTCGGTAGTCCGCTGCAAGTTGACGGTAAGCTGCACTCTAAAGCGCGTCAGCTGCGGAGCCAGATTGGGTTTATTTTCCAGCAGTTCAACTTGGTCAACCGTCTGACGGTTCTGGATAACGTTTTAGTTGGCGGTCTGTCACAGGTTTCGATGATGCGATCGCTGGTTCGGGGCTTTAGCCAGCAGGAAAAACTGCGCGCGCTCAGTGCTCTAGAGCGAGTCGGCATCTTAAATCAGGCCTATAAGCGGGCTTCGTCGCTGTCGGGCGGCCAACAGCAGCGAGTGGCGATCGCCCGTTGTCTGATGCAGGGAGCCAAAATCATTTTGGCCGATGAACCGATTGCTTCCCTGGATCCGGAGTCGGCCCGCAAGGTGATGGAGCTATTGACCCATCTGAACCAAGAGCAGGGGATTACCATCATCACCTCACTGCATCAGGTGCAGGTGGTGCGCTGCTATTACGAACGTGCGATCGCACTGCGGGATGGCACTGTTCGATTTGACGGTCATATCCAGAGCTTAGATGACCAACAGCTCAATACTATTTACGGTGCCGCCGCCGAAGAGTTGGTCTTGAGCGGTCATGCCGAAGTCTTCTCAGCGTTTTAGCGGGTGCCGATCAAGGCTGCTCTCTGGGTCGCCCCGACGCCAGAGCTGAGGCTCCCCACACACCGTTAACTCACTCCCACTGTTCTAATTTGTAGCCCTAAGGATTTGCCACCATGACATCTGCTTTCACCCAGTGGTCTGCCCGATTTTTTCTGGCCTTAGCCGGTACTGCCCTGATCGCAAGCTGCAGCACAGGCGGACAGAACAATGCTGATGTAGCCGGTGAAGCTACCGATGCTGCCGGTGCCGCCTGTGCACCGGAGTTAGCCGAAATTGATTTCGGGATTATCTCCACTGAATCCCAGGACAACCTCAAGGTTCAGTGGGAGCCTTTCTTGGCTGCTATGGAAGCAGAGCTGGGTCGCCCCATCAACGGTTTCTATGCCACTGACTACGCTGGCGTCATTGAAGCCATGGGCGCGGGTAAGATTCAGCTGGCCTGGTATGGCGGTAAGTCTTACATTGAAGCGGCGGCTCGTTCTGATGCTGAAGCGTTTGCTCAAACCGTTAACGCAGACGGCACCAAGGGCTACTACTCCCACTTAATTACCAACAAAGAGAACCCCATTCTTGAAAACATCGATGTTGAAGCCGGCGACGGCGATCAGTACGTCATCAACAACGTATCCGACCTAACCTTTGCCTTTAACGACCCCAACTCGACCTCGGGCTTTGTGGTGCCCAGCTATTATGTGTTTGCCAAGAATGGCATCAACCCAAATGAAGCCTTTGAAGAGCTAGTATTTGCGGGCAGCCATGAAGCAACGGCTCAGGCGGTAGCCAATAACCAGGTTGATGTGGCTACCAACAATAGCGAAAACATGGTGAATATTGAGCAAGGTGATCCCGAAGCCTTTGAGAATATCCAGATCATCTGGACATCTCCCGTCATTCCCAGCGATCCGGTCGCCTATCGGAATGATTTGCCCGATTGCCTAAAGGAAGAGGTTAAAGACTTCTTCTACAACTACAAAGATGCGGCTGTGCTAGAGCCCCTGGGCTGGCAAGGCTTTGACCCAGCCGGTGATGCCGATTGGGATACGATCCGCGAGCTAGACCTGGGCCAGAAAATAATGGAAGTGCAGAACGACGCCAACCTGAGCCCTGAAGCGAAGCAGTCTCAGCTCGATGAACTGAACAAGCAGCTCGAAGCTCTCTAGAGGGCATGGGTCGGGTGGGCTAGGCCCACCCGAATCTGGCGAAGTGGACGAGCGCCTAAAGATTTGCCTGAAGTTTGTAAGCTGCGATCGCACCTGACCTATTCACCCTATGACTGAATCTCCGACTTCTATTCATCCTGAGCAGCTTGTTGCCTCACCTGCCGCTCGCGATCTCCTGGCTAAGGAGCGCCCCCGAGTTACCCCAGTCCGCATTGGGTACTTAGTCTTAGCGATCGCGGTATTGGTCTACGCAGGCCAACTCAGTGACCTAAGCTTTGTTGAACTATTCCAGGGCAGCGGCACGATGGCGGAATACGTGACCCGATATTTTCCGCCTGACTTTTCCAACTGGCGGTCTTACCTGCAAGATACCCTCGAAACTGTGGCAATGGGCATTTGGGGTACGCTGCTGTCTGCCATCCTGGCGGTTCCCCTATCTATTCTGGCCTCGAGCAACATTTGCCCAGCCTGGATTGTCTTTCCGGTGCGCCGGCTGCTCGATACGATGCGAGCCATTAATGAGGTTGTTTTTGCGCTCATCTTCGTTGTTGCGGTCGGATTGGGACCATTCGCCGGGGTGTTAGCGCTATTCGTTCATACCGCCGGTATTTTGGCAAAGCTCTTTTCAGAAGCGATCGAGGCGATCGAAGTTGGCCCCGTAGAAGGCATCCGCGCCACCGGGGCCAGTAAAATGCAAGAAATTGTTTTTGGCGTAATTCCTCAAGTGGTGCCGTTGTGGACTTCGTTCACGCTTTATCGTTTTGAATCAAATGTGCGTTCAGCGGCCGTGTTGGGAATTGTTGGCGCTGGCGGAATTGGCGTTTCCCTTTATCAAAGCTTTCGCGCCTTTGAATATCAAGATGTTTGCGCCATTATGATCATTTTGATCGTAACCGTTTCCCTGATTGATACGATTTCAGCCCGGTTGAGGCAGCACCTAGTTTAATTCATCTCAAACTTGTCTCCCCATCCTGCTCTAGGAACGCCAGGATCGTCCTTGGATCAGCATGGGGAATTCTCCATCAATTCATAAAATCGATTTCTAAAGAAGTGGCCATGGGTAAAACTAGCCGCTGTCCAGTTGGCCGTAGCGCGTCCCACTGCTGAGATGGAACGTTATGTAGCAGGGTGGCACTTGACACAGCTTGGCATTTTGAATATTGTCGAACTATGGAAATAGCCAAGCTTTCTGAACAATCCCTCGCAGACATTGCAGCTGCTTTTGCCGCCCTGGGCCAACCATCGCGGCTGCGGATTGTGCGACTGCTCCTGTCGGCTTATCCCAAGGGGCTACCGGCCGGGGAGATTCAGAAAGAGTTGAACATTTCTGCCCCGACCTTGTCTCATCACCTAGATAAGCTGCGGCAGGTAGGTATCGTCACCCCTGAGAAAGACCGGCAATGGATTTGGTACAGCGTCCGGTCAGAAGCGCTCAAAGATCTGATGGCCTTTCTGTTTGAGGAGTGTTGCACCCGCAATCATGTCGTTGAGATGGCCGATGTTGCAGAAACCCATCCCCTAGACCGCTGCGACTAAACCATAAGTGTTTTGACTAGTATTTCGATACTTGCCTAAATATCAAAGGTCTGAACCCTAAAGGACTAACCCAGATGGCAACCAACGTACTGACCAGATTTAATCGCAGCGTGCGGCGATGGGATGGGGTAGCCCTGACGATCGCCCTCGTGTTCTTTCTCCTGGCACTTTTCGTACCGGCCCAAGTGTCTGACAGCCTCACCTTTACCGCTGTCAATCTCTGGAAAGTTGCTCCCTTTCTGTTGTTGTCGATCGCCATTGCCGCCTACGCCCAGGCTAGTGGGGCCGACAATTTGATTTCCAAAGCGTTTCAGGGACGCATTGCGGTGATGATTCCTGTGGCGACCCTGTTTGGGGCGCTCTCGCCCTTTTGTTCCTGCGGCGTGATTCCGCTGATTGCGGCGTTATTGTCGATGGGGGTGCCAGTGGCAGCCGTTATGGCGTTTTGGCTGTCGTCGCCGCTGATGGATCCGTCTATGTTTGTGCTGACAGCGGCTACCCTGGGGCTGAAGTTTGCGATCGCAAAAACCGTTGCCACCGTTTTTATTGGCTTACTAGGCGGGTTTGGCACCCTCGCCCTGATGCGTTCAGGCTGGTCGTCCGCAGCCTTTGGCAACCCCCTCAGAGATGGGGCAGATAATGGCGGCTGTGGTGGCAGCCGGGTGCGCAATCCTAAGCCGCCGGTCTGGCAGTTTTGGCAACACCCAGAGCGGCGGCAAAAGTTTTGGCAAGGGGCCAGTAAGAACGCCTGGTTTTTGGGCAAATGGATGGCCCTAGCGTTTGTGCTCGAGAGCCTCATGTTAGTTTACGTACCGGATGGCTGGATTCAGACTATCGCAGGCGATGGCGGTCTGCTCTCCATTCTAGGGGCTGCTTTGGTGGGCATTCCGGCTTATCTCAACGGCTATGCGGCCCTGCCCCTGGTAGGCGGACTCATCCAGCAAGGTATGTCCCCCGGGGCGGGCCTGACTTTTCTGCTGGCTGGCGGTGCAACCAGTATTCCAGCGATGATTGCCGTTTTTGCGCTGGCTCGCCGTCCCATTTTTCTGGCCTACCTTGGCTTTGCCTTCCTCGGCTCTGTGCTCGCCGGGTTGTTGTACACCGTAAGCGTAGGATAGTTGTAACCATGCACCCCATCGAAGCCTTTCCTGACACGACGCTCCAAGCCTACGGCCCGATCGCTGAGAAGTTTTTACAGCAAGGGCTAAAGACTTTTCACGAGGCTTGCCGCTGGACAAAAAATTTGCCCTACGGTGCCAACTCCAATGGCGAAAATTCTCTAATATTATTTGAGGAAGGCTACGGCAGCTGCACTACCAAACATGGTGCGATCGCCCGCCTGGCTCAAGAACACAGCCTGCCGATTTACAAAAATTTGGGGTTTTACCGGTTAAACGATGCGATCGTCACGGGGGTCAATGCTCTGCTACAACCCTATGGTCTCGACTTTATTCCTCAGATTCACTGTTTTTTGGTCTACGAAGACTGTCGGGTAGACCTGACCGAAGGCAACTGCAACGGCAAGAATAAAACTATAGAAGACTACGATTTTGTGATTCAGGTCGCCCCTGACCTCACCCACGACCAGCATCAAACCTACTATCTAGAGTTTTTGCGGCGCTATGGGGCTTTCTCGCCCCAGTTAGCAACTTTAAGCGACAATACTGTGATGGATCTGCTGGCGGCATGCGATCGCCAACTCAAGTATCAGTGCTCCATCCTCGTGGATGCCCTTAGTCTTGGCCAACCGGCCTAGTATTTGTCCAAAGTTTTCTTGTAACCGTCCCAGGAATTTAACGAAGGCTTGATCTTGACTCAAGAAAGTGGACAAGTTCTTTTGTCGCAGCTTTCTTAGGCTTGTATCTGGCCAGGGTCTCGTCAAAGTGGCCCGCGAGAATGTCCAACTCAATTTCCTTGGCCTTCATCTCGGCCCGTTTGCGGTTCTGTGGGGTATCCGCGAACCCTAAGGAGATGTATTTGCGAGCGCCTGCAAAACGAAATCACAGTTGCAGCCGCCCATGAGACACATGGACTGCGACTGAACCCTTAGAAACTTTGCCAGTGGGAGTCTGAGAGGGCATGAGTGTAATTGGTTTTACGCCTGTACGCTACACCCAAACAGCCTCAAAAGTCCCCAAACTTCACCCCATTTTTAGAACAAGAGAACTAACTTACAACTGTCCCAAAGCAAAAGAAAACCCCTGAAAGCCTTGCAGTCAGGGGTTTTTGCTGTCTAAGCGGGTGGGGGGAATCGAACCCCCATCATTAGCTTGGAAGGCTAAGGTTTTACCACTAAACTACACCCGCATGATGATTTTTCACTTTACCACAATGGGCTTAGGAGTTGAGCTGCTTGGGGCCGCTCAAATATTGAGTCGGCCTAACCCTCACACCTTTTGATGGATACGATACCAGATGCTCTGAACTAAATCTTTATAATGAGGAGCCAGCACTATCTGTTACGAGGGGGCAAGATTTACCCTCTGTAGAGTGTTAGGCCAGGTGTTGAGCGGTGTGTGAATGATTTGCTGCTGTTGTCTAGAGAGTTAGAGTTTGCCTGTGCCTGCATCTGCATCGACAGCTTATCTACTGGTGTCTCACGGTAGTCGTGATCCCCGACCCGGCCAGGGCATGGAGCGGTTAGCCAGTTTCGTGCGATCGCACGAAACTGGCTGGAGGGGGCACAACCCAAGCCCCCCAGACGGTTCAGATATTCGGTTGGAGACTGTTGAACGGTCGGCCACGGGGCGATCGACGGCTAGCCAGGCCGCATCATTTCTGCGGCGGGCTCCAGCGTTAGACTGGCTGTGCCCTAGCGTGACTGACCCCATCCGGGAAGAAGGCGGCATTTTTCGCAGCCGAGTATCTCAGCCTGAGACGGTAAATAGCCCGCTGGTGGGTACCGCCTGCCTCGAAGTTGGGGCCATGCCGCTGCACCAGCAAATTGTCGCCTTTAGCCAGCGCGCCCGGGCCACAGGGGTACATCGAGTACGGGTGATTCCCCTGTTTTTGCTGGCTGGCGTCCATGTGATGGAAGACATCCCGGCGGAGGTCGAACTGGCCCGCCAAGTGCTGCCGAGTCCAAGTCTAGAGGTTTGCGCGCACCTGGGCAGCCATCCCGGTCTTATCGATCTCTTGCGCCACAAGCTGCGCACCACCGCCACCGAAGCCCTGATTGTGCTGAGCCACGGCAGCCGCCGACCGGGGGGCAATGCTCCTATTTGTGCCCTGGCTCAGGGGCTGGAGGGCATCGCCGCCTTTTGGGCTGTTGCCCCCAGCCTAGACACCCAGGTGATTCACTACATGCAAAGTGGCGTTCAGCGGGTGGCGATCTTGCCCTATTTCTTGTTTGCGGGCAGCACCACCGATGCCATTACCCACCACACCGAAGAGTTGGCCGAGCGCTTTCCGCAGATGGGGTTTCACCTGCTGCCGCCGCTGGGGCCTTCGCCTGAGCTAGCCCGCCTGGTGATTGACCTCGCCCTCGATCGCATACCGACTAAGCCCCCGCAGGCGCTGGTGCCGATGCAGCGAGTGGCCTTTCGCCACGCGGTGCACCCGTCGTCGCTGGTGTCTTAGGCAGAGCACCCTCTCACTTGGGTCGGCAACGGTCTACCCTAGGGAATGGCCAATTGCGTGAGCCAACCTGTTCGTTTTTTGTGTGAATTTGATACGCCTATGGTGTCGGCAGCTTCTCAGCCTACAGATTCTCGGCCCTATCGGGGCCAGGCCCATGGGATGGTTTACCTGGTTGGTGCTGGGCCGGGCGATCCGGGCCTGTTTACGCTGCGGGGCAAGGGACTGCTAGAGTGCGCCGACGTAGTCATCCACGATGCCTTGGTGAGCGCTCCTATTTTGGCGATGATCAACCCCCAGGCCACGGTGATCAACGCGGGCAAGCGGCGCGGTCGCCATTCTCTGGGACAGGAGGAAATCAATCAGCTAATCATTGATCAGGCTAAGGCTCACGCTGTGGTAGTGCGCCTCAAAGGCGGCGACCCCTTTGTGTTTGGGCGCGGCGGCGAAGAGATGGCGGCCCTAGTGGAAGCCGGCATCGCGGTAGAGGTGGTGCCGGGCATTACGGCCGGAGTCGCGGTGCCGGCCTATGCGGGCATTCCAGTGACCCACCGCAGCCAGAGTTCGTCGGTGACCTTTGTAACCGGCCATGAGTCGGCGGGCAAGTATCGACCGAGGGTAAACTGGCGCGCCCTGGCGCAGGGGTCTGAAACTATTGTGGTGTATATGGGCATTCACAACCTGGGAACGATTACCGCCGAGCTGCTGGCCGCCGACCTCAGCGCTGACACCCCTGTAGCACTGATTCGCTGGGGCACCTATCCGCAGCAAGAAACGCTAATTGGTACGCTGACCACCATTGTGGCCCAGGTGGCAGAGACAGGATTTGAAGCGCCGGCGATCGCCGTGATCGGCTCGGTAGTGAACTGGCACGCGGTCTTTGGCCACTGCCGCCCCACCGGCACCCTTTGGCCCTAGACAGTCTGGTTCTAGATAGAAGGATATTGCAGGCTAAATTTGCAGTCTGAACTGTGCCCTTAGCAGGGCCGCTTGGCCTGGATAGCGTTCAACCGTGCGACTAAAAAGAGTACCCGCGCGGGTCAAGGCAAGGCATCTGGGCAAGCCATACCTTAGATGAGTCGACTGTTGAAGACCTGCTTGACAGCGGCCCCACCTACCGAAGGAGCCAGCCATGGACCCCATCCTGTATTGGAATAACGTTGCCCTCGAAGCCAACAAAGTTAGCCACACCAACGGCAATGGTGAGCAAACCGGCCCAACCCTAAGTTCTCGCGCTCTGGCCATTGTCCACCTGGCTATGTATGACGCCTACGCTGCCGTGCAGGGCAACCCCTTTAGCCCGGTCAACTTGTCTCCCTACCTGCCGGGGCTACCGACGCCTAGCTCCGGGGCATCGGCTGACGCCGCTGTAGCCGCCGCTGCCTACGCCACCTTATCGAGCTTATTCCCCAGCCAAAAGCTGTTCTTTGATCAAAAATTGGCCGAGGCTGATATTCAAGGCCCAGGGATCAATGAAGGCCGCGCATTTGGTCTTTTAGTTGCCCAAAAAATGATTGAAAAGCGGCAAGACGACCCTGGTGCTAGCGATGTTGGCTATGTCGCTTCGCTGGCGAAAGGCGCTCACCGGCCCGACCCTGACAGCCCTGGCCAGACGTTTTATTCTCCCTTTTATGGCGCTCAGTCGTATTGCTTTGCGGTGACCAATCGCCACGAACTCAATGCGCCGCCCCAGATCGGCACTATGGCGTATGAGCAAGCGGTACGGCAGGTGCGCGAAAAGGGCATTGCTGCCGAGCTAATCGGTACTCTGCCAGCAGGCAGTGCACCTCGCACCCCGACCGAAACTCTAATTGGCATTTACTGGGGCTACGATGGGGCGATCGACCTGGGCACGCCTCCCCGGCTGTATAACCAGATTGTGCGCAAAGTGGCGACACAGCAGGGTAACAGCATCGCTCAAAACGCCCGCCTCTTTGCCCTGGTCAACGCCGCTATGGGTGATGCTGGCATTCTGGCTTGGGATCAAAAATACATCCACGATGTCTGGCGGCCGGTGGTTGGCATTCGCGAAGATGACGGCTCTCTGGGGCCAGCGGGTGTGGGCGGCAACACCCTTTCTGACAACAGCGACCCCAACTGGCTACCTCTGGGCGCACCGGCTACCAATGCTAAGGCTCCGGCAAAGAACGGTACCCCGCCCTTTCCGGCTTACCCCTCGGGGCATGCCACCTTTGGGGCAGCGGCGCTGCATATCACTCGGCTGTTCTACGGCGTTTCGGGGCGGCACCGTGACGATCTGTTTGCCGATCTAACCTTCGTGTCTGACGAATACAACGGTGTGAACAAAGACTCAAAAGGGACGATTCGGCCCAAGCACATCCGCAGTTTCCCTGACGGTCTCTGGCAAATGATTGTGGAAAATGGTCTGAGCCGGGTGTTTCTGGGTGTGCACTGGATGTTCGATGCTTTCGTAAACGACGACTGCGGCAACATCGATACATATCAGAATGTTGGCGGTGTGCCCCTAGGCCTCACCATTGCTGAAGACATCTACAACAACGGGCTCAACCTATCTACCGTTGGCCCCCGACTCTAGGGAATAACCGAAGGTAGATCGTCAGAGTAAGTATGCCGTTGAATAACCCGAGAGCCAGCTCTGTAGAGCTGGCTCTTTTTGGATTAGTTGTGGGGTCAGTGGACAGTCTCAGCCTTTAAAGAAATTGAGCACTTTGTCGCACCAGGTAATTCAGTCCTGTTCGTAGCACATGTCGCAGAGTAGCGTGAGGTCGCGGAACTGCTCGCTGCGGAGGGATTAGGCGATCGCGCTGTACGACTCCACCCAGGCCTAGCGAGACTTAAGGGGCCAGATCGTCCGCTGGAGGTGATGGTCAAAGACCAGGTCACCTAGTACCGCTAGGCCAACTCCCTGTAGGTGACTGCCGTGCTTGCTGTGCAACCCCAAAACCGCCCTAGGACACCCCAGATCGATACACTTGCGGTAAGTTCTAACGTTTTCCGCGAGGTAATTGCTATGGCCGGGGTGCCCACGCCAGGTCTAGACCTGATCAAAACCTTTGAGGGCTTGAGTCTACAAGCCTACCCAGACCCCAAGACCGGGAATTTGCCAATCACCATTGGCTGGGGTTCGACCCGCAATAAGAATGGCCAGCCCTTTAAGCTGGGCGATCGCATCACCCGAGAAGAGGCCGACGAGTTGCTGATGATGCAGGTCGCCAACAACTACCTGCCGCCCCAGCAGCGCATTCCGTCCTGGTCAGCGATGAATGACAACCAGCGGGGGGCGATTCTCAGCTTTGCCTACAACCTGGGGGCCTCCTTCTTTGGGGCCAGCGGCTTTGAAACTATTTCGCGGGTGCTGCGCAACCAGGAGTGGCGCAACTTGGAGGCGGCCCTGATTCTCTACCGCAACCCTGGCACCAATGTGGAAGAAGGGCTGCTGCGCCGCCGCCTGTCAGAGGCCAATGTGTTTTTGGCGGGCACGCCGGGGGTAGCTCTCAGCGCCGCCGGGCAGCGATATTTGGCGGGTGGCCGCACCCCCAGCGGCAACCGCTACCTCAGCCAAGAGGCCCAGACCTATCTGGCTAACCGGCCTACGGTGTCGGGCGGTGGCGGCGGCGCGCCCGCTGCCCCAGAGCCGCGGCTGCTGTCGCTCACCAACCCCTACACCAACGGCCAGGATGTGCAGCAGGTGCAGGAGGCGCTAGGGCGCTGGGGGGCCAATCTAGTCGCCGATGGCTACTTTGGCCCGGCGACGGCGATCGCCGTCGAGCAGTTTCAGCGATCGCAGGGTCTCCCCGCCGATGGCGTCGTTGGCCCCCAAACCTGGGCAAGGCTGCAACAGTCGCCGCCCGCCCCGCCCCCGACCCAAAACCGGCTGCTGCGGCTCACCAACCCGCTCACCTCAGGTAGCGACGTGCTGACGTTGCAGCAGGCCCTCAGCCGCCAGGGCATTGCCGTCACCGCCGATGGCATCTTTGGCCCGGGCACCGAGCGCGCCGTGCGCCAGTATCAGGCCAGCCGAGGACTCACCGCCGATGGCGTGGTCGGCCCCGAAACCTGGACGCGGCTGCAACAGCAGGCCCCCAGCACCCCGCCACCGCCAACCTCGCCCTCCTTCATCCGAGTGCTGCGGTTGGCCAACCCCTATACCCGAGGCGACGATGTGCGAGCCGTGCAGCAGGCGATCGCCCGCGCCGGATTTTCGGTAGTAGCCGACGGGGTGTTTGGCCCCGGCACCGATCGCGCCGTCCGTCAGTACCAGGCCAGCCGAGGGCTGACAGTCGATGGCGTCGTCGGCTCCCTTACACGCGCCAGCCTCGGGGTTTAGGTAAGGCGTGGCATCCAGCTATAAATCATGGCGGCGATAGCTTGAGTTGATAGTGGGCGGTGCCCACCCTACGTTGCGTGATGGTGCGTCGTTTCACGCATATCCTCTCCCCCACCTTCCCCATCTCCCTCACACTCACGCTCCTGCCATGAACCTCTTCTACCGCAACCGCCAACTCCTCCTCCTCACCCTGGTGCTGATCGTCGTCTGGGGCCTGTCGGCCTTTCTCACCCTGCCTCGGTTGGAAGACCCGGAGATCGTGCAGCGGTTCGCCCGCGTGACCACGTTTTTGCCGGGGGCCACGCCCGAGCGGGTGGAAACCCTGGTGACGGAGAAAATTGAGGATCGGCTGGTTGAGCTGGAGGAAATTGAGTCGCTGCGATCGACTAGTGGCTCTGGCATTTCGGTAATCACAGTGGAGCTGAAGGACACCATTCCCGATGTAGACCCGGTGTAGGCCAAGGTGCGCAGCAAGGTGGATGATGCGGTGCCCGAGCTGCCCGCCGCCGCCTCGGTGCCCGAGTATGCCGACAGTTCCACCAAGGCCAGCGCCCTGATCGTGGGCCTGACCTGGACGCGGGAGGATGAGCCCCACTACGCGATTATGGGGCGGCTGGCGGCGACGCTGGAAGATCGCCTGCGGGCCATCCCCGGTACGGAGACGGTGGATATCTTTGGCGAACCCGATGAAGAAATTCGGGTGGATATTGCCGCCTCGGAGCTGTCGCGGCTGGGGCTATCGGCGGCGCTGTCGCAGCAGATTACCGCTAGCGATGCTAAGGTGGCGGCGGGGCAGTACCGCAGCGACAGCTCAGAGTTTCTGCTGGAGGTCAACAGCAACCTCAGCTCGTTAGAGCAAATTTGCAACCTCCCGATCACAGCAGGAATCGAGGGCCAGGTGGCGCGCTTGGGGGATATTGCCACCGTCACCAAGGCCGTGCAAAACCCGCCGCCGGATTTGGCCCTGGTGAATGGGCGGGGGGCGATCGCCCTTTCGGCCAAAGTTGAGTCGGCCCAGCGGCTGGATCAGTGGGCGGTGCAGGCCCACCGAGTGCTGGATGACTTTCGTCGCGAACTGCCCGACGGGTTAGATCTTCAGGTGGTGCTCGACCAGAGTCAGTACGTGCAGCAGCGGCTGAACGGGGTAGTCAGCAACCTGGTCACGGGGTCGGCTCTGGTGATTGGCGTCTCGCTGGTGATGCTGGGCTTTAAGGCGGCGCTGCTGGTGGGGCTGGCTCTGCCGCTGACCACGCTGATGGTGTTTGGGCTGATGGATGGGCTGGGGGTGCCGCTGCACCAGATGTCGGTGACGGGCATTATCATCGCCCTGGGTCTGCTGATTGACAACGCCATCATTACAGTGGATGAGGCGCAGATTCGGCTGCGCCAGGGCATGCCGCCTAGGGAGGCGGTAGCCGAAACGGTACGCCACCTGGTGGTGCCGCTGCTGGCCTCAACCCTGACCACGGTGCTGGCCTTCATTCCGATCGCGTCGTCGCCAGGGGGCGTGGGGGAATTTATCGGCACCATTGGCCTGACGGTGATTTTGGCGCTCGGCATTCTCATGACCGCAACGCTGGTGCTGTCGTTCAACTCCTTTGGGTTGGCGGCGCTGATTGGCACGGTGGCGATTTTGGCGGTGGGCCTTGCCGCCCTGGCGCTGAAGCTGTTTGGCTCAATCTTTGGCTTTACCGCTATTCTCGGCACCCTGGGGCTGATTGGCCTGGCGATCAACGACTCAATTGTGGTGCTGGCCGCCCTGCGTGAGCACCCTGAGGCCCGCCTAGGCCATCCCCAGCCCATGGCAGATGTCGTGTTTCAGGCAACTCGCCACGTCATTGCCACTACCGTCACCACGATCATCGGTTTTGTGCCGCTAATGGTTGACCCTAGCGGGTTTTGGCCACCGCTGGCGATCGCGATCGCAGGCGGTCTAAGTGGCGCGACCCTGCTAGCGCTCTACTACATTCCCTCCATGTATCGGCTGCTGAGCTACCGTCGCCCTGTATCAGTCTCTCGCTCTAAACAATTGGACCACTGCGGAACATAAAGAGCCCCTTCGGCTTCTACGTCTAAATTGAGGTGCGCGGGCGGCTGGTAGCCTAGCGAGGCCCTTCAAAACATAAGTTGAGGGCCGTTGAGGTGAACCGGCGGCGATCGCCTACAATCGATCTGCTAATTTGCCTATTTGTTCTGTAGGACTTGAGAGTGGCGGGATTTATGTACAGCAGCTACCAATACAAGAAGAAGAAGTCGCGTCGCCGGTTGCGATTGGCGCTGTTTCTTCTGCTGCTAATTGGCGTTCCTGTTGGCATTGAGCTGCTAACGCGATTGGTGGCCCACGCCACGGGCACCAGCGATCGCTTCACTGCCAATCCGGCCTCCGATGTCATCGATGCCTATCACCTGCGGTTTGTCAGCCGCGAGGGACAGCCCTACGCCGGTCTGCCTGACGACGGCGAGCTGAACGCGGTGCGTGACCCTCTGCTGGGCTATCGGCTGGCGGGCAACCAGCAGAGCAATTTTTGGCAGATCAACGACAGCGGCTTTCGAGACAAAGAAGCCGTACCCAGCACCAAGGCAGCGGGAGAGATCAGAATTTTTGTCCTCGGCGGTTCGACAGCCTTTGGCCAGCTCAGCTCCAACAACCAGACCACCTTTGCCAGCAAGCTAGAAACCCGGCTCAACGATCAAGTTGCCCAGCAGCGGGCTAACCCCGAGCAGTTTCAGCCTAGCTCGCTGCCCTTTCGTGCCGACCAGGTGCAAAGGGCCCTGGCGCTGCCGCCGCGCATTCGCGATGGGCAATACCGCGTGGTGAATGCAGCCGTACCCGGCTACGCATCGGGCAATGCGCTAGCCATGCTGACCCAGCGGGTTGCTGCCTACAACCCAGACTTTGTGGTGGTGATCGGGGGCTACGCCGACCTGATGTTGCCCAGCGCTGACCGGGGCAGCGATGTGCCGGGGCTAGAGCAATATCTGACCGGCGAAAGCCAGTCATTTGGCGCTCAGCTCAGTGAGCAGACACGGGCCTGGTTTGACCAGCTCTACGTGGTGCAGGGCATTAAACGCTACGGGCTGCAACGCCAGCAGGCAGAGCCGCGCCTGGCAGAACCGCTCAATCTCTACTCGCCCACTTTAGATGCTACTCTCAGCGATCGCCTGCCCGCCGACCAGGCCGAACTCGACCAGCGCATCGATCGCTACGGTCGCCACATGCGGCAGATGGTGAGCTGGGCGGTGGCCAACAAAAAGCGCCTCATCATCGGCATTGAGCCAGAAATCTCTAGCCGCAAGCCAGAGTCTCTGACCCCTGAAGAATCGGCAATTTTGGGCGAGCTAGACGATGCCTACCTAGAACAAATGCGTACCGGGTTTGCTGGCCTAGCCGCCGTTGCCAACCAAGCCAAAACACAGTCGGCCAATGCTCAGGTGTTGAATTTTTACCCGCTCTATGAAGACTTTGCGGGGCAGGCTTTTCAAAGCCCGGCGAGTCTAACCGATGAGGCCTATACACTCATAGCAGACCGGCTCTATGGGGCGATCGCCAGTCAGGTGGCGCTTCGACCTGAGCCCTATGGGCTTTGAAGTGCGAAGTAAGAAATCAGCCAAGTCGGCAGCCTAAGCCCAATTAGTTTAGGCTGCTCTGCAAGCTTATGTCTCGCTAGCAGACGTCTAGATTAGGGATGCTTACTTTCAAGACCTATTACATCTACCAAACCATGCTGCATAAAAAAACAAACTTCTTGCTCTCAATCGCCCTATCAACTCTGGGCTTACCCCTACTACTAATACAGCCCAGCGACGCTCAACAGCCCACCTTAGGTACTGTTCAACGCTTAAATGTGGGCGATCGCGCCTGTTATATCGAAGTGGCAGATGACCAGGGGGAAATTTTTACAGAATTTGCCGACTTTGAGATTTGTGAGCAAAATCTCGTTGGCCAGCGGGTACAGTTCACCTATGAAATGGGCGACATTCAGGCGGCTTCGTGTCAGGGCAACCCTGAATGCGCTGACACAGAAACGGTGATGCTAATTACCCAAGCCCAAGTTATACCAGAACCCAACCCAGCACCACAGCCTGCCCGCAGCCGAGTGCAAGATTTGCCAGACGGCAACTACCGCTACTGGAACGGCACCCCTAGCGGCAGCATTGTCTCCGATGCTGCGCTACTTGCAGACAGCGGCGTCACCTTTACCTTTAGCAAGCGGGGCAGCGCTATTACAGGGGTCTTTGGCTATGTCGATGGGGAAGCGATTTGCGTGCAGGGCCAGGTGAGTGGCAATACGGTATCGGGCTTTGCGGTTCAAAATTTGCGGGGGGCCAGCGTCCTCAGCGCCGGAGAAACGTTTCAAAGTTTTGGCCCCAGCGGCTATTTGCAAGTGCGTCGAGGTCGCCAGGTCAGTCCCAGCGTAGTGCGCTATGGCAGCACCCTACTAAACCTCAACGGCCTTAACCGCATTAATGCGGGTAGCCGAATACCGCCACGGGGTTGTTAGAGACGTCAGCTAACTCGCTCGACTGACGCACATCTCTTGCGCAGATGGCGAGGCTCATCGCACCCTAGCCCCCCCGTTTGCACGACCACTGCAGGTGGCTAGGGTTTTCGCTCCGGGTGTGCTTCATGCATTTTCTGTTAGGGTTGGCAATGGTGTTGAGATTTCAACATTGGGGTTGACTCCTCACCGATAGTATTGAATCCGCAACGATGAAGCTACTCTGCATTAGTAACGGCCACGGCGAAGACGGCATTGCGGTTCGCATTCTCAAACAGCTGCGCCGCATGCCCGGTGCGCCAACCCTGGCCGCGCTGCCGATTGTGGGTGAGGGTCGCGCCTACGAAAAAGCGGGTATTGCCATCCAGGGGCCGACCCAGGCGATGCCCTCCGGCGGCTTTATCTATATGGATCGCTACCAGCTATGGCGCGATTTGCAGGGAGGATTGGTGGGGTTGACCCTGGCTCAGCTCAAAACTGCGCGCCAGTGGGCCAAAAGCGGCGGCAAAATTTTGGCGGTGGGGGATATCGTGCCTCTGGCGATCGCCTGGCAGAGCGGCGGCGATTATTGCTTTGTGGGCACCGCCAAGTCGGAGTATTACCTGCGTGACGACACCCAGCGATTGACCGGTCGCCCCCCTTTAGAAGGCTGGTCAGGCTCGGTCTATGTGCCCTGGGAGCGCTGGCTAATGGCTCGGCCCCGCTGCCAGAGGGCCTTTGTGCGCGATCAGCTCACCGCCGATCTGCTGCAAAAACGGGGGGTGCCCGCCCTTTACCCCGGCAACCCGATGATGGATGACCTAGACACCAGCGCCGACAAGCTGGCCCGGCTCACCGCCACCTTTGCCCCGGCCTCAGCGGTGCTCACCCTGGCGCTGCTGCCCGGCTCCCGCGCCCCCGAGGCCTTTGACAACTGGCAGCGGATGGTGAGCGCGATCGCATCAGTCATGGACACCTTCGGCGATCGTCAAATTCGTCTGCTGGCCGCCCTCGCCCCCGCCCTCAACCTGGCCGCGTTTAAAGATGTCTTACTCGATGCGGGCTGGCAACCTGTGGCTGGAGAATCCCTCACGTTTCAGCGAAATAATGGTGTGTTGGTGCTGACCACCCATGCTTTTGCTGAGTGTCTACACCTGGCCGATGCGGCGATCGCCACCGCTGGCACCGCCACTGAGCAGGCCGTCGGCTTGGGCAAGCCGGTTGTTACCTTTCCCGGCGCAGGGCCGCAGTTCACTTACGCCTTTGCCGAGTCGCAGTCGCGGCTGCTGGGGCAGTCCATCCTGTTGCTTGGCCAGCCCAGTGAGACCGGGGCGGCGCTGCAAGCCTGCCTGGCCGATGGCCCCCGGCTCCAGCGCATTGCCGAGAATGGTCGCCGCCGCATGGGGCTGCCGGGGGCTGCCAGGGCGATCGCCCTAACCCTGCACCAGCACTACGCCGGGCCGCCCTACTCCGACGCTACGTCTTGGGCCACCTGATTGCGGCTGGGGTCGCCGTAGCGAAACGGCCCCGTCTGCATCACTACCTTAGTTCGCATCTCGGCAGGTGCTTCTGCCGCCCCCCAGTGGGCCTGGATCGCCTGCAATAGCTGGTCTTGCCGCACCCTCAAGTCAGGGATGTCCCAGCCCTGATTGATAATGGCAAACCACACCGGCCCCTTCTCAGCGGTGGGCATCATCCCCGCCAGAGCGCTGACCTCCGCCAGGCTACCCGTCTTCACCGCCGCTGTGGCAGGAATGCGGCGATCGACCAGCGTGCCCACATCTTCTCCCGACACCGGCAGCACGTCGGCCACCGAAAAACCCTGGCCGCTCAGCTCCTGCTGAATGGCCGTCGTCATGGCCACCACCGCCCGCGCCGACATTTGATTTTCTACCCCTAGCCCTGACCCGTTGACCAGGCTGATCTCCCCAGCAGGCAGTTCGGCGGCAGCGGTGGCCTTAGCCATCACTGGCCCCGCCCCCCCAACCAGGTCGGCGACCATTTCCGCCATCACATTGTTGCTGTAAATATTCATCGCCTTGAGCAGGGCCACCAGCGGTAGCGACTGGTGCTGCACCACCCACTCGATGTCGCTGGCCTCTAGCTCCGCCGCCGGCACCCAGCGAGCCGTACCGACTTGCAGGCTAGGCTGCGGCGTGCCGGGCGGCAGGTTGGCGTAGGCCTGGCGTGCCTCCCAAGTCCAGGTTGAGGCCGACATCGCCTGCTGCAAATCCGCCAGAGAATCCGCCGGTTCCTCCTCAAAATTCATGGTGAAGGAGCCGCTCACCAAAATCTCCCCGGTCACCCGCTGAATGCCCAGCGCTTGCAGGTGGTTGGCTAGCACAATGCCCTCTTCCCACACAAACAGCGGGTCACCGCTGCCCTGAATCACCAGGTCGCCGTTGAGCACACCGTCGGGCTGGAGGGTGCCGCGTAGGCCCACCCGAGTCTCGAAGCGGTGGTCGAGGGGCCAGGTTTTGAGGGCAGCCAGGGTGGTCGCCAGCTTGGTCAGCGAGGCGGCGGGCAGCAGCACGTTACCCCGATGCTCGGCGATCGCGCTCTGGCCCACCTGAATCCAAACGCCCTGGTCAGGCACAGACCAGCCCTGCCGCTGGAGACCGGCCACATAGTCGGCCACGATCGCCTCTACGACCGGGTCGCGGGCCAGCTCCGCAATCCACGGCGACTGCCACTCGATTTGCAAAGCGGCGGGGTTGAGCCCAGATGGCTGTAGGGGCTTGGGTTCCCCCATGCCCAAAAGGATTGAGAATAGGCCCAGGGGCAGGGCCATTGGCGATAGGGAAGTCACCGGTTGCGAATCCTCCACGCGGTGTAGCCCAATCTCGGGCGATACCCGACTAAGATACACCAGATGCTGGGGAGTCGGGGGTGGGGGGGGGGTGGGGGAAGTAGGGAAGGCGTTCTAGGGTAAGGGGAGAAGTCG
>JANPIO010000130.1:0-3204 GCA_031425055.1 Phormidium sp. VAR_61_metabat_6
CCGGGCTCCTCGCCCGACGGGCGGTCGACGAGGGGCGGGTGGTGACGCGGGAGGAGATCCTGGCGGGTCAGATCGAAGGAAGCAGAAGGCAAGTGTGAGGAGATTGGGGACGGGTTGGAGTGAAAGGAGAGGTATGGGAGATGGGGAAGGTGGGGGTGATGGGGTGAGGTCCACCGTTGAGGTAAGGCAACAGTCATGATGAGGGCCCTTGCTAACCGTCAACTTAGCCTCCCGCTACAATATCCCCAGTAACCATCAACCATCATGGGGCGCACACCCATCCTCACCTACGATCGCGGCACCCTGATCCTGCATCCGCCACCGCGAGGCAAAAGCTGGGTCGATTTCGCCCACTGGGACGATCGCATCGAAAAATTCCGCATTCCCGCCCAGCAGTACCGCGCCCTGGTCGAAAGGCTGCGGGCTGAGCAAGTCCTCTTCAACGATCAGGCCCACACCTTTAAGCCACTAGAGCTTGATCCCCAGCTGAGCCTAGAGCCCTACCCCCATCAAACAGAAGCTCTCCAGGCCTGGATCGACCAGCGCTGGCGCGGTGTGGTAGTGCTGCCCACCGCCAGCGGCAAAACCTACCTGGCCCAAATGGTTATGCAGGCGACCCCCCGGCCCACGCTAATTACCGTGCCCACCCTGGATCTGATGCACCAGTGGTATGCCCATTTAGAGGCGGCGTTTCCCAATGTAGAGGTGGGGCTTTTGGGCGGGGGATCAAAGGATCGCACCCCGATTTTAGTGGCCACCTACGACAGCGCCGCTATCCACGCCGAGAGTCTGGGCAACCAGTATGCCCTGCTGATCTGTGACGAGTGCCACCACCTACCCAGCGACTTTAATCGGGTGATTGCGGAATATTCCATCGCGCCCTATCGGCTGGGACTCACCGCCACCCCCGATCGCGCCGACGGTCGCCATGAGGATTTGACCCATCTGCTGGGGCCAGTGGTTTACGCCAAGTCGGCGGCGGATCTGTCGGGGGATGCCCTGGCCCCGTTTCAGATTGTGCCGATGCGGGTGAAGCTGTCGAACCAGGAGCGATCGCGCTACGACCAGCTGATCGCCCAGCGCAACCGCTTTTTGCAGGAGGCTAACATCTGGCTCAGCTCGGCCCAAGGGTGGCAGCGATTTGTGCGGGCCAGTGCCCAATCCCCTGGCGGGCGGCGGGCGATGCTGGCCCACCGCGAGGCACGGGCGATCGCCCTGGGCACCGAAGGCAAACTGCGAGTGCTTGCTGACCTGCTCGCTCAACACCACCCCGATCGCACGATCATATTTACCAACGACAATGCCACGGTCTACCACATCTCCGAGACCTTTTTGATCCCCGCTATCACCCACCAAACTCCGGTCAAAGAGCGTCACGCTATCCTCCAGGATTTTCGTAGTGGCCAGTACCCCACCCTGGTGGTCAGCCACGTACTCAACGAAGGGGTGGATGTGCCCGAGGCGCGGGTGGCCATTTTGCTGTCGGGCAGCGGCTCCACCCGCGAGTATGTGCAGCGGCTAGGGCGCATTTTACGCAAGGGCAGCGGCAACAAGCAGGCCATGCTTTACGAAGTTGTGGCCGAAGAAACCACAGAAGAAGCCATTTCCAGTCGTCGCCGTCAGGGAGTGCAACCGTCGCCGGCTAGTCCTCGCCAGCTAGAGTTAGTGCCGGTAAAACCGGTCTACAGCACCGATCCCCTACCGGCCGTGCCGCGAGCAGCAGAAGCACCATACTTACCTCCCCCCGACCCAATTTGAACGCTTATCTATGCCACAAAAATAAGCCCAAAGATAGTGGCCATAGGTGTCCTCAGGAAGCTCCTCAAACGCTATCTTAGTAGTAAGCTAAAGTCTTGCTAGAAGAGGGTTGCCGGCGATCGCGCCCCAACCCTACATAGAGCTTTGCCCACGGCTTAATGCCGTGCTTGTTGACATTAGGCTTCCCCCCACAGCCCTACTTGTCGGGCTTGCCCCAGTTAACGAAAGTTAAGTCACGAGCTAGGTAAACCTGGTGGTCTAATTCTTTGGCCCGCTGTGGTTAAACAGCGGGCTAATAACCCACCTCTTACTGCCGGATTTGAGCCTTAACTCTCATCCACTTGGGAAATAGCTCGCTTGGGTTCTCAGGCTCTTGACAGCATGGCTGCACCTGTTCCATCGCTTTGGCGCTTGCCCTAACGCCAAGCATTTTTGCTTTTCCAATCCCCACCTATCCTTCGATGAGTCACCTGTTTGCTACGGCTTTGCTTCTTACCCTTGGTGTTGGTTCAGCGGGGCTGTTAACTGTCTCTGCCCAGCCGACCCAGGCCCAGGCTTTTAACTCCTTTGGCCCTTTGCAGGCCGGGCTAATGGGCACTAGCTCTGCGGTGCCAGCCCTCGGCCACTATCTAGCTCAAATAGAATTGCCCCTAGCCGCAGGAGCGGGGATCGCAGAGGTTGGAACCACCTCTTTAGGTGAGCAAGGTCAGTCTTTGGATGCGATCGCCGCCACGACTTGTGCCCATTTACCAGAGTGGGAGCGCCCGTCGGCGATCGCTCAAACTAAGCAGCTAGAAGCCATGCCCTACTACGGTGAAGTACTCAATACCGATCCCATGGTTGAGCTGGCCAAAGCCTGGTGGAGCCACGAAATCTTTGTGTTTACTACCTACGGACTTAGCGCCCGCACCGATCCCCTTTATCTCTCCGGCGTGTGGACGGCGATGGATGACCTGTGGAACTGCTACAGTGGCGATCAGCCCGAGCAGATTAACCAGGGTGAGCTGGCAGAAATGTGGCTACTGCATCACCGTCTGGTCAGCTTAGAATGGCAAGACAATCAGTACCTGGTCACCGTTGAGCCTGTAGGCACTGGTTTACAGCTGGTGCAGTTTCCCCGTCGCGAGAGTGGTCAGACGTTACCGCTGAGCATTGTCTCCACCACAGGACAGGCTCTGGCGGTGATGTCGGGCGATTGGTGATCCCCGCCGAATATTGTCTACAGAAAGTTAAAAGCCTCTGAATCAGCTAATTCAGAGGCTTTTAACTATGCTTTGGAGGCTTTAGCCAAATTCATTAGTTTCCTAAGTTCCTCGATTGGCCAGGGTAAACGGCATGTACCGCTACCAGGTAGCCCGTTCTTAAATCAACGGTACTGAAATCAACCGTGAAACGAGACCGTTCTTAGCGCCAAAAATTCAAAAGTTCTATCGGGCGGGGGGAGCA
>JANPIO010000131.1:0-7573 GCA_031425055.1 Phormidium sp. VAR_61_metabat_6
ACCTCCCCCATCTTCCTTATCTCACCACCCCTCTAACCCGCCTGTTATGCTGAAGCAAATCACCGTTGTGGGAGAGGCTCGATGGGGTTGTTTGATCGGGTATGGCGAGTTCTGCGGGCTAATCTAAGTAGCGCCGTCAACCAGGCCGAAGAGCCCGAAAAGGTGCTGGAGCAGGCGATGGCCGATATGCAGGCCAACCTGATTCAGCTGCGTCAGGCGGTGGCCCAGGCGATCGCTACCCAAAAGCGCACCGAGCGCCAGAGTGCCCAGGCCAAATCGACCGCCCAAGAGTGGTACAACCGCGCCGAACTCGCGATCGCAAAGGGCGAAGAAGACCTGGCTCGACAGGCGCTCACCCGTCGCCAAACCTACCTGCAATCGGCCCAGGCGATGGATGCTCAGCTCGACCAGCAGCGCGATGTGGTCAGCGGCCTCAAAGACAACATGCGGCGGCTAGAGGCCAAAATTTCTGATGCCCGCACCAAGAAAGACCTGTACATCGCTCGCGCCCGTTCTGCCGAGGCTTCTCAGCGCATTCAAGATATGCTCGGCCAGACGGGCACCAACGGCTCGATCGCTGCCTTTGAGCGCATGGAAGAGCGAGTGATGGAGTTAGAAGCCAAATCTGAAGCCCTTGAAGAACTCAGCGGCGACCCTTTGGAGCGGCAGTTTGCCGCCCTCGAGGGCGGATCGACCACGGTGGATAGCGAGCTAGCGGCGATGAAAAACCGCCTGGCAGGCCAGGGCGGTACCCCAGAAAGTCTGCCGCCAGCATCCTAGCCAAGGCTGCGGCATGCGTCAAATTGCAGGCGGTGAGGAATTAATCTGAACTGGAGCAAAGATGCTTGTCCGGCTTATCATCTCCGCAAACGTTGCTCATCCAGCAGACGGTTAGAAATCGCGGTGGCCTAAATGTTTTTTAAAACACTGTTTGTACTTTGGCTTGTCTTTACAATGCGGCCCAAGCATCTCTTCAACCCCTATGTCTGCCACCACCGAGCCTTCCTTTAGTGACCAGATCAACGTCAACGAAGATTATCCCCTCAGCCCGGTTCCCCAGGCAGCGCGGCGATCGCTGATTTCCCTGGCCTCGATTTTGGTAGGGTTTACCCTGTACTCGGGCACGCTGTTTGCCGGTGGATTAATCGGCCCGTCGTTTCGGTTTTGGCCAAACCTGGTAGCGCTGATTGTCATTGGCAACCTGATTTTGGGGCTGTATGCGGCGTTGCTGGGCTACATCGCGGGCCAAACCGGGCTCTCGACAGTGCTGATGGCGCGGTTTAGCTTTGGCAATGTAGGCTCGCGCTGGGTCGATTTTATTTTGGGCTTTACGCAGATTGGCTGGTATGCCTGGGGCTCGGCGCTGATGGCGCAGCTGCTCAACACCCTGGCCGGGGTGCCCGAGTCGTGGAACTGGCTGATTATCTTATTTTTCACCTACGCCTTTTGCTCGACTGCCTACTTTGGCTATCAGGCGATGGACTGGCTGAGTCGGGTAGCGGTGCCCGCCATGGTGCTGCTGATGCTGATGAGCTTAACGGTGGCCTCGCGGGATGTGGGTGGCTTTGCCGGTTTGCAACAGGCGGCGATCGCCGACCCGCTGCCCCTAGGCGCTGCCATTACCATCATTGTGGGTACCTTTGTCTCAGGCGGTACCCAGGCCACCAACTGGAGCCGGTTTGCCAAAAACGGCAAGATTGGCTTGATCGCCACCCTGATCGCCTTCTTTTTGGGCAACGGCTTTTTGATTTTTTCGGGGGCGTTTTGCGCCAAGGTCTACGGTGAGCCCGACATTGTCAAGGTAATGGCCCAGCAGGGTCTAGTGGTCGGTGGGCTGATTTTGTTCTTTTTGAATATGTGGACGACCCAGGACAACACCATCTACGCCTTCTCCATCGCTGGGTCAAATATGTTTCGCTCTAGCCGCCGCACTCTGTTTGTGCTGGGGGGCGCGACCATTGCGCTGTTTATGGCCTGGGGCGGCATTTACGAAGGGCTGGTGCAGTATCTAACTTTGCTCGGCACCTTTATTCCGCCCATTGGTGGCATTATCATGGCCGACTACTGGATCTATCGGCGGGGGCAGTTTCCCTCACTGGAAACTCCTCAGCCCGCTTTTAACTGGCCTGGGGTAATGGCCTACTTGGGGGCTTCGGCGATCGCCTACTTCACGGGCCTGGCGGGCTGGGGCATCGTGCCGATCAACGGCATCGTGTCGGCCCTGGTGATCTACGTGGTGCTGAGTCGGGTGCTGCCGTCGTCGCGATCGGCAGCATAGGCAATTACAGCTCAAGTGTCTACGGTCGTAGGGCTGTTCCTCTGGATAGAGATACTAGATACAGCTAAGTGACTATGCTGGTGGTTTAGTGTTGTCACGGTAACCATTGCGATGCCTACCTCGCCCAAAGATTCAGACTCAGACTCTGATGGAGAGCCTCCGCCTGTGTGGTTGTGGTGGTTAGCGGTTGGGCTATTGCTGCTGGTGCTCGTGTTAGTCAGCTATGGATATCTCAGGGGCAGCTTTCGCCAAGCCTCGACCTGCACGATTAATAACGTCCCCAGCCTGGATGACCCCTGTTTTGCCCTCAGTCTAGAGGGGTTGGCCAACTCAGCGGATACTACCGGGCACCTGGTTGGTTTCTGGAGTGAGATAGATGATGTCTATGCTGCTCGCGACACCGCCATGGCTGGTGCCGAGCAGCTGATTCAGTACGAAACCTACTTTATGACGCCGGGTCGCCGGGCCGATGCCTTTGCCGAGGTGGTGGCCGATCGCGCCATGGCTGGGGTGACGGTGCAGCTCCTGCTCGATCACCAGGGCACCAAGGCAATGCCCGAAAAATACTGGCAGCGGCTGAGAAACGTCGGGGTTGAAATTCAGTTCTTTAGGCCCCTCGACTGGCGTGCGCCCCTGGAGTACAACTCGCGATCGCACCGCAAACTGCTGATCATCGACGGTCGCCGGGTATTTATTGGCGGAGCCGGCGTATCTGACTTTTGGGATGGGGTTGCCTTTGACCACGACGATGGCCCCTGGCTCGACTTTGAAGTGGCCTACGAAGGCGAAGTGGTGAGCCTGCTCCAGGGCAAATTTCTGCAAAACTGGTCCTGCGCTGGGGGGTGCATCGACCTCAAGCAAGGTCTGCATTCGGTACAAAAGCCGGGGTCTACGCCGCTTTACATTACCGACAACACCTCTAGCCTCAACGAGTCTTCCATGCGGCTGCTGATGCAGCTCCACATTCTGGCGGCCAAAGAGCGGCTGTGGATCGGCAGCCCCTACCTGGTGCCCGACGACGACACCACCCAAGCTCTGATTCGCGCCCGCCAAAAAGGCGTAGATGTTCGCATTCTCACCATGGGAGCCTCCACCGACAAAAAAATGGTGCACCTGGCCAGTCGCGGCCTGTATGGCCCCCTGCTCAAGGCCGGGGTCAAAATTTGTGAGTATCAGCCCAGCATGATGCACGCCAAGTTTGTGCTGGTGGATGACGATTGGGTTAGCACCGGCAGCGCCAACTTTGACCCCCGCAGCTATTTCCACAACGACGAGCTAAATATCTCGGGGGCTTACCCCGAGCTGGCCCGCCAGGTCGAGCAGTTTTTTACCGACGCCATGGCCAACAGCCTCTGCCTCACCTACAACGAATGGCTCAACCGCCCCGCCCCTGAAAAGATCAAGGGTCAAATGGCGCTACTGTTCAGGCAATTGCTCTAGGGCCTGGGCGACAAGGGGGCGTTGCCCAAAGTTCTGAGGCAGTAAGGGACGTGCGTCTAAATAAAGTACCGGAAACGTTGATTGCTGTAGGGTGCATTCGCGAAGCAAGGCACCAATAGGAAAGACAGCGATTGGTACCTTATTTTCTTGCGCGCCCCTAAGCTTGGGAAGAAAGCTACCCCAAATCGATCGCAAATACCCAGTCTTTGTAGTCGTCGTCGCGCCCTTCGGTGATGGCGGTGAGCTTTTCGCGCAGGCGATCGGTGATGGGGCGGCTCGTGGGCAGGTCATACGATTCCACCTTGCGAACCGGGGTAATCTTGGCCGCTGTACCGCTGAGAAATACCTCATCGGCAATCAGTAGTTCAGACTTATCCACCGGGCGCTCGACCACCTCAATGCCCAAATTGCGGGCCACAGTGAGAATGCTGTCGCGGGTAATGCCTTCGAGAATATCTTGCTCGTAGCCAGGGGTGATCAGCTTGCCGTGGCGCACAATAAACACATTCATGCCTGAGGCTTCGCTGACTTTACCCTGGGAATTCATCAAAATCGATTCGTCAAAGCCCGACTCGACGGCCTCGGTCTTGGCCAGCGACGAGGTGATGTAAGCCCCGCTAATTTTGCCGCGTAGAGGCAGGCTGCGGTCTTCTTGCCGGTACCACGAGCTAATGCGGCAGGTGACGCCCTCGGGCGAGAGGTAGTCGCCCAGTTCTAGCCCGTAGACAAAGAAGCTCTTCTCAACGTTGTGCAGCCGGGGCGAAATGCCCAGGTCTGAGGTGTAGACAAAGGGACGAATGTAGAAAGACTGGTCGGGGCTGTTTTTGCGAACGAAATCTTCGATCACCGCCTGAATTTTGTCGGCGGGCAGGTCGTAGTTGAGCAGCCGGGCGCTGGTGCTGAGGCGCTGACAGTGGCGATCGAGGCGAAAGAGCAAAATGCGCCCACTCCCCGCCGGGTCAGGAATGCCGCGCAGCCCGCCAAAGGCCCCGGTGCCGTAGTGCAGGGCGTGGGTGGCAATGGAAAGTTTGGCGTCGCTAAAGTCGCAAAACTGGCCTTCGAAGTAGGCGACGGGTAGAAAGTTGTGCATGGCTACGGCTGGGCAAAATTCGGCATCCTTACCAGGATAGACCCAATCCACAGCCTTATTAAACTAACGCGCAGCGACTTGCCACGACAAAATCGGGCCTGGCAATGCCTTAAATTGAGCGTCTACACCGTAGGTGGGGAAAGGGTGCTTCCTGATGGGGCGACGGCAGGGCACCTCATCTCAGTACGAAGTCTCAGTGCGAAGAATTATTGAGGTATCACGCATCACACCAGATTCTCTGGGCATCTTGGGAGAGAACCCATCCAGGCCGCGCGATCGCGCCTCTACCTGCCATGAATAATGCCCTGCTTGCCTCTGTCCGTGAAGCCGACGGTCGCTACCTGAGTGATGTTGAGCTGCGCCCCTTCGAGCAAATGATGGAGGCCTTTCAAACCCGAGTGAATCTCTACAACCACATTAGAGACCACAGCAAAGATTTAGTGCTCAACACCCTGCGGCGGCTCATGCAGACCCCCCACCGCCAAGTCGTACAAGAGCACGCCCAGCAGTGCCAGCGCGACATGACCTATACCCTGGAGTACGTTGCTAAGGGTGTTCTGCTCCACGACGAAGATGCCTTTCTGGAGGAGTATCTGGTGTGGATGCAGAACATTATCCGCGCCTTCCATCGACAGGCGGCCTGTGTGGTGGCCTACCGCCTACTCAAAGAAGAAGTGCGCACTAGCCTGCCCAGCGACCAGAGCAACCTCATGATGATCTATCTCGACAAGCTCACTGAGGCACTCGAAAGCGGCATTTAGCGCGATGGTCAAAGACCACCTGAGGGGGCGTTGGCGCAGCCTCTCCAAGGGAGAATCGCATTCTCCGGGCGGCTAAGCCAGCCATTGATCTGCCCCCTGGTCGGCTGATGCCCTCGCAACAATTCCTTGCCTCAGTGGTCGCACCCGAGGCCGTCTGCGGCAAAATTACTAATCCATTGCCAAATTCCCTCGCTCTTGCTTGAGCTAAGAAAAGTTTGGCGATGGGTTTTGTCAGGGCGGCTAGGGCTTATATGGGCGGGGCGTTCACGAAGTTTCTCCAACGAGGAATTGCACCCCAATCGAAGCTTAACAACGCTGAGCAGGTCTCACCTATAGCTTGGTGTGGCTACCGTCGCAGAAGGGCGCGTTTTGGGTGTACTTGCAGGCGCACAGCGCCACTTGCTTTTTCTCCTCCAGGGTAAATTTCATTGGCGTAAACTCGGTACCTTTGTGGGCACCGTTGCAGAAGGGCTGGTTCGTTGACTGGCCGCAGGTGCACCAGTAGTAGTCACCAGCCTCCAGTTCCATCACCACGGGCTTAGTATCGGCAATTACAGGTTCAGCCATCGGTTTTTCCTCGCGTTAAGTCAGTGTATTGTTGCGGACATCTGGCGGCGGCAGAGGAAGCTTCCCCTGCCGCCGCCAGTTCGTTAGGCAGCCATATCAAACAGCAGCACCTCGGCCTCGTTGGCAGTCCCAGTCAAGTTGAGGGTGTCGAGGTCGCTGACGGCAGCGCCATCTCCGGCGGTGAGGGCTTGGCCGTTGAGGTTGACCGCGCCTCGGGCCACCTGCACCCAGGCGACTCGACCTGGAGCGAGGGTGCGCGCCACCCCATCGCCATCATTCAAAGTGGTGGTGTAGAGACTGACATCCTGGTGGATGGTGACGGAGCCATCGCGGCCATCGCGGGAGCCTACCAGGCGCAGCTGCCCCTGCTTGGCGGCAGGTGCGATCGAGATCTGCTCGTAGCCGGGGTCAATGCCCTCAGTCTCAGGCAAAATCCAAATTTGCAGAAAGTGCACTGGGTTGCTGTCTGAGGCGTTGAACTCGCTGTGACGAATGCCCGTGCCCGCCGACATGCGCTGCACATCCCCAGGGCGAATGACGGAGCCGGTGCCGAGGCTGTCTTTGTGCTCTAGTGCGCCATCGAGCACGTAGGTGATGATTTCCATGTCGCGGTGGCCGTGGGTGCCAAAACCCTGACTCGGCGTCACCTTGTCTTCGTTGATTACCCGCAGGCTGGCAAAGCCCATGTGCTTGGGGTCGTAGTAGTTGCCGAAGGAAAAGGTGTGGTGAGAATCAAGCCAACCAAAGTTGGCAGCACCGCGTTCATTAGCAGGACGAACCGTAATCATTAGAGACACCTCCTAATTAGCGTCAATGGATTGGAAACATCCGAATAAATTAAAGATATACTGAATCCATTTAATAGACAATAGTCAATTTTGTGGACAGATTGTCGCCCTAGGAGGGACAATCAAGCGGTAGTGACGACTAGCAAATTTTCTGGCCCTGCCTTCCTCACCTCCCTTACCCTCCTCGTCTTCCTCATCTCTAATTAATAAAGATGGACAAGCTCGAAAGCATGCGCGCCTTCGCCCAGGTTGTTGAAGCAGGTGGTTTCGCTGCCGCTGCTCGCCAGATGGATCTGTCGCGATCGCAGGTCAACAAGCTGGTGATCAATCTAGAAGAGCACCTGCAAACCCAGCTCTTGCAGCGCACCACCCGCAAGGTTTCCCCCACCGATGCTGGCCGCGCCTACTACAATCGCTGCCTGGCCATCCTCGCCGACCTCGAAGAAGCGGAGCTGGCCCTCACTCGGCTGCACCAGGAGCCGCGCGGCAGCCTGCGCATCAATGCGCCGATGACCTTTGGCACCCTACACCTGGCCCCCCTGGTGGTGGAGTTTATGGCCCAGTACCCCGACCTCTACGTCGAGCTGGTGCTCAACGATCGCCGCATCGACCCGATTGAAGAAGGCTTTGACATCACCATTCGCATTGC
>JANPIO010000132.1:0-4829 GCA_031425055.1 Phormidium sp. VAR_61_metabat_6
GGGTAACTTTGGCAGGGTCGCGCCACTCCTCAATGCAGTCGGCTATTCCCGCTGACACCTTAAGACGCTCATCGGCCTGGCGCACCAGCAGAATACCCGCGTCTGAACTCAGCTCGAGGTCGGAAAACTGAACGCAAAGCGGGCGGGATGGGTAAAAATCAAAGGGCAGTTCCTTTTCATACGCTGTCATGGCAGAATACAGGCACTTTATTGGTTGAAGAGCTTGATCCTAAAGCGGTTCAGGCTCTTTTTTCTGTGCCTCTTTTACCCTTCGTGAATAATCCAGGCTAGGCAAACAGACGACCCCAGCGATGGCGATGGGGTACTGTGACCGGCCCTTCTCAACCTATGAGTTATTGACGACGCAAGGATTTCAATTCATCACCTGTTAAGAGACCAGTGCCGCCGCTTAAGCCGGTGGGGCTAGAGCGGGTTTGCTGAAGCACCTGATCGGTAGGTAGGCTCCAAAAAGGGGAAAGTTGGGGAGTATTGGGGTGATTCCCAGCGTGAGTCAGGTGAGTCATGGGTTCTGAACCTTACATTCAAAAGCTGAGCCAGTGGGACATGCTGCTGCGCCTACCCATTGTGCTGGGGCCAAAAGAACGGTGCAAAGCACTGCGGCGGCAGGGGCTCCCTGATTTGCACCCGGCGGTATGGGGAGATGAGGCAATGGCCATAGGCGGCATAGCACCACAGCCGGGGTATCCCTCCATATTGGGGGAGTTAGCGGCCACGCGAATGTGTTGTGATTGAAGATTAGTGCTTTCAATTCAGCAACGCCAATTTCTCACCTTCGCCAAGACGTTTACCCAAACAATGTCATCATGCCTTCTAAATCGAATCATTTCCGTCAGTCGTTTTCGCCACAGCGGCGGCGGTTCCTGCGCTATCTAGCGGGGGGCAGCGTAGGTACTCTAGCCCTGGGCAGCCTCTGGCAGGGCAGCGGCTCCACACGGGAGGTTGATCTCGAAACTCTGTGTTCTACTTTTCCCTACAATGCGCGCTGTGTTGATTATCTGCCAGGGGTGCAGGCTCTTGACCTGAACGAAACACCGATCGCCCTCGACACCTTTTTGCCCATCGTCACCCCAGGGGTGCCCACCCCGGTCAAAGGGCTACCCGAATCTGACCTGACCTACCTGGTTATTCAGGAGGGGCCAACCATTGCCCCCTACGGCCTGCAACCGATCTGTACCCACCGAGGCTGTACAGTACCGTGGAATGCTGAGCAGAATCGGTTTGTTTGCCCCTGCCATGGCTCCCAGTACGATGAAGTTGGGCGAGTTTTGCAGGGGCCAGCGGTGCGAGCGCTACCCCTGGCCACGGTGGTGGTTAAACAAAATCAAATTCGACTGGTCGATCAAGCCCCCATTATTGACCCCCGAGAGTCAATCCCCAGCTAGACCCTAGGGATTGGCAACGGTAGGGGTTTTGTCGGCTGTTGGTTGCTGTTTTGTTCCGGCAACGCCCTCGGCTGTACCGCAATGGTTTTGCTTTGGCCGTTGCGCTTAATTTGCAGACTCAGGCGGCTGTTGATAGCAGTGTATTCCACTAGGCGCTGCACATCATCAGCCTGAATCACTGCCACATCGGTCACAGGGTCTTCGCCCAGCACCTTGCCGTCAAAGCGGCGGCCACCGTTGAGGGTCACTTTCACCTGGTCGGCCCCGTCCACGCCGTGGAGTTGGTGATAATTCGACCATCGCAGCCGGTGATAAACCCGCAACCCACGCCGCGTTCACTCTGTTCGGCAGGCAAGTCGGGCACCTGATTGCCAAAGAACTGGCGAAAAATGGGTCGTTGAAGCCATCGGGCACTTGGGTCGCCACGGTGCGGCTAGAGTCAATGCGCACTACTGCTGGCCCTGTCTGATTCACGATACCTGCCTTCTACAGGATGGGAGGCGGTGACAATCAGACCGCATAGTGGCTCAGGCTAGTTGCCCCGCGCCGCAGAGCAGCATCACAATCTCTCTCGCCAGCTCTTTCGTGAAACGTTCCAAAATTGGTCCAACACTGTGCTGGACAATTGCCACTCAGCTACATCAGGACATCCTGTAGGTATAGGTGTGTGGTAAGACAGATCAGTTAGTTACGCGAGTAGGCAACTACTCAACCCACTACTCCGCTAATCTGCGCCCTAAGCTTACAAAAACTCACTCAATTTCACCAGATCAGTGAGTTAACCCGTGAGTTAGTGGGGCTGGGAGGATGCTCTGTAGGTAATCGCCCCCATCAGCTCAGCTATACGAGTGCTTCCAAGGCTATCAGCGTCGTTTCCTGCACCCTGAACTGTTGCTATTCGCGCTTACACCCGCTACGTTCAGGCAGATGGCCGGGGCTAACTCCGACAAGATGACGCTCGAATTTGAAGTAAAAGTAGCTGGGGAGTCTGAGGCACCCTACGTCATCAAGGGCTCGACCGATGCGAATGGGGTTCCGCATCGCACAATAGACCGAGGGCGATCACCACAAGCAGTCCTACTGCCAGCCCATAGGGTCGTAGATTACTCCCATCTGGCATCACCATGACTGGTATGACCCACCCCCAACCGTTGACCGCAGTATGCAGCACGAGAGCGGGCAGCACACTGCCTTCGGTATGGTTGAATAGCCATGCAAACAGCACCGACAGAGCCACCGTGCTCACCATAAATAGCCCAAATGGAATATGGCTTTGCGCCGTGTCGGCCATATAAAACAGTGGCAGGTGCCACGCGCCCCACACCGTGCCCAAAACAAGGCTAGCCACGCGCCAGCTATAGCGCTCTTGCAAAACAGGCAATGCATAGCCCCGCCAGCCAAATTCCTCGCCCAACGGGCCACCAAACAGCAGCAGAACCCCAAAGTTCACCACGGCTAGGAGCACACGCCCGGACGCGGGGGAGGGGGCGATCGTGCCGCCCAAGGCGATGTGCATAGCGGCAGCCAGACCCATGACCGCCAGAGGCAAGAAAAACGAGAGCGCCAGCCAACGCCACCCAACCCGCCATTGCAGCGATCGCCTGAGCCAACAATGCAGCCCGTCCGGTCCAACTGTGTACCTCACCGCCGCGATCGCCGCGATACCGGGGCCAAAACTCCCCGCGATGAACAGCATTATCCCGACGGTGGGCAACCGAGGTCTGACAACCGAAGCCAGCAGCCAGAAGGCCCATGACCAAGCAAACGCTAAGGCAAAGAATGCCAACAGGCGTAGATAAACGCCAGATTTACGGTGATGGGTCATCAATTTCGCCTCCCCCAAGTTGGAGTACGTCCAAACACCAAACCCAACAGCAGAAACACCACAGGAGCCACTACACCGTAGCCAAGGACTCCGATATTGCGGACTTGCATATCCGCTAGGGGCACACCGATCAAACCCGCCAGACTCAAGACACCACTGACAATCATGAGAATTTGCACTGTTTTCTCTAGCTTTTCTCCCTTAAAAACAGGGGCAGCACAGAGCATTGATAGGGGAAAGAACCAGTCCCATGCCAAGATGTCCAAGGCATAGACCACAGACGGCCACTTGAAAGAAAAGAATAGGGAAGCCCATGGCCATCCGACAGACTCAATTTGACGACCGACCGACAGGATGACGAAATGGGCACTGGAGGTGATCCCCGCCATCAGAATCATAAAAATCAGTGCCGTAAAACTATAGATCTTGACCTCAGAAGAAGCATAGGCATGAACTGAGATCATACTGATAACCATCAATGGTGCCATGAGAACTATCAGCAGTTCCATAATGAAGAAGAATGGATCACTGATTGGATCTTGAGTCGACTTGAGGGAGTGCAATCCGAGAAGAGTTATCACTGCGTACAGTATCCCCAGAAAGAAGACAGCCCAAGCTGCGGTTCTGCCGATAGCGCGATGCTGTGGTGTGAAATCTGTGTGGGCCATAGTGCTACTGCTTTATCCTCGGTGTTGCTCACTCTGGGAGCACTAACAATTGGCTGCAATATTAGTTCACATAAACCCGTTTTCGGTACGAGAGATTTGCTTTCCCAAACGTTAAAATCAGGATGATTGCTACCACACAATTCACGAGAGCATAGGCGACAGGAGAGACCCCAGATATCAATGCTCCAAACAGGTTCTCTGAAACATGTAAAAGTGCCACTAGCAAAATGCTGCCTTGGGTGCTGTTGTAAAGCCAGGTATAAATAAAAGCACTGGCAACGATGCTAATAAACCAGAGTAAAGGAGACTGAGCCATCGGGCTGCCCATCAGAAAGACCAGCGGTAAATGCCATAAACTCCACAACAGTCCCACAATCAGAGTGGCGAATAGGGCATCATATCGTTTCTGTAAATGTGGGAGCGCAAACCCCCGCCACCCAATTTCTTCGCCTGTGTTCGAGATGATCATCACCAACAGGCCAGCAACAAAGAGAAATGGATTACTTGGAAGCGCTGCGGGTGCTCCAGTCAAGCCCATTAATTTTGTAATAACTTTCCCTGCAATAAAAATAACAATAGGGCCAAGCAACACGACGATGTACCAGACCAAGCCGACCCGCCATTTAAGCAAGGCCCTGAGCAAGTGCTGAACGCCCGTCTTACCCTGTGTGATCTGGGACATGATTACAGCGGCAAGGGCGGGACCAATGGAAAACAGGATGCCAAGGAACGGGACGAAGGGACTGTCAAAGGGGGCAATCCCCAGCGAACCGAGGACTCCTGGAATCAAGCCAAGCCATGAGATGCCAAAAGCCAAGAGATAGAACCAGGCAACGGGGTATTTTCTCATTTTTTTACTCTGCTCTGATTAGACCCTTGGGCGTACTTGAACAGCATTGCAACGTTTCCTATCCTTCAGTGGCTTAAGGCCGG
>JANPIO010000133.1:0-16846 GCA_031425055.1 Phormidium sp. VAR_61_metabat_6
GTTTTCGCGCCCAGCCCTACGTTGGAGCTGGGGTTGAAATTCCCACCAGTGGCGATGTGGGTCTGCTGATCAATGCTGGGGCCGACGTACCTATCTCCCGCGACTTTACCTTTAACGCCGTGGGCAACTTCCGCGTCACCAGCGGCTTTGCTCTGGGCATCTCCCTGGGCGTGGGCTACAACTTCCCCTTCATCTTTGAATAAAACCCAGGGATAAACCCATTAGGCACCATGCCCCGCTGGGGTAACGGTAGCCATTCATAGGAAGGGGATCGCGCCTGAGCACGATCCCCTTCCTTGCATACATGCTGCCAACCGTGGGCTGACTTGCGGGGCTGACTTGGGCATTCTGAAGGCACGATTCAGGGTGTGACGATGGCAGAACAGTCCATGGCCTGGGCTAGCGTGCTCCAGGCGTTTCAGCAGATTTGGGGCTATAGCGACTTTCGCCCACCTCAAGATGCGATCGTCAAGGCCCTGCTCAATCGTCAAGATATTCTGGTGGTGCTGCCTACCGGCGGCGGGAAATCGGTTTGCTTTCAGCTACCGGCGCTGCTTCAGTCGGGCCTGACGCTGGTGGTTTCGCCCCTGGTGGCGCTGATGGAAAACCAGGTGCAAGAGCTGCACGACAAAGCCCTGCCCGCTGCCACCCTCCATAGCCAGTTGCCGCCACCCCTGCGTCACCGCACCCTCAGGGCGCTAGAACGGCAGGAATTGCGGCTGCTCTACGTTTCGCCTGAGACCTTGCTCAGCCCGCCCGTTTGGGAGCGGCTCTGCCAACCAAAACTCCGACTCAACGGGTTGATTTTAGACGAGGCCCACTGCCTCGTGCAGTGGGGTGAAACCTTTCGCCCCGCCTATCGCCGCCTGGGGGCAGTGCGAAAAGCGCTACTAGACTGCCGCCCGGATGGTAGCACCCTGCCCATTGCGGCCTTTACCGCCACCGCCGACCCTGTGGCCCAAACCGTTCTGCGCGAAGTGCTACAGCTTCAGTCACCCCAGGTGGTGCGGCTTAACCCCCATCGTCCTAACTTAAATTTGCGGGTGAAGGCTGTGGTTAGCGAGGGCCAGCGTAAGGGCGTGTTGAAGCGCTACCTTGAGCAGCACCCCAACCAGGCGGGGTTGGTCTATGTGCGCACTCGCAAAGACAGCGAGGCGCTGGCCCAGCAGTTGGGCGATCGCTATCGAGTAGCGCCCTACCACGCCGGGTTGAGCAGCCGCGATCGCCGCCAGATCGAGGCCGACTGGATGGCCGACAAACTCCAGTTTGTGGTCTGCACCTCAGCCTTTGGCATGGGGATCAGCAAGTCCAACACCCGCTGGGTGGTGCACTACCAGGCCCCCTGCACCATTACTGAGTACGTGCAGGAAGTGGGGAGAGCCGGGCGCGATGGCAACACCGCCGAGGCTCTGACCCTGGTGAGCGAGCCGACGGGCTGGCTAGAACCGGGCGATCGCCAGCGAGCCAAATTCTTCGAAACCCAAACCCAGGCCCTCCAGCAAAAGGCCCAGCGCTTGGTGAGCCAAATTCCAACCGAGGGAGACGTGCGCGACATTAGCCAGCAGTTTGAGCACGGAGCTATTTCCCTGTCGTGGCTGCACAGCGTCGGTCAGTTGGAGTGGGTGAGCCCGTTTCAGTACCAGCTCATTGCCAGGGCAGCGCAATCGGTGCGATCGCAGGAGTCGGCCAGCCAGCAGATGCATCAGTTCCTCCACAGCCGTCAGTGTCGCTGGCAGGCTCTGCTCGTGGCCTTTGGTTTTCGCAGCGAGGCGCAGTGCCTAGGGGGGTGTGGGCATTGCGACAACTGTCGTCCCCCAGCCAAAGCTCGTCGGCCCGCCGCGAACTAATTGTGGGGTTCCCCCGTCTCTAGGTCATGCACAGGCCAAACATTAGTCTGCGATCGCGATCAGCAAGATCGACAAGTTGAGGATTTATACCCCAGGTTTTTCTAAAGTTTTTGTTACCGTTAGGTATCACATTCTCAAGTTTTGCGTTTGATTATTTCAGATAACTCCCGTAGCATGGCGAGAATACCCTTACGGTCTCTATGAATATTCTTTTAGTTTATCCACGCTTTCCCCAGAGCTTTTGGTCATTTGATAAAACTCTAGAGCTAGTTGGGCTAAAGGCGCAGTTGCCCCCCTTAGGGCTAGTGACCGTAGCGGCGATTTTGCCTCAAACCTGGAACTACAAGCTAGTAGACCGCAACGTGCGGGAAGTGCGCGACGACGAGTGGCGCTGGGCCGACATTGTCATCATCTCGGCCATGATCGTCCACCGCGTAGACTTTTTAGACGCCGTGCAGACCGCTAAGCGCTATGGCAAGCTGGTGGCGGTGGGTGGCCCCTACCCCACCGCCATCCCCCAAGAATCTGAAGCCGCCGGAGCTGATTTTCTGGTGCTCGACGAAGGGGAAATCACCCTGCCCATGTTTGTGGAGGCAGTGGAACGGGGCGACCAGCGCGGCACCTTTCGCTCCGGCGGCGAAAAGCCCGATGTCACCGGCACCCCTGTGCCCCGCTACGACCTGCTTGAGATGGATGCCTATGCCGAGATGTCGGTGCAGTTTTCGCGGGGCTGTCCTTTCCAGTGCGAATTTTGCGACATCATTGTGCTCTACGGCCGCAAACCGCGCACCAAAGACCCCGAGCAGCTGCTGGCCGAGCTGCAATGTCTCTACGACCTGGGCTGGCGGCGCAGCATCTTCATGGTTGACGACAACTTTATCGGCAACAAGCGCAACGTCAAACTCCTGCTCAAGGCCATGAAACCCTGGATGGAGGAGCATGGCTACCCCTTCTCCTTTGCCACCGAGGCCTCGGTCGATCTGGCTCAAGATCCAGAACTGATGCAGATGATGGTTGATTGCAACTTTGGCACCGTCTTTTTGGGCATCGAAACCCCCGACGACGAAAGCCTGAACATGACCAAAAAGTTTCAGAACATGCGCGACCCCCTCTCGGAGTCGGTGATCTCCATTGCCCAGGCGGGGCTGCGGGTGATGGCTGGGCTGATCGTCGGCTTCGACGGAGAAAAGTCTGGGGCCGGTCGGCGCATCTACGAATTTGTTGAGCAGACCGCCATCCCCACCGCGCTGGTGAGCATGCTGCAAGCCCTGCCCGACACAGCCCTATCTCACCGCTTAGAGAAAGAAGGCCGCCTGCTGAGCAAGAGTGCCGACATCAACCAGACCACCCTGATGAACTTCGTGCCCACCCGGCCCATCGAAGAAATCACCGAAGAGTACATTCAGGTGTTTTGGGATCTCTACGACCCGCTGGTGGTGCTGAACCGCACTTTCCGCCACTTTTTGATGCTGGGCGAGGCCCAAAAGCGCAACTACAAAAACCGCACCACCTCTGCCGGTGCCCCCGATGTCAACTGGGTCACCATTCGCGCCTTTTTAATTGTGGTGTGGCGGCAGGGCGTGCTGCGCAAAACCCGCCTGCGGTTTTGGATCAACCTGGCCATTATGCTGTGGCGCTACCCGGCGGTGGCCGCCAACTATATATCGGTGTGTGCCCAGGCCGAGCACTTCATCGACTTTCGTCAGCTCGTGCGGCAGAACATTGAAGAACAGCTAGCCGCCTACCTAGAGGCCAAGCAACTCACCGATCAGGCCACAGCTGCCGCCGAAACCGAAGCTGTGGCGGTGCCCGTCAGCTAGATTCAGCCCTAATCAGCCCACTGGAGAAGTCCTTAGAAGATGGCCGAGAAACCTATAAGTCTCTCGGCCATCTTTTGGCGTTGTAGGGGTAGTCAAAGCCTCTATTTGAAGTGGGAAAAGATGTTACTGATGGCTTGACCCTAGGGACGCCGCATCGGTTAGGCACGATCGCCGCCACTGTTGGTAGGCCCGCTGATAGTCGGCCCAGGCTTTAAGCTGGCCGTCGGGGCCTTCGTAGCGGTGCTTAAACTGCTCCCAGCAGACTTTTTCCATGGGGCCTCTCATTGTTTAGAAACGGCTTGTATAGAAATTTTGGATCCCAATTTAATCATGACAAAAACCTGGGGATCAGGGTTGACCTTGCAACACAACTTGAGATCCTAATTTAGGACTTGAACTCTATACAACTGGGCGATTCTAGATTTAGCGCTATGTCTGGAGAAAGTTAGCTGCCGGACGCTATATATAAAAATAATCAGTTATGATGATCGACCATTGGGGCGCTTTACTCGGCTCAGGCGAGAATCTACCGATGCATGCGGGTTTCTACCTCTGGGTATGGGCAATGCGCCGATCTACGTACTCTCTTGCTAGCAAAAGGCTGATCCCATGGTTCAAGAACTTCCCCGTACCCGGTCACAGGGGCCATTCCCTGAGGCAGCTCCGGCGGCGTTTCCTGTGTTTTATCGCACCTACAGCCGTCGGGGCGAGGTGGTAGAGGGGCAGCGCGAAACCTGGGATCAGGTGTGCGATCGCACCCTAGCTGGTCTCGTCGAGCTGGGCAACCTCACCGACGAAGAAGCCGCCCTGCTCAACCGCATGCAGCGCCAGGTCAAGGCGCTACCCTCGGGTCGCTGGCTGTGGGTGGGCGGCACCGACTGGAGCAAACAGCCCGAGAACTTTTCTGGGGCCTACAACTGCACCAGTACCGACGTGGTTGACTGGCGCGCCTTCGGCCTGATGATGGACCTGGCCATGATGGGCTGCGGCACTGGGGCGATTCTTGAACCCAAGTACATCAACCAAATTCCCGCCATTCGCAATCGCCTAGTCGTCACCATGGCGGGCGACATTGGTGAAACCCCGGTGGCCGATCGCCGTGAAGTTACCGAGGTTACCCTTGAGGGCAACCAGGTCACCATTCGCGTGGGCGACAGCCGCCAGGGCTGGGTCAAGTCCTACGAAACCCTGCTGGAGCTATCTACCGACGATCGCTTCACGGGCGAGGTCAACGTCACCATCGACCTGCGCGACGTGCGCCCCGCTGGCGAAAAGCTCAAGGGCTTTGGCGGCGTCGCCAACCCCGTGCGTCTATCGCTGCTCTACGATCGCTGCGCCAGCATTCTCAACAAAGCCCTGGGCCGCCAGCTCAACTCGGTCGAGTGCTGCTTGCTGATCGACGAAGCCGCCGCCTGCGTGGTAGCCGGAAACATCCGCCGCTGCCTGCCCGAAGATGCCCTGGTACACACCTCGAAAGGGCTGGTGCCGATTCGGGATGTGCAGGTGGGCGATCAGGTACAAACTCCCTTGGGTTTCCGGCGAGTGGTCAATAAGTTTGACCAAGGTATTCAGGATGTGTACGAAATCGAAACCAATGGCCCCCTGCCCAGAGCGACCCTAAACCACCGAGTAGCCGTCTTGGCCGATGCCAAGGGGCAGATACAGTGGAAACGAGTCGATCAGCTGACTGCGGGCGATCGCCTCATGCACAGCACCCAAATCTTGTCGGGCTCGCCCACAGCTCTGCCCCCAGATTTCACCGCGACTCGGCCCGATCAAAGCCGAACGGCTAAGAACCTGAGCATTCCGGCATTGAGCACAGAGATTGCCTGGCTAATTGGCTATACCCATGGGGATGGCTACGTGGCCCTGGGCCGCAACAAGCACGGCAAACCCTATGGCCGAGTTGAATGGGCTATGAATGGCACCGACAGCGAAATTACGGCTCTCCTTCAGCAGAAGCTTGACCGCGCTCTTGCCCAGTTTGGCCTGACCGCCACCCACGGCACCGTAGCCGGAGAGAACACCGCTAAATCAGTTTGTTCTTCCATTCGCCTAGCGGAATACTTTCATCACTACGTCAAGCAGCCCAACCAGCCTCTGACGGTACCCACATTCATTTTGCAGGGCTCTATAGAGGTACGAGCGGCTTATTTGGCAGGCTTAGTCGATAGCGATGGGGCCGTCAACAACCGCCCTCCCCACTTGCTGACTACGGTATACCCAACTTTCGCGCGACAGGTAGCGGTGGTGCTGTCGAGTTTGGGTATTGCCGGACGGTTGACCCTGGTGCGTCCACAGATTGAGACCTGGCAGGTTAAGTACAACCTCACGATTCCAGCCCTGAAAGGCCAGTACAACAGCCTGATTGCTCCCCATTCGGTCAAGGGAGAGTTGCGCCAGGGGTTAAAAATGTATGGCTTTACCGTGCCCGGCACGCTCATGCGTGAGGTTTACACCTATAGCGAAATGAGGGGCATGGGCTTTGAAGGATCGCGTCAAACCGACGCCAACTATGAGCGCTATGTGGCAGAGGCCGACATCAGTTTGGATGTGCCTGTTACGGTGAAGGGCATCGGCAGCTACAACTCCATTCAGACCTACGACATTGAAGTGGAAGAAGCCCACTGCTTCTACTGCGAAGGCTATCTCACCCACAACAGTGCTGGTATGCGCCAGTTCGACAGCAACGACGAGTTGGCCGCTAGCGCCAAAGACAACCTCTGGCAGCAGGATGGCGAGGGCAACTGGCGCATCGACCCCGAGCGCGACGTGCTGCGCATGGCCAATCACACCCGCGTCTTTCACACCAAGCCCAGCCTGCAAGACTGTGTTGATTCGGTACGCAAGCAGTTCTACTCGGGCGAAGGCGCAATCCAGTGGGCCGGAGAGGCGAAAAAGCGCGCAAATGGTAGCGATCGATACGGTTTGAATCCGTGCGGCGAGATAATTGGATCCAATTTTCACTGCAATCTGGCCGAAGTGCACCTCAATCAGCTTGATCCTGAGAACTTAAAAGATCAAGAAGACGCCTTCACCGCTGCCGCTCTATCCGTCGCGGTACTGCTGAATCACCAGTTCCAGGAACCCCGCTACCAAAAGTCGCGCCTGGAAGACCCGATCGTCGGTGTCTCCTTCACCGGGCTGTTTGACTTTTTTGTGATCGCCTTGGGGGTCGAGTGGCTGCGCTGGTGGGAGATAGGCCGCCCCAACACCATGCAGGGGCTAGATTTCAAGGCCAAAGAGCAGGAATATCTAACTCGCTGGAAGGATACTGTGCACCGGGTAGTGGGCGAGTACTGCGATCGCCACCACCTAGTGCGCCCCAACCGCTGCACCACGGTACAGCCCGCAGGCACCAAATCGCTGCTCACGGGTGCTAGCCCCGGCTGGCACCCCCCCAAGGCCCAGCGCTTCATTCGCCGCATCACCTTCCGCAAAAACGACCCGGTGGCCATGGCCTGCATCGACTACGGCTACTCCATCGTGCCCTCCCAGACCGATAAGGACGAGAACGGCGGGTTGCTCGACGATCCCTTTGACCCGCGCTGCACCGAGTGGCTGGTCGAAATTCCGGTCGAGGTGCTCTGGGCCAACCTGCCTGGGGCCGACGAAATCGCCATCGAGAAATTCTCAGCGGCGGCCCAGTTTGACTTCTACATGCAGGTGCAGAAGCACTACACCACCCACAACACCTCGGCCACCATCGAGTTTCGCGAGCCGGAGCTAGAGGATCTAGCTGAGCGCATCTACCAAACCATCCAAAACGACGAAGGCTACATTTCTGCCGCCCTGCTGGCCCGGTTCGACGACCTGCAAACCTTCCCCCGCTTGCCCTTTGAGCCCATCGACAAGGCCACATTCGAGGCTCTCAAGCAGCAGGTAGAAGCGCGGCGCGGTACGGAAAACTTCCACGTCGCCCTGTCGCGCTACGACGCGGGCGAGGTGATCGAGGCTGGCCCCGCTGGCTGCGACTCCGACAAATGCATGATGCCGGAGAAGAAGCCCGAATAGATCAGCCTGTTAGCCGGTTGAGACTAGAGAGATAGCGAAAGGGGTTCCTGACCTGTGCAGGAACCCCTTTTTTCTTGGTTTTATACCAAATCCGAGTCAGATAACCCCGATTCACAAAAGGCCAAACCGTAGGGGCGAATGGCATTCGCCCTGCTGAATCGGGGGTAGCCAAGTAGGATTTGGTATTAGACCGTGGAGAGTCCCAAGGGTTCAACCTTGCCTCGAACGCAAAAAACCTGCACCCCTTACCCCCCGTGGTGGGAATCAACGTGGGGAATCAGTGAGTGGGGCTTCTCCAGCCCGTGGGCTTCCATCAGCGCCCGATCGCCCATGATCTGGCGGGGGCAGCCGTCGGCAATGATGCGGCCCTCGTCAATTAAGATGACGCGATCGCACACCTCCAGCACAAACTCCAGATCGTGGGAGGAGATCAGCACGGTCTCGGTGGAGTTTTGCAAAAAGCGAATCAGGCGGCGGCGGGTGCGCAGGTCGAGGCTAGCGGTGGGTTCGTCGTAGAGAATGATCTGGGGAGTCATGGCCAACAAACCGGCGATCGCCACCATCTGTTTCTCCCCCCCTGACAGGTGGTGAGGCAGGCGATCGAGCAGGTGGGTGATGCCCGCCATATCGGCAGCTTGAGCAACTCGCGCCTCCACCTCGGCTGGGTCAAGGCCCATGTTTTGGGGGCCAAAGGCCAGGTCGTCGCGCACCGACGCAGAAAACAGCTGATCATCCGGGTCTTGGAACAGCAGCCCCACCTCAGGACGAAACTGGCCGGGCTGAAGCAGTTCGCCAAACAGGTGAATATCGCCAGCGGCGGGGGCGAGTACGCCGCACAGCAGCATAAACAGAGTGGTCTTGCCGCAGCCGTTGTGGCCAATGATGCCGACGCGATCGCCCTCATCGATCGTCAGCGAAATATTCCCCAGTACCTCAGGCTGATCGGGGTAGCCAAAGCAGAGATCGAGGGCCGCGATCGCCTGCCGCTCGGGCTTTTGGGCCATGGCTAAAGGGTCAAACTCAGTCGAAATTGAATTCATCATCGGCGTATCCATCACAGGCGCAAAAATCCTTCAGCGATTACTAGGCTCACCGCCGCCGTCAACACCGCCGCCGCCAGCACCCAGCTCAGGGTGCCGGGCTGCGCCGCCGCACTCTGGCCCACCACTACCTTGCCGCCGTAGCCGTAGCCCCGCAGCCGCATGGCCCGGTAGACCCGGTCAGACTGCTCATAGCTGCGAATCAGCAGGTTGCCCGCCCGCATCGCCAGCTGCTGCATAACCTGACCGTTCACCCGCAGCCAGCGCTGCCGCCGCTGGCCAAAGCCCCGCAGCCGCATCGCCTGCTGCATGGTGGCCAGCATGGCGGCAATTTCAAACAGGTAGCGGTAGGAGAGCAGCGTCATATCCGCCAGAATGGTGGGCAGACCGAGCGATCGCATCGCGTTTAGCAGGGTCAAAAACGGCGTCGTCCCTAGCAAAATAAACCCCAGGGTCAAAATCGACAAAAATCGCCCCACAATCAGCAGCGTCGCCTGCAATCCTTCCTGGCGCAGGGTCAACCACCCCCACTGAGCCAGCACCGTATCGCCCACCGTCAGCGGCAGCACCACCACCAACGACAGAATAAACAGCCCCGGATAGCTCAGCCGCTGCCGCAAAAACGATACCGGCAGCCCCGAAAGCCCGTAGAGCGTGGCCGCCAGACCCAGCATCCAGGGCACCAGGGCCAGCTGATGCACCATAGCAAAGGCAAACATCAGCACTAGCAAGCTGACCAGCTTCAGCCGAGGCGACCAGCGGTGAATCATCGACTCGCGGTGTACATAAGTATCAAAACTAGCGGCTCCCATGGTGGCCTAACCCTCCAGCAGCTCGGGCTTCACCCGGCGTAAAAACAGCACCAGCATGGTCGTAAATATGCCTTCAATCATAGCCAAGGGCACATGACCCACCGACAGCGTCAGCACCGCCGCCCGCTCCGCCCCCGCGTTGAGCTCGGCGGGAATGTTGAAAATAATCAGCCCCAAAAAGATTAGAGCCGCGAGCCCCAGGCCCAAAGCACCGCCCAAAAACGCAAATACGCCCGTGCGAGTTGGCTCTGCCAAGGGCTTCCCCAAAGAATTGCGCAGCTGAAAGATGTGGTAAGCCACCAGCGCTGGAATGCCCATCATCGCCGCATTTACCCCCAGAGTGGTGATGCCCCCGTGGCCAATCACCAGCGCCTGAAAAAATAGGCCAATCAGAATAGCCGGAAAGGCAAAATAGCCCAGCACCACCCCCAACAGCCCGTTCAAAATCAGGTGGACGCTGGCGGGCGGCACCGGAATATAGATAGACGAGGCCACAAAAAACGCCGCCGTCAACAGCGACGCCTTGGGAATCTCGGCAGCAGGGTCGGGTTTGCGGTTAATCTGCCGCAGAGAATACCAGGTGGCTACTCCAGTCATGGCATATCCAGCCGCGCAGACCTGGGCTGGTAAGATTCCGTCGGGAATGTGCACTAGCGCTTGCCTCTGGCAAAAAATAGAGCGGTGCCGATAAAGCCCCAAATTACAGAGCCAATAGTAATACCCTGCTGAACGGGAGATAGGCCAGTACTAGGAGAGATTAAAGAATTGGACTCTCCTTCCGCCTCTGTCTCAGGGTCAGAAACGGAGTTTTCAGGGGAAGGATTTTCTACCAGAACGGTGGTCACCACCCCGTGACCCGCCTGGCGCACCATGACCTCCCAACTGCCGGGTTGGGAGGTATCTGGGGTAAAGCTAAAGTTTCCCTGGTCGTCGGTAGTGCCCTGTTGCCAGGGTTCGGTGGGGTTAGCTGGCGCGTAGACCAGCACCTGAGCCTGGGCCATTGGCTCACCGGTCTCAAAGCGAGCTTCGATTTCAACAGAACTGACCTGGCGATGCTCCACCGTCAAACCATGGGCGATCGCCGGCAATGCCCAGCCAGCCCATCCTAAGGTCAATGCCAATGTCAGATTGAGTTTCATAGGGTAGTTAGCTTAACTTCTGCACAGTGGCCTTCGCCCACGTGGCCCAGGCTGGGCAAGATCGAGAGAAAGGTGGTGTAGTCGGCATCTGATAGCTCTGCCTGGAGGGCAGCGCTATCGACATCGACCACGCCATTTTCGGCCAGGGCCGCCAGGGGCTCAAAGCCCAGGGCACCCGTATTGATGCTGTCGTCGGCTGGGGCACTGCCGTCGCCAAACAGGTGGTCAAAGTGGAAGGTAGCCTCTAGGTCAGCCGCTTCTCCAGCGGTGAGAATGCCCTTGCGATCGTCGCCCACAAAGTCGCCACAGGTAAAGGCCAGCTCTTCATTCACCTTGACGGTGAAGGGAATCGCTTCGCCCTCTTTGGTGGCTGTGCCCTGCATCCAGATCGAGTAGCCTTCTGAAGGGCCGCTTTCGGCAGGCACCATGCGCCAGGCCAGGGCATTAAAGCGCCCCGCCGGAGCCTCTACTTCACCTATGGCCACCGGCTCAGCCGCCTCATCGCCCTCAGCTAGATCGACCACTTGGGTACCGTCTACCTTGACTTCGGCCTTGGCCTCTAGGGTATCGCTCGCCTGGGGGTCAAAGGGCGGGTCGGTCTGGGCGGCGGTGATATCGGCCAGAGACACGTAGAGGTTGTCAAACTCGATTTCCCAACCGTCTTTGGTGGTAAACCCCTGGCGCACAAAATCTTCGCCATTGGCGCGAATCACCAACGTGCCGGTTTCGCCCTCAGCACTGGCGGTTTCGGTAGGTTCGGTCTCAGAGGTTGTGGCGGTTGGGCTTTCGCCACCGCAGCTAGCCAGCACGCCTAAGGCCAAACAGCCCAACGCACTAATCTTGAGAGCTCTAAAGAAATTGCGTTGCATGGTACCTAAAACAATTAAATGGCTCAGCGCCAGGGGGCAATGGTCAGGAGTTCGGCTCTGTCTCACCACCTCCCAATCTGTTTACTTAACCCTGAGCCTCCTAAAATGCGCAATGCCCAGGGGGGGCACCTATTTTCAGTGCTGGTCTTCCCAAACCGCTAAAACGGTAGGATGAGGGCAACTTCCTTGTGCCCCATCTACCGATCTGAAAACCCGATGTACGACGTCATTGTTGTAGGGGCCGGCCCCGCCGGAGCATCTACCGCCTACCACCTGGCCAAGCAGGGGCACTCAGTGCTGATCGTAGAAAAGGATGCCCTACCCCGCTACAAGCCCTGTAGCGGTGCAGTGTCGCCCAGCGTGGCGGAGTTTTTTGACTTTGACTTTGCCCCGGCGATCGATCGCCCCATGCGCCGGGTGCGCTACACCTACAAGCTGGGCGACCCCGTTGAGGCCGAACTCGCCACCACAGACCCTATCTGGATGGTGAAGCGCGAGGTATTTGACCACTTTTTGGTGCAGCAGGCGCAAAATCTAGGGGCACAGCTAAAGGATGGTACAGCCGTCACTAGCATTGGGAATAAGGGCGACTACTGGCAGGTCTCCACTACAGAGGGAACGCTGGAAGCGGCTTACCTCGTCGCCGCTGACGGGGCAACTGGCCCCATGGCCAAATGGCTCGGCTTCCCTGAGCTGACGCTGCGCACCGCCAGCGTGCTAGAAGTGCCTGCACCCCTGGGGGATAATTGCGCCATCAACTTTGAGTTTGGCCTCATCAAGCAGGGCTGCGCCTGGAACTTCCCTAAAGCAGAGGGCTACTCGATTGGGGCCGCCACATTTTTGGGCCAGGCCCCGGCAGACTACAACAAGGCCTTAGAAAAATACAGCCAGTCCTTTGGGGTCAGCCTTGACCAGGGCACGGTCTATAGCCACCCGCTAAAGCTGTGGGATGGTAACCACCCGCTGCACACCCATCGGGCGGTGCTAGTGGGCGAGGCTGGTGCGATCGTCGATCCGCTCAGCGCCGAAGGCATTCGCCCCGGCATGATTAGCGGCGTGCGGGCCGCTGAGGCGATCCACGCAGCGCTGGGCGGAGATCCCCAAGCCCTGGCGAACTACACCACCACCATGCACGCTACCTGGGGTGAAGATATGCCCTGGGCCAAGCGCATTGCCGGGCTATTCTTTCGGGTGCCGGGGATCGGCTATCGGGTAGGCATTAAGCGACCCACAGCCACCCAGCGGCTGGGGCAAATTTTGGCGGGCGAGGTGCGCTACGCCGATATTGCCGGTCGGGTGATGAAGCGCCTGAGCGGCGGGTTGTTATCGGGTAAATGAGTTAGCTTGGATCAAGCGCTCCAGACCTCACCGGAACCAGGTTAACCAGTAGCGCGACCCACAATGTGGATGAGTTTGTGAAGACGTAACCCGCGTTAGCCACTCTTTGAATCAATACTCCTAGCGGGGTTTCCCTTGATCTCTGTACCAGCGAGCCAGTTTCTGGGGATTGATGCCAAGGACGTATCCGACAATCATGATTTGGTTAGCCAGGGTGGTGCGCCAGATGCCGAGGGTGCGCCAGCGACGATCGCTCGTCACCACGGTGCTAGGCGCGAGCGCCACCCTCCCCATTTTGCGCAGCCGCCGCACCAGCTCAAAGTCTTCCATCATCGGCAGGTCGGGGAAACCGCCCAGGCTGTGAAACACCTCAGCTTTTAGAAATATTCCCTGGTCGCCGTAGGGCATTTGCAGCAGGCACGATCGCAGATTCACGCCCCATTCCACCCAGCGCAGACCTCGGCCAGGGCCGTCGATGGCAAGGCGAAAGGCTCCGGCCACCACCCCCGGCTGGGCCAGGGTTTGCCGAATAGCGTAGTCGAACCCCTCAGGCAGACGGGTATCGGCGTGGAGGAACAGCAGCAGGGGGCCGGTGGCGACAGCGGCTCCACAGTTGAGCTGGTGCGATCGCCCCGGATTCGCGTTTACTACCCTAGCCCCCTTAGCCTCAGCCGCTTCAGCAGTACCATCGGCGCTGCCGCCATCCACCACAATTACCTCTGTAGAGTTGGCAGCGTGGATTGTGTCTAGCACCGCTGGCAACTGTCTCGCCTCATTCAAAGCTGGAATCACGACGGAAATTGTGGGCTGCAATGAGGTGTCGTCGGTGCTCAAGGCCATGGTGGTTGAGGTAGAGGGTTCTGCCCAGATCCACGATTGGGCAAAGGGACTGCCCACTGGTCGAGCTATAGGGTTTAACCACAGTGACAGCTGCGCCTGAAGCTTAGCCACAGCCCATAAACCTTCAATAGAGAGGGGCATACCACAACACCAGTGAGCGTTTCGATAATTTACCCAATCTGTCCGCAGCGGGGATGAGGGGTAAGTTAATGTTTACTGAGAGCGCTGCCGAGACCGGGCTAAAACTGGTCAAAAATGTAGTTGTCGGCATACTGAATGGCGCGATCGCATTCGGCCTGGCAGCGCACCGTCCAGGCCAGCAGGGGCAGGTTAAAGTAGCGGCGGGCCAGGGTGGTGGGTAGGGTCGGCAGTGCCTTGACGTTATAGGAAATAAAGTGTGGGGAACTGGCCCAGGTGAGCAGCAGGTTGCTGCGCAAAAATTGCTGCGGCTGGCTGGCCAGCTGCCCGCGCATAATGTCGGGAGCATGGCGCTTAAACCACTGGAGCGATCGCGGGTTAAACGACTGCACCGCAAACTCCCCCCGGTAGCCCGCCAGAGTTTTCACCAGAGCCTGCTCTGGGCGGCCAACCTTTTTTTCGTTTTTAATCTCAATCAGCAGCGGCACCCGCCCGTCAACGCAAGCCAACACCTCGTTCAGCGCCGGAATAATTTGGTCAGTGTCGTAGAGGCGATAGCGCTTGAGGGTGTCCAGGGTTTGGTGGGCAATGCGGACTTTTTTGCCCGTCAGCCGTTTTAAGTCGCGATCGTGAAACACCGCCATGTGGCCATCAGCGAGTAACTGCACGTCTAGCTCGATGGGGTGGTGGGCTGCGATCGCCGCCTCAAACGCCGTCAGCGAATTCTCTGGCACCGTTGTCCCCTGGTGCAGGCCCCGGTGGGCAATGGGTCGGGTCGTAATCCACTCCATCGCTGGCCTCTCCTAGGCTGATAAGCTGAGCAATGTCCTAAACTGGTCGGTCGAGCTATATCAGACTAAACAGTACAATCCAGCAGAGACCCGCGCCAACCCCGTTTGCCCTCGCTTAACCCTCCCTTCCTCATTTCCTTAACTCCCCCATCTCCCCAATGCCCGTCGATACCTGGTTCCCCCTTGCCGTCTACTACAGCGACCTGCCTGATGCAGCCCAGCACAAAGCGGCTCTCTCCGAAGCCATGCTTGACCTCGAAGCCAACGGCAGCGAACCCCGCAACTTTCCCGAAATGGCCTGGACGGGCGACCTGCACGGCGTCGAAAAAGTGCACACCGATACCCGGTTTAGCTGGGTGGTCAGCCAGGTCGAAACCCATGTGGTGAACTACCTCACCGAGCTAGGCCTCGACCTCAGCCAGATCGATCTCTACATTCAGCGGGCCTGGCCCGTGGTGTCGCGCCCCCAGCAGGAGGTCGGTGCCCACTGCCACAACACCGCCCACGTCAGCGCCGTCTACTACGTCGCCGTGCCCGAGTCGGGTACCGATGCGGCGGGCTGCCTCACGTTTTTAGACGATGCCCGCCCCAACGAGGTCAGCCCCGGCTTGGGCAGCGAGAATACCGACATCATCTCTACCTGGAACTATCTGAACCAAGACCAGGCCCTGTATTTGCCCACTGAGGGACGGCTGATCGTCTTCCCTGCCAAGCAGCGCCACGGAGTAACACCCAACCACACCGATGAGCTACGCCTGTCGCTGTCGTTCGATATCGTGCTCACCGCCGCACCAGGACAGGCGGCAGGGGCCTACGAATTTCTCATGCCGCCCCCGGTTCAGTGGCAACGGTTTGGCCAGATCTCCTAACGGTAAAATTTGCCAACACGTTAGGGAGGTGAGCCGAATGCACATCCGCGAAGATGACCTAACCGGGCCGCAGATTATCGCCCTGCTGCGCGAACACCTGGAAAACATGCACGAGATTACGCCCCCTGGCAGCGTTCACGCGCTGGATTTGGAGCAGCTGAGGGCACCAAACATCACCTTTTGGACGGCCTGGGATGGGGACGACCTGCTGGGCTGCGGCGCGCTGAAGGAACTCGACTCCACCAGTGGCGAAATTAAGTCGATGCGTACGCCCGCAACGCATCGCCGCAGGGGCATTGCCTCTAGCATTTTGGAACACATTATTGATGTGGCTAGGCAGCGGGGCTACACCCACCTGTATCTAGAAACGGGCGCGTTCCCTGCTTTTGCCCCGGCCCGCACCCTGTATGAGCGCTACGGCTTTGACTACCGAGGCCCCTTTGGCGACTACACCGACGACCCAAACAGCTCCTTTATGGAAAAAACGCTACTAAGTTAAGACTGCTACTCATTCTCAGGAAAAATGCTTTTTAGATCTAGTTCAAACCCTGGGAGTATGCTGCCTCCAGAAAGGAAGGCTGAGAACGGAAGGCTCTCCACAGATTGATCAGGGCGATAAACGTCAACTAAACGCCGTTGCGGATCGATCAGCCAGCCCAACTCGCAGCCATTATCAAGGTACTCTTGCATTTTGGTTTGAAGAGTGGCCAAATCATCAGTGGGTGAGCGCAGCTCAATCACAAAGTCAGGGCACAGGGGAGCAAACCCCTGACGCTGATCGGGCGGCAAGGCATTCCAGCGATCTAAGGCGACCCAGGCTACGTCGGGGGAGCGGATGGCCCCATTGGGTAAACGAAACCCACTAGACGAATCAAACGCCTTGCCTAGCTTGAATTTGCGATTCCAGTTGCCTAGGTCAATGCCAAGCTCAAAGTTGTAGCTGCCGCTTTCGCTACCCGTGGGTGCCATGATGCTGAGTTCTCCGGTGGCAGTGCGCTCTAGCCGTAGATCTGGGTTGGCTTTAACGAACTGCAAAAACTGCTCGTCGCTGACGCGCAGCGCTTCAGGCAGGTTGATGGCAAGCGTTGTGGTCATGGGCATGACCTAAGAGGAAAGGTGCTTCTAGTGTAAGAGAGATAGTTCTTCAGTGAGCGCAAGTGGATGGAGCGCCAGCGTAACCCGATAAAGCAGCAGCCTGACGGTGCGACGGGGATGTTGGGTTCCATTTGTTTCACTCAACCTACAGAACTATGTCTTACACCAACACTAAACTAAAGAGATGCTTCTAATTGAACGTAATCCTATCTAGAAAAATTTCTATGATTCACC